>JBBRRK010000008.1:0-33494 GCA_038200765.1 Nitrospirales bacterium
AGGGCAATCGCTGCCGGGGTGAGGCCTCTCTCCAGTTGCGTGTGGATCATCGTCCGTTCTTGAAGACTCAACTGTGTGTAGATATTTCCCATGCAACATATTCTCCCATACATGTTGCACTTGGTTTTTGAGCGCGCCAAGTATAAAAAGGGGTCAAGTCCTCTTTTGTGGAGGGAATAAAAATGTGTCAGGGTCATGAAGAGTGGTCGGGAGTCTTTGTTTGTTACGGCTTGGTCCACCACAGCCAGAAGCCGCGCTCCAATCTCTTGTGCATTCTGTGCGCCCTGCTAGAATACCGTGGGATGTCCAACTTATCCTGTGATTCGCTTCAGAGCCGGCCACTTTGCAATCATTTATAACAAAAACTCCCGACCCCTTTGTTCTCCCTATGGAGGGATTCTCGGAGCTGCAACAGGTGCAATCACGACAGCAGTAGGCTCGCCCGGGGATACTAAGGCAATAGTCTACGGAGCAATTGCCGGGGGGCTTGGGGGAGCGATTGGAGGAGCTATCGGAGGTGGAACTGGAGCGGTTCTTGGTACAGGCCTTGCGATTGACGCGGGACAAGGATTCAGTTACCTCCACGGCGCTGGTGTCTTCCCATGACGAACATGCTATCGCCATCGTCATTGATTATTAGTGCGATTGCTTCTTTGGGGCTTACGGCTTTTGCAGCATACTTCTACAAGAACGCACGGCAGCATGCAGAGCATCTTTACACACGTGATTATCCTGCTCCTCAGTATCCTGTCCCTCACAGTGAGGAGGAGAAGGAACAGCTTGTGCGCAAACAGAAAAGATGCTTTGAGATATTTTATGGATTCTGCTTCTGGCTCGGGATCGGTATGGCTGGCATGTGATTGTACTTCTATATAAGAACCCTGTGACAAAGAGAAAGAAAAAATGTCCCGTCCGCCTGTCCGGAATGGGGCGGCACCGAGGGGAAGGAAAAGAGGATAGCAGCTTTATTGCTTGGGTACGCGGGCGGGATCGATTCCAAAAATAGAAGTAAAAGTGAGTGGCAAACGGTGATGAAATCCCTTCGATGAAGCAGATGGCATTTTCAAAAGTATTGACGGTCATTGCCGGTGCGCTGGCGCTCTGTGTGTTGGTGCCTACCATGGCTGTTGCCGACCAGGCGCAGCATATCTATGACGATCTTGGTCGCCTCACGCAAGTCATTCACGGGCAGGGAAATGTCGCGACGTCTATCTACTCGGCCTCTCGATAAAAAGCTGTATGCACTACCCTCCTCGTCTGGCAATCACATTGATCCACCGACCTTTGCGTTCTTGGTTACTCACCACTTGTAGCGATACGATTTCCCATCCAGCTCGACGAACTGCGCGAGCGAGTTCGTCCTTTCTCCAGCGAGCGAAATAGCGCCCAGGAACCCATCCATCCGTCACGAGGCGGCTCTTCATGCCATAGGTCACCGTCGCAGCGAAGAGGCCGCCCGGACGGACAAGCTTGCAGAGATCGGCCAGGATACGGCGGGCATCCGGTTTTGGAAGGTGCATCAGCGAGGCCGCTGCCCAGAGGCCATCAAACGCCATCGCCTGAAAGGGAAGGGAGCGGAGGTCAGCACGCACCAACGGCAATGAACGATATCGACGGCGCCCCGCTAACAGCAGCGCACTCGTTCGATCCACACCCACCACGCGATACCCGCGCCGATCAAGGTCGTCTGCGTCCTGCCCTCCACCGCATCCAAGGTCCAACAGCCTCGCATCGGCAGGGAGATGCGTGAGCCATTCGGCCAACAACGGTGGTCGACGATGCCGCCGTTTGCTCCAGCGGGCGACACACTCCTTGGCCGACCGTTCGTACGCGTCGATCGTCTGCAAGACCAGTTGAGTTGTGCTATCGTGAGGCGATCTGAGAGGAGCCATTCATGCCGCGAATACACGTACGACGTACCATGATTGCACTGGCGTTGGCATTCATCCTACTGGGAGCGAGCTGGAGCACCGCATGGGCGGCCGATCCACCCTGCGATACGTATCCCGTCGTTCTCCAGACCAAATGTGTGGCGATCTGGAAATCGCTGATCCAGGAAGACGGCCCCGTGATCGCGCAATTCGGGCTGGACCAGTTAAAGCGGCGCGAGGGCGGAAAAATTAACGCTGAGCAACACCTCGGAGAAAACATGGCCTTCATCAAGCAGTCCACCGAGAAACGCCTCGCACGATTGAAAGAGCGGATGGCAAAAGAGTAGGCCTCATAACGTGTCGGTTTTCGGCTTCTCCAGCAATCGTCCGGCTGAGTTCAGCAAATCCCGCCCCACGATAATCGGCGCCTGAAAGTGAATCGCGAGCGCGATGGAATCGGACGACCGGCTATCGAACGTCTTCACATTGTCCCTGAACGCCACGGTCAACGCACCGTAATAGGTCCCGCCTTGTAGCGTGATGACTGTCTGGGTGACTTTGCCGCCAAACGATTCAAGAATCGTATGCATTAAATCGTGCGACATCGGGCGAGACACCCGTTCACCATTCAATGCGCCTTGGATGGAAACGGCGACAGTGACGTCGATAAAGATCGGAATGGACTTGCCTTCCGCCTGCAAGAGGACGACCGGACCTTGATCCGACATGCGAACCTTCACGTCCGTGATCGTCACTTGCTCGGAAGTTGTCGAGGGGGATGAGGCGGCAGGGCCAACAGGAAGCAGAAGGGCACAGAGAACACACAGAAAGAGGACAAACCGCTGGCAGGCCATCATAGTCACCTCCCCTGCAGCTCAGACACGGACAAATTGATTCGTCTCCTTCTCTACCCCGATGTCGGTCTCCGGTCCATGCCCCGTCACCACGACCGTCGCATCGTCCAAGCTGTACAATCGCTCTCGAATGGATTGCTCAATGGCATCGAAATCTCCGCCCCAGAGATCGGTGCGCCCGATGCTGCCACGAAAGAGCGTATCGCCGGCCAACACGAGGTTGTCGCCCGGGAAGTGAAAACTCATGGACCCTGGGGTGTGACCGGGCGTATGGAGCGCCACAGCGGAGACCTGGCCGACCAGCAACTTCTCCTCATCCTTGAGCCAGTAGTCGGGCATTGGGACCGGCAGGTAGGCCACGCCGAACATCCGACACTGCGCTTCGAGATTCTTCCACAACTCAAGATCGTTCTGATGGAGACAGATTGTCGCCCCCGTCGCCTTCTTCATGTCGCCGGACGCGAGAAAATGGTCGAAATGCGCATGGGTGTGGAGAATATGTGTGACCGTCAATCCCAGTTGCTGCACCTCGCGCAGAATGCGCTCGTAGGCGCCGCCAGGATCGACCACGATCGCCTGCTTCGTCACCGGATCGCCGATGATCGAGCAATTGCAACCAAGAGGCGGGACGGAAAATGTTTTTCGGATCATGGTCGTCGACATGGACGCATGCTACCGCCCAAGCCCTTCAGGGTGCAAGCAGCGGCCCTTCTTCTGGATCGACCTGAACCTGTATGGTCCACACGACTTCCGTGTCGAACAACGTCCAGCTTCGTCCTTGACGGCGACACCACACAAGGAATCCTGCTCCGGTGCCATCGGGACGAAGAGTTTCGACAAACAGCAGCGCATGATCGTTGCGGAGGTTTCGCGCCACGCGAGAGAACGCCAGACGATCCAAGACCAGCGGCGCTTGAACCTGTGTTGAGCCAGCGACCGTAACTGGACGGGCCAGGGAGACCTCTGGCTCTTCGATCCTGCCCTCCGTAACGAACCGGTAGCCGACCGCAAAGTGAAATCGCCCTTCGAGCCGGCTTGCTTGCCGGTTGACCGAGATCAATTCCCGGATCAGGTCCACCGGCAGTTCACCGTCGAAATACCCCTGCTCCTGAAAGGCTTCGGTCGTCGTCGGCCCCTCCTGATCTTGGGAGAGCCGAAGCCGCGTCAGGCGTTCGATCACAACCGACTGAGTCGCTGACGTGAGAAACTTGCTCGTGACGACCTGGTCGTACAAGGCATAATCTTCAGCCGAAACGGCATCGGCCTTCCGCTCTGATCCCGCCACCGCTCCCGACGCCCCCATGAACAGGAGAACCATGATCGCAATGATGAGGCGAGTCGTCATGGATCGAGCATAACTGGCCGAACGAATGCTGGTCAATTCATCGAATCCGGCGCGGCGTGGACAAGTCGATGCGAAGCGTGGATAATCGTACGGATTAGCCGGAGGAACATGCTGTGCAACATAAGACACAATCGAACCAGTGGCCCCTGTGGATCGGCGCGATCGCGCTCTGTGTCTTAGCCAGCAGTTGTAAGCCTGACGACTCGCCGTTCAAAGCGGAAAATGAGTCGCTCCGCAAACAACTGGCGAAGCAGGAATCGGTGGTCACCTCGCTGCAGGACGGGAACAAGGTCATACACCAGCAGATTGATCTGCTGAATCAGGAGCTGCGCGACGCGAAGCAATCTGCCGAAAGGGCCAAGGCCGAAGCCAAAGCCGCCGCCGATAATCTGGCGATACAAACAGCCCAGGCAAAAAAACTGAGCGCCGATGTCCAAAAAAACGCAGCAACCCAAGCGGCGCAGATTATCCATGTCGAAGAGAAAGGGACCCAGACTGACAACATCCCCCGCCCTTTGAGCACCGTTGCCAAGATGGTAGAAGAAACCCTTCTCCGCAACGGGTACCGCATCAAAGTGAGTATCAAGACGGATCAGAAGGCCGTCTACGTGACGGAGCGAAAAGTCTCTCCCCCTGCCTCGCTCGAAGTCGCCGGTTCACGGAATCAATACATGCTGTCGCTTCATGCCCTCCCCTCGAACATTACCCGGCTCAACGTCAAAGCCGACTTTGAAAAACTGGCTCAGGGTGGACGCGTACTCAGTGTGAGCGCGGAGGAGGTTGCGGAAATTGAACGGAGTCTCCTCCGGGAAGTCAACAAGGCTTTGGCCTCCCCCAGCAAGACCTAACGAACAGGATGTTGAAAAAAAGAAAGGGAGCAGCCAGGTGCCCTTCTTGCTCGCAGAACGCGCACGATGAAACTGTGCTCGTTCGATGCGCGCAGTAAAGGGCAGCCTCGACCACTCCCTTTAAAGAGAGATGAAGAGAATTAGAAAGGATTCGCTTACCAAGCGCAATGGGGATCATCCCAGCTACCCCTTTTAAGGTAGTAAGGGGTCACTCGCCTGCGGCCTTGCTTGGGTAAGGCGCGTCTTGGCGCGCCAGGGTTGGGCAGGTGAGAAACCTGAACTGTTTGAGCATCCTGAAACCATTTTGATACCGGCACTTGAAAGACTCCATCGTCGACTTGCGCATAAACTGAGTTTTTTCCATAAACTGCTAACGCGATCGCTGCCCATCGACCCGTGGAGCCGTGAAAGGCAGCGAAGCAAAAGCCCGCAACAAAGCTCCCTTTCCTTGGTGAGACGCGAGCCTCGTGCTAACATTTCTCTCCTATGGCTCTGTCAACCAGTGTGCACGATCTCCGCACCCTCATTCGCTCGTGCCACCCACTGATCGTCATCGAGACAGTGGAAGAGGAGCGGGTACTGGCGTTGTTGCAATCCGTTGCCGCCCAGGAGCGCATGCCGCTCTTTGAATGGTCCGTCACCAGAGGACTCACCCGCGCCGACGACCTTCCAACACTGAGTAGAATGACCGCCACAGCTCTGGCTGTCCTCCAACACCTGCAAGGCCTGACAGTCGAAGCGGTCTTCTGGCTTAAGGACCTCTCGCCGCACCTACAAGATCCAGCCGTCGCCCGCCAACTCCGAGAAGTCGCGGCAATTTACGATCGATCGCGCTCCACGTGCCTGCTCACCGGCCAACCCATGACCTTGCCACCCGATATCGAAAGAATCGTGGTCCGACTCGATCTGCAACTGCCGGATCGGAGCGAACTCCAAACCATGCTTCAGAGCGTCTTAGAATCGCTCGGTCCCAGAACTTCATCTCGTCACCCACGATCAACTACCGTCGTGCAAAGCATCCTCAGCTCCATCAGCGACTCCAACGCGGCAAACAAGAGCCCTTCGGCCAATGAGCGCGATGCCATTCTCCGCGCTTTGCAAGGGCTGACGCTCCATCAGGCTCGGCAGGTCATCACACAATGCGTCGTCGAAGACGGCACCCTCTCCGCCGACGATGTGCAAACGATTCTGAAGCGTAAGGTGCAAGCCATCAAAGACGGCGGCCTCCTTGAATACTATCCGCTTGAAGACAACCGATTCGAATTGGGTGGATTCGCCAATCTGAAATCCTGGCTGGAACGCGCGAAGGTCGGCTTTACCGCCGAAGCCAAGGCGATCAATCTCACGCCCCCCAGGGGAATCATGCTCGTAGGCGTGCCGGGCTGCGGTAAATCGCTCGCCGCCAAGGCCATCGCGCGGGAATGGCAACTTCCTCTCCTCAAGCTCGATGCAGGCCGGTTGTTCGATAAATTCGTCGGTGAGTCGGAGAAGAACTTTCGCAAGGCGATCGAGATGGCTGAGTCGCTTTCTCCCATTGTCCTCTGGATTGATGAAATCGAAAAGGCGATGGCCGCGGGAGGCGGAAGCGGCGAGGCTGATGCCGGGTTGAGTCGCCGGCTATTCGGCGCATTTCTCACATGGCTTCAGGAGAAGAAGCACGAGGTCTTCGTTGTGGCCACCGCCAACAATCTTTCGTTGCTTCCCCCCGAACTCCTTCGCAAAGGCCGATTCGACGAAATCTTCTTCGTGGACCTGCCGGACGACTGCGAACGAGACGTCATCTGGAAGATACACCTCGGCCTCCGCAAACAGGACAGCACGAAATTCGATTCGAGCAAGATCGTCAGCGCCAGCGATGGATTCAGCGGCTCGGAAATCGAACAGGCTGTGGTCGCAGGACTGTACCGTGCCCTCCATCAGAAAGCGCCACTGACGACCGATCTGTTAATTGAAGAATTGACTAGCACTATGCCGCTCTCTGTCACGCGGCGTGAAGACATCGACCAGCTCCGAGAGATGGCGCAAAGCCGGTTCGTCAACGTACGGTGAGGTCAATGCGACTCCTCTTCATCATCACGACTATCGCGAGCGTAACGCTCGTGGGCTGTGCCATACAACCGACCGACCGCCCTCGCGCATTGGCCCCGAAGGCACGCCCCTGCTGTCGATCCGCTGAGCTCGCGCTCAGCCGGAGCGCAATTGTGCGGACAGCGGCCACCCTCGTCGGTGCGAAAACGATTGAGAGCAACGGCCGGCGCATCGCCTATGACTGCGCGGGAGTTACCCGCGCCATTTATCTCAAACACGGGATCGATCTCTATCAAGGCAGCCCCAACGGCCCACACGCCAATGGCGTCCGCCTCATCCATGCCCACATCCGGCAACAGGGCACGTTCCACCAGGGACCGATCGCCCACCCCGGCGATCTCGTCTTCTTCAATAATACCTGGGACTATAACGGAGACGGCAAGGTAAACGACTCGCTGACGCACGTCGGGATCGTCGAGCGGCAGGAACCGGATGGCACCGTCGTCTTCATCAGTCGCGTGGCCAGCGCCGTCGAGCGCTACCGCATGAACCTCCGCCAACCTCACATTCACAAAGCCGCCGACGGTCGGATCCTCAACGACTATCTTCGCCGCAAGCATGTGCGCGACTCAGACAACACCCCCTACCTCACAGGGCAGCTATTTGCCCAGTTCGCCTCTCGAGTGAGACACTAACCCGCATGACTCATAACGGGTTGAATCTGTTAATCTGATGATGCGTTGAATGTTCGAAGTTCACCAGATCGACAGATCATCAGATACTTGTCCCTTCTCGTTTTGTAGGCATCGAAAACAAAGAAACAATTGTTATCGGCAGCGTGCTTTAGTACAGGATTCAATATGCCGATATCGACACAGCGGTGGAGATCGACCTCCAAACCGAATCACGGGTGAGGGGTCACCATTTTCACAATAAACTGCTACAGTTATTTTATGGCGTCTGCATCACAGAAGAACTCGACCAAGACATCCACCCCGCTCCGCGAGAAGATCCTCGCCGTGCGAAGCAGCCTCTTGAGTCTCCATAAGGCCCTCATACTGGCTGAGCGAGTGACCTACGAACGCATCAATGGCCGTGTCGAATCAACCAGCGAACTGCTGCACTTGGTGTTGAACGATCCGTGGTTTACCTGGCTTCACCCCTTATCTCAGTTAGTGGTTCGTATCGATGAACTCTTGGACGACACGTCCGGGCTCTCGCTTGTTGAGGTGGAGCACTTCCTGATAGAAGCCCGATCCCTTACACGTCCTTCGGAGGAAGGAGACGGTTTCGAACGGAGTTACTACGAAGCCCTTCAGCGGGAACCCGACGTCATCTTCGCCCACGTCGAAGTGAAAAGACTCCTGACCAAGATCGCCGCATAATCCCCGCACCCTCAACCTGCGTCTCATCGCCACATCCGTCGTCCAAGAATCAAGTTTTCCTTGCCTCGACCGATATACACAAGTAGGCTCATCTACGGAGATTATGATCATGCAACCACGCTGTCGCAAGCGAGTGCCAGTCTGCTACCCCACAAGTATCCGAAGCGATATCGGCGCCGGAGAAGGAGTCTTGCTTGATCTCTCACCGGCAGGCTGTAGGATGCGTAGCGACATTGCCTTGAATGCGGGAACCTATCTCGCACTGCGGATTGCAGTGACGCAGGAACCAACCCCCCTGGCCGTGGAAGTCTCCGTGATTCGCTGGTGCAAAGACGGCCACTTCGGAGTGGAATTTCTGCGATACAGCCAGGGAGACCGTGAACGAGTGACTAATCTTGTCGCAGCCCTTCCATCAACGGAAATGCCCGCCCACCCTGCTCACCCGACATCGAGTCTTAGCGCCGTCGGCTCCTAACCCGCATCTCGTGAAGTGCGAAATATGACACGCGAGAGCGGCGTGATCCGAAACTCGATGTTCGGAGAACAACACGCCGAAATAGTTACCGCACCATCGCCCTCGCCTCTCCCCAAACACGAAGGCGGCCGGCCCATAGGACCGACCGCCTTGTTTCGAGCGTATGGTGCCCGCGTAACGCTATTGGTTAGTTTTTCTCGTGCTTGTCGCCATCTTCGTGCTTGGCCTTGTCACCGTGCTTCTCCCGATCTTTGTGCTTCCCACCACCCTTATGGTCGCCGGCTTTCCGGTGCTCTCCGCTCTTGCCCTTCTCCCGATGCTTCCCTTTCATCTTGCCATGCTTCTCCTTATCTCCTTCGCCCTTTGGCGCTTCCATTGATGGAGCAGGAACCCTGGCTGCCGGTGAGGCTGTCGGGGCTGGAGCCGGTTGCGGCACTTGGGCCAAGGCACTTGTAAAGGCGTACAACACGGCGTCAGACGTCAATGAAGCCACTGTTCTGATCATACAAATCCTCCCTGGGTTAAGTTCAATGATGAGGCGCCATCTCCCCTGACCTCACCGTCGCAAGATCGATGCTACATCGAAAGCAGAAAATGCCCACTCTTTCAGGAAAACTGAGAATCATGTCCCGCAGTTCGATCGATGTGTCCAAAGGTTGAGGCGGGATGGAGGGCAAACCAACCAGACTGCCTCACCGCCTATAGCCGCCCCTCATCGAGTTTGATCACATCTGCCCAGGTGGAGACAGGAGGGATGGAACTGACCGGCACTCCTCGTTTCGTCGCCACGTCTTGCTACCGTCCCTGAAACCGTTGCCACTCCGTATCATATTTTGGATCGAAAGGCAGAAGGGAACGAGCAGGCTGCGAAAAAACTCGGGTGATGTCGAAAACATGGGTGGAATTTTCCGTTCGGTGCTGAAGCCGTAATATGCTAAGGATTCATTAAAATACAAGACTTCTTACCCGCCCCAGCCCCGACGGCTAGTTCACCCTCCCGCCCTGAGCCTGCCAAGACAGGCTTGCTGCCCAAGGACGCACCGTTCCGCAGGCAAGGCCGCAGCGAGCGAAGAGACGAGGAGGTACGTCCCGCACTTCGTGGGGCCGTTCACCCTAGCAATAGACCTTGGCGAACGGAAACGCCCCTCCAGTGCTTCCCATTTTCGAACAACTCTCGTTGAGCCTCTGAGCGGCGCGAGAACGCCACTGGCGGACTTTTTCAGCATCCTGCTAGGCCAGTAGCCGACCATCAGGGCGACTGCATGTGTGAAAGCGACGGGCTTTGGCAGAACCCATCGAGACTGTCATCTGATTCAACCTGTCGCATGATCGCTGGTGCCGAGCCAAAACCTCTGTTTTTCAAAATGGTTTTCCGCCTATTGCGTTGACACCCGTCCGATTCTTGCTACAGTTTGAACACGATGCTCCCTATGAAATGTCTCGACTGTCTGGAGGACCTTATCGAGGTTCCGACAAGCCATGGTCCGGGACTCGATGTCTGTTTCTCCAGACACGGACTCTGGCTCGATGTGGGAGAGGTCAATTTTTTCGTGGAGGATTACACCTCCCTGAAGCGGGCGATTGGTGACACCGGAGGCATCGCGGTCAGGACGGAGACTCTGTGCCCTCGATGCGAGAATCATATGGAGTCTGAGACGGTCGCTCACACATCCTTCCTGAGCTGCGATTCCTGTCGCGGGTGGTGGCTGCCTCACGGAAGCCTCACTCGTCTGAATGAGACCTACAGAGGTGCGGCGATTCCGATCCAGATCCATGAAGCTGAGTTATATACGCGAGCTGCAGCGAGACATCGTGTTCTCAACAACACATTTCGCGATCAACCCAGGTCCACTAAAAGACGTTCTAACCCTCAGGGCCTGTGGTTCTGGGCCCTGTTTTTCGGGCTCGCCTTTGTACTCGGAGGGCTCGTCCTCGTCGCGGGAATTGGTAAAGCCGTCGGAACCACTCAGTGGAGCCGGCCGCTGGATCAAACTCTGCTGTACTTGGCGGCGGGGACGATAGGAGGCTTCGACCTTTTTATCTATGGCTGGATGGTTCATCAAAGGAAGCGTTTGATCACAAGTATTCCAACCTCGAGGATTCGTTCACTGGCTCTGGGGTTGGTCGAGATCGAGGGACTCGCACAGCCAGCGGAGCACCTCCTCTCCTCGCCCTTCAGCGGGCTTTCCTGTGTGTTCTTTTCCTATGCCGTGGAGGAGCATGTCGACTCCGGAAAGCGTGCGCGTTGGGAGACCATTGCGAAAGGCGCATCGGAGCAGCCCTTCTTCGTACGCGATACCACCGAACGAGTGCTCGTTATACCTCTTGGCGCCGAGCTGATCTTACCGGACGAGCGTACCTATCGAAACAATTGGCGTAGAGCATTGCCCTCTACCGCAATCGACGGACTGAATCGATTGGGGATTTCGACCGAAGCCTGGATCGGGAACAAGACCTTACGGTGCCGAGAATCGTTCATCCAGCCGGAAGAGCAGGTCTACGTGCTCGGAACAGCCCAAGAGCACCTCGGGGCGATAGAACGCGTGGAGAACTCCGCTCGCCTCTACATCGGGAATAGTCGAGACCATGAGTTCATCATCTCGGATCGAAGCGAAAAGGACTTGTTGTCCCGATTGCAGTGGCAGGTGTTAGCGTATGGGGCAGGAGGCCTGGCACTGGCTGCAACGTGTTTGAGCGCCATCTTCACCTACTATCTGAGAACCGTCTCGTAACCGTCAGGCCCAAAGGAGAACACCCATGAATGCCACCTTACCAATCGGAAGCCTGTTCATGATCGGGCTGACTGTGCTCATCGCCTATGTGGTCAGCGTCTACAACATGCTGGTCCGACTCGCCAATAACATCGACAAGGCCTGGTCGAATATCGACGTCATCTTGAAGCAGCGGCATGATGAGCTGCCCAAGCTTGTCGAAGTCTGTAACAGCTACATGAGGCACGAGCGGGAGACACTGGAATCCGTAACCAAAGCCCGCACGGCCTATAGCGCAGGCCTGAATATCAACGACAAGGCACAGGCGGAAAATCAGATCATCGGCGCCTTAGGAAACCTCTTCGCCGTGGCTGAACAGTATCCAGACCTCAAAGCCAACCAAGAATTCTTAGCCATTCAGCAGCGCATATCGACGCTGGAAAGCACCATTGCTGATCGACGTGAGTTCTATAACGACTCGGTCAACCTATACAATATAGCCATTGAGCAAATCCCTACGCGCTGGGTGGCACAGGAGGTCGGATACGGAGAGCGTCCGTTATTGACAGTGGCGCCGTCCGATCGCCAGGACATGCCGCTCGCGTTTGCCAATCGTATGCCTGTGGCCGCGTAGACACATTCTTGCCAATAACCCTTCCAGGCTTGCTCGTTTTCTCTCTCCAGAGTAGCGGCCTGGCATGGTCCTCCACTGCGCATGTCGAACGACCACCGCCCTGCCTCTCAACTCACGCTACTCCTCTCTCAATCCTTCCACGACCGGCTGTCGTGCTGCCCAGCGCGCGGGCCAGTAGCCTGCTATCAAGGCCGCCGTGAGTGCGAGTCCTACGGCTTGGAGAATCACTCCGCCTGGGACCGACATCTGGATCGTCCAGCCAAAGGATTGTTTATTGATCACATGGATGAGCAGCAGCGCGAGCAGTAAGCCTCCCACGACGCCCAGCGCCGCCCCGATCAACCCGAGATAGGCCGCCTCCCACAAGACCAATCGTTCCACTTGCCTCGTACTCGCGCCGAATGCCCGCAACGCGGCAAACTCACGTCGTCGCTCCAGTACGGCCGTCACCAAGGTATTCACGATGCCGAGCACGGCCACCAACACGGCAATGGCTTCAAGGACATAGGTTAAGACGAAGGAGCGGTCGAAGATCTCGAGGATCTCGTGCCGCAACTCGCGGTTTCGGATCACCAACGGTGGGAGCGTCATGCCATCCAGCCCGGCGACGTGCGTCACAATCGACTGTCTGACTTGATTGACGTCGGCCCCGGCGGCCAGGTAGACGGACAACACCGTCACTCGATCATCGTGCCATTGTTGCTGATACCATGTTCGATCCATCACCATCTTCCCGCCGTCGGTCGAATAATCGTAAAAAATCCCCTCGACGGTCACAGCCATGGGTCCAGCCGGCGTTGTAATCGAAACCACCTCCCCCTCGCGAAGCCGTAACCGAGTCGCCAGCACTTCCGACAGGAGGGCGCCTCCGGTCTCGGCGGCTCGCCGCAAGGCCGCACTTGAATCTCCACGGACCATCAGATATCGACTGCGCTGTGCATGGAGCCGAAGGTCTCGCGATACCAGCGCGACCGATTGACCCTCGACGCCCACATAGGCCTCACGATAGGTATCGACCGCGGCAATACCGTCAATCGCCGAGAGGGTCGAACGCCAGGCCCCCGGTAAGGAACGCGAGGCCTGCCCGAACTGCCTTCCCTGAAGCCAGGATTGCGGAGCCACGATGAGGTCGGCCATCACGGTCTCGTCCACCCAGAACTCGACCGTGTCGCGAAAACTTCGAACCATGACGACCACACCGATCATGATCGATAATCCCACCATCAATGCCGACACCGTGACCGCATTTCGGCCAGGATGACGCGCCGCCTGGTCTGCTGCGATGAGCCGAAGGCTTCCTCCAAGCACCATCGTCTCGCTGTCCCGGCGAAGATGCCGCCAACCCAACGCCTTGATACACATCGGCGCAAGGCAGGAGAGCGCGCCCAAGAGACACATCGTTGCGATATAGCCAAAGAGCGGCAGCTCTCCAACAGGACCCATCAGCGAGCAGAGACCTGCCACCACGAACAATGCGAGGCTGATCCATCCCCACAGGCCTGCTCTCAGCTGGTTCGTCGATTCATAATCTCCCGGAGCCAAGGCGCGAACCGTCACAGTCCTGCCAGCCTCCACGCTGGGACCTACGGCACCCACCATCGAGACCACTGTCCCGAGCAGCACTCCCTTCGCGACTGACGTGAATGTGAGCATGTCCATCGATAGGGTCAATCCACCAGACGAAACCGGCGCATAGAGGTCTGAGACCGTTCGGCTGACGAGCGACACCAACCCACTCGCCAGCCAAATCCCGCCAAGACCTCCCAAGAGGCCACCAAGAAGACCGAGCAGCCCTGCCTCCGCAAGAAACAGGCCGGCAACCCGCTGCTCCGTCATGCCGAGCGCGCGATAGATGCCGATCTCGCGCCTGCGTTGCGCCACAGCAAAGGCTATCGTATTGTAGATCAAGAACACCCCGACGAGCAGGCCGACCCAGCTCATGACTGACAGATTGAGCTGGAATGCCCAGACCATGTTTTCCACCTGCTTCGTCCGTTGCGCCGGTCGTTGCACAAAAAGATGGGGTGGGAGGATCGCACGCAGGGAGGCGACGATGTCGTCGAGCGGTCGACCAGGCGTCGTCACCAGATCGATCCGATCCAACCGCCCGACCGATTGAAACAACAGCTGCGCCGCAGCAATATCCATGACGGCAAGCCGATCCCAGAGTGATGAGCGTGCCTCCTCATGATGGATGAGCGCTACGACTCTCAGCCGTACAACACGCCCTCCCACCGTCACCTCGACGACACTACCGACTCCCAGGTTCAAGTCAGCAGCAACCTGACGACCAAGATACAGAGCGTCCGGAGCCAAGAGCTCCTCCAGCGCCACTTCGGTGTCACCCTGCGCAATCTGAAAGCCACGGGTCCTGACTTCTGAAATGAGATCCAGTCCCAATATCTGAAGAGCCTGGCCACGCGCCTCCCCCTGGGTGACCACGACCGACTCTTCAATGACCGGAGCAGCACTCACGACCCCCTTGACCGCACGGACAGCCGTGATGACAGATTCATCCACCCCGAGATCATGGCCTGCAATCTCCAGTGTGGCAGAACCGGCGACCGTCGTGACCGCTTGCTCAAAGGAGCGTAGTACGTGAATGTTCGCCGTCCCGATGGCCACGGAGGCCAGCACTCCCAATGCCACTCCTGCAATGCTGAGCAGGGTGCGAAATGGTCGCTGGAGGGCATGGGCGCGAATCAAAGCAAGTGGTATAATCATCTACAGCCCGGGTGCGTGATGAATAGAACGAATCCTACCGGGTGAGGGGGAGAGGACGAGTCGAATCATTCGGACCGGTAACGGAGCCCTGCACAAATTAGTTGTATCGTTTACAGCCAGACAGACCTTTGGTAGACTCGCGTGAGTCGAAGATGAAAGGTAATCGATGAGCACACAAATTGCTCTACGCCGAAAAGTCCAACCACGACAGAGCGAGATCAACGCCGAGCTCCTCACGCCTCGGCAGCGTGATATCCTTCGTCTGGTGTCGGTCGGACACACGAACCGTGAGATTGCGGAAGTGCTGGAGATCAGCGTGCGCACGGTCGAAGTGCACCGATTCAACTTGATGCGACGGTTGAATGTGAGAAACGTGGCGCAACTACTCCGCCAGTCGCTGCAACTGGGTCTCCTTGCTAAGACATTCGGAAGCAAGTAGCTCTATAATTCCTTTAGCTTCCCCCGGCAGTCCTGCAACTTCGTATGGCCCTTCTTGCTAAGCTGAGACGCCAGTTCCGTTTCTAATCGGCTGAATACGCCAACCCCCTCCTCAACCAACACGGTCCCGACCTGCACGGCCGAGGCGCCACAAAGCACATGTTCGAAGGCATCCACCCCATTGACCACGCCGCCGGTCCCGATAATCGGCATGCGCCCTTCAAAGATCTTCCAAAAAGCCCGCACGTTCGCCAGCGCGACCGGCTTGATGTTCTCGCCACCCAGCCCGCCGAATCCACCCTTGGGCTTGATGACGACCGCCTCGCGCTCCGGATCGACGACAAGTCCGTTGCCGACCGAGTTAATCAGGTTGAGGAAATCGACTCCGCAACGGGCGATCACCGCTCCCATCGCCAGGTGATGGGCAGGATCGAAATACGGAGGCAACTTGACCCCCATCGGAACCGTGATGACCTTGCGAACCCGTTTCAGCAGTCGCTCGGTGGCTTCCGCGTCATAGCCAATCTGCGGTTTTCCAGGAATGTTGGGACACGAGAGATTCACTTCGATCAAATCGGGATTCGCCGCATTGATGATCGCCGCAATCGTGGGGAAATCGTCTTCACAGAGACCCGCCACGCTGGCGATAACCGGCTTTCCGAATCCCTTCAATTCAGGAATAAGCGCGGCGTACGCCTTGTACCCGAGATTCGGCAAGCCCATCGAGTTGATAGACCCGCCGGGAAATCCATAGTACCGGGGTGTCGGGTTGCCGTCGCGAGGCTCAACCGTCATCGACTTCGTGACAATGGCCCCGGCATGAGACCGGCCAAGGGCCAGCAATTCATCACGCGTGACACAGAGGGCTCCCGAGGCATTCATGAAACAACTGGGAAATCGCACACCGGCAATGGTGGTCGACAGATCCATTAGGCGACGACCGTGACAGGCTCGTGATGCGTTCTCGTCATGAGTCGCCCATCCTTCATGGCCCAGACATAATCGGCAGCCCCAGCGGCTTCGGTACTGTGGGTGACTAACAGGACCGTTTGGCGAAAGTGCTGTACGAGCGACCGAAGGAGGACGATGATCTCGGCCCCATGATGGGAATCCAAATTGCCAGTCGGCTCATCTGCGAGAATGATCTGGGGCTGATGCACGATCGCTCGCGCAATGGCCACACGCTGTTGCTCCCCACCCGAAAGCTCACTGGGGCGATGGTGTCGTCGCACCGTCATTGAGACCAACTCGAGCACCTCCTCGACGCGGGCTTGGACCGAGGCCCCTCGTTCCCCACGTAGTAATAAGGGAAACGCGACATTCTCCGCTGCCGTCAACCCCGGAATCAAATGAAATGCTTGGAAGATAATCCCAATTGTTTCCCGCCTGCTCCTCGTCCAATCGTTGCTCGTGAATCGACTGGTCGAGTGCCCTCCGAGGAGAATATCCCCCGAGGTGGGGACATCCAATCCACCAACTAGGTTGAGTAACGTACTCTTTCCGCAGCCACTGGGACCGATAAACGCACAGAAGTCCCCTTTTCCCACTTCGAGAGAGACCTGATCAAGGCCGATGATAGTATCGCCACCCCGCTCGTAAATTTTCGATACCTGGTCGAATCTCACCATGGTGCGCTACTTCTCCATCGATACCCTGATTCCGTAGTATAGACGGCCGGGGCAACCAAGTTCATCCGGCTTGATGGGTTCGTCTGGTGAATCGAGTTCACCTAACCAGACCAAACAAACGCGAGGCACAATCCATTCTCACCCATCGCGGTTCGTCGCGCAGGCAAAGCTGTTTCACTATCCTTCTACCTTCGTATATCATAAGCGGTTACTGCGCAACAACCTTGACAGGCGCGGCCCATTCCCATAGAAGAAACACACACGGTAATTGGAACGCGTTCCCTGCGATGGTACGTGAAGACACACAGAATCGACTGATCGGATGGTGCCGGCAGGCCCTCCGATTTGTATTGCCGGTCGAATGCCTCGCCTGTGGCCACTCACTCAGCACTGACCCGGTGCCCTTCTTTTGCACCGCATGCTGGCAAACTATCCGCCCGCTCCATCATCCTGTGTGTGTCCGCTGCGACCAGCCATTTGTCTCTCCCGCGGCCACAACCTACACACCGAATCATCAATGCCAGCACTGCCAGGAACAGCCCCCGGACTTTGAACGGGCCTGGACTCTCTTCCCCTATCTCTCGCCCCTGCGGGACGCCATCTGTTCGTTCAAGTACCAAGGCAAACATACATTGGCACGGCCACTCGCGCGCCTGATGATCAGCGCCCTGCCAGACGGAATCGACGCCGACGTGATTATCCCTGTACCCTTACACCCGTCCCGCTTACGCGCGCGAGAGTTTAACCAATCATTGCTGCTAGCCGATCAGCTCGGACATCACCTGTCCCGCCCAGTTTCAGCCACAAACCTTGTCAGGACCGCTGCCACCGATCCCCAAACCACCTTATCGCGACAAGCACGGCTACGA
This sequence comes from Nitrospirales bacterium, assembly GCA_038200765.1. Classification (GTDB taxonomy): domain Bacteria; phylum Nitrospirota; class Nitrospiria; order Nitrospirales; family Nitrospiraceae; genus Palsa-1315. The sequence continues at coordinate 17,811 of JBBRRK010000008.1, forward strand.
AATCTACGGAATGCATTTTCAATCCGCAGGCCACAAGACCTCGCAGGAAAGCGCATCCTCCTCGTGGATGATGTCTTCACCACCGGAACAACACTGAATGAATGTGCGAAGGCCCTGCGAAAAGCCGGCAGCGGGCCGGTCTTTGCCCTGACGTTGGCCAGAACCATCGAGACGAACTTGGTGCCGGATCGCCTGTTTGCCGAACCGGCTCTACAACCTCTGTCAACCATGGGAATATAATCGATGCCGTTGTACGAATACCTTTGCCGTGACTGTAAAAAACGCAGCACCATCCTGGTCTTGAGCCTGGCCAACCAAGCGCCAGCAACCTGCTCCCACTGTACGAGTGCACGGGTTGAACGAATCCTGTCTCGATTTGCCTCACCAAAATCCGAAGAGGCGCGCCTTGAAGCCTCTTTGGATCCCAACAATCTGGCAGGACTCGATGAAAACGATCCGCAGAGTATGCCTCGATTCATGAAAAAAATGGGCGAGGAGATGGGTGAGGACCTCGGTGACGATCTCTCGGAGGCGATGGAGTCAGATGAGGCCGACTCGATAGAGCCAGGTAACACTGACATGCCGTGACATGTATTGTCATGTATTTTCCCTTGACAGATCGTCCCAGTTTGCCTACCCTGACAACAGTATATGAGGCCTCGTGAGGCATATGGATCTTTATCGAACCAGGTTCTTCAATGGCCAAAGAGCCCAAGAGCGAGCTGATGACGGCGGAGGAGACCTGCCGCTATCTCAAGATCACTCAGCGCACCCTCTACCGTTACTTACAGAGTCGACAGATTCCCGCCTTCAAGCTTGGAAAAGAATGGCGCTTCGTGCGCTCGGACCTGGAGCAATGGATTCGCGATCGAACCAGAACGCCGTACGTGTCGTAAGGAATAGGATCCATTGATGTTTGCGGGTGTCTATTTATGCAAAGTCGATGAGAAGGGACGGTTTATCGTCCCCTCGCCGATCCGTGAACAGGTTGAGTCCGGGGGACAGGCCGTCGTCTTTATCAAGGGGCCTGAAGAGTCGACGCTCATTTACTCCATGAAAGAGTGGGAAAACGTCCTCGAACGGACGAAGGCTACGTTGGATGAGGAACAGAGCCGGCTGTTCATGCACCACATCGTATCGGAAGCCGGCACTTCGGAGCTCGACAAAGCCGGACGCATCCTCATTCCAAGCCGCCTCAGAAAGTTAATTCCGTTGGATGAGGACCAGGAAGTTGTACTGGTCGGCATGTACCATCGCATGGAGATCTGGAATCCGAGCAACTGGCGTCGTTTTATCGCCAGATCGGAAGAGCGGTACGAGCAGAACATGTCCAAGATCGTGAATCTCCTGTAATCTGACACGCATGCCTACGTTTCGGCGCCCGCCCAGGCTACCCTCCTCTCCACGGGCTGTTCGTGTGACCTCCTACCGGAGCCCTGGCAAGAAGGCCGTGGTGCCACGTATCACGCCGAGAATGGCTCCGAGGTTCCGTATGCCTGCATCCTCCCCATTCCCGGATCCACCGACCGAGAGTCATGCTGTCACCTTGACCCTCCCTGTGCCTCCCAGCGTGAACCATCAATATGCCACAGTGAAGGGCCGACGATTACTCTCTTCGACTGGTCGCGCCTATAAGGCCCAGGTCGGGCAACTCGTGTGGCTGAAGTTAGCGCAGTCCGCTCACCGGGCTTCCCTGCTCGCTCGGCTCCAGTCGGAGTGGCTTGCCCTGTCTGTCCGATTCTATTTTACCTCGGCCCTGCGGCGAGACGTCGACGGCGGACTCAAGATCGCACAGGATGCCCTCTGCGAAGGACTCGGCATCAACGACAACCGCATCGTCGAAACCCACCTCTACAAACACATCGATAAGGACAACCCTCGCATCGAAGTTCAGTTGACGCCTGCTCCCGGTTCTTAGCCCGCTTTATTCACGAAGATTTCTCTGCAACCGCCAATACGCCGCCACTACACACCTGATAGCGGGCGGGCTCGCTGCTCGTCTCGCTTGGCGCCTCGGCAGTTTCGTTGCGAGCTCTCGTAAACCATGCGGACGCGCCTGATCCTCGACGGGGCCACAAAACTCCTTAAGCGATCGCAGCCTCACTCTGTGCATGCTGGCGATGATGATGGGTCGAGCTCTCGGCTATGACCCGATACAACTCAACGAGTTGGGAAGCGGCGGGCTACTGCATGACGTCGGGCACTTGCAACTCCCTCCCCAACTGTTGCACACATCGACACCACTCTCAGCTAAAGAGACCTGAGGACCTTTCGCCTTCACCCACCGATCGGCTCCATCATGATCGAGGCGCAAGCAGAGCTTCGCCAGGCCTTGTGCCGAATCGCAGCTGAACTCCATGTCACACCGGATGGACAAGGCTACGCTCCAGACATATCGACAGACTCTATAGCAGAGGCAAGCCGCATCGCGATGATCGCCGATCGATACGATGAGCTACGGAACGAATTCGGAGGGCTCCGACCGTTGTCTTCCCACAAGGCGATTCAACAGCTCTTTCAAGATGGAGAACTTGGTCGGCTCGACCTTCGTCTCGTCTCGCTGTTCATCAAACTGGTCGGTATCTACCACGTGTACAGTTTTGTGGAGCTCAATACGAAGGAGCGGGGGATGATCACCACAATTAATCCCGCCACCCTACATCAGCCGATTGTCGCCTTAATCTACGATGAGACAGGCAGCCTCTACCGAAATCCGCTCACGGTCGATCTCCCCGAGCGGAACCAGCCTCTCACACGCTCCATTAAATGTGTGATCCCATCAGAATCATGGGGAGCGAGTCGCGCAGCCTAGGACACCTCGATCCTTGGCGGGCCCACAAGATTCCTCATTTTCTCGACGAACCATCATGAATAATCCAGGCTGCTCGGGTTCAAGATCCGAGCATGGCGAACCGATAATGGATTGTCGGTTCTTGCCCTGTGCTCACTTCATGATCGATAGGCCTGTAATGCCTAAACGTATCCCGTTGAATCAACTCCGAGTTGGGATGTATGTGGCAGGCATCGACTGCTCGTGGTTCCGGACCCCTTTTCTCACACACCGGTTTCTGGTTCAAACCGTCGAGCAGATCGAACGCTTGCAGCGATCCAATATCTACGCCGTGGATATCGACCCCTCCAAAGGGCTCGACGTCACGTCGTTCCCGATAACGGACGAGGCCCTTCACACAATTGGCTTACTCACCTCCGCCCAAGCACCCCCAGCCCATGATGCATCCCGCTCACTTGTCACATTGAGCCAGGAACTCACGATGGCTCAAGAGACGCGTGACAAACTGGCTCAGTCGGTCAAGACCGTCTTTGACGAAATCAGCAAAACGGGCATGGCAAGACCAGGACCGGTCAATGAAGCTGTGCGGGAAATCATCATCGTCACACGAACACTCAGCACTCACGCCACATTCATGGCAATGAGCCATGGACGGCAGCTCGACACCTCCTTCAACAACCATAGCCTCGCCGTCTGCACACTGACAATGATTATCGGCCAAGCGCTCGTCTATGATCCGATGAAACTCCATGAGTTGGCGACTGGCGCGTTGCTGCATGACATCGGCCTGTTACAGCTTCCCCGCCATCTATTCCACACATCGACTCCCCTCTCCGGTGAAGACCTGGTGGCCTTCCGCCATCACCCACGACTCGGCGCCATTGCGATAGAGGCGCAACGCGAGTTTCCCCAGATCGTTCGACAAATCGCGGCGGAGCACCATGTCACACCCGATGGACATGGCCATCCCTCCGGAACATTAGCAGGCTCCACGGCAGAAGCGAGTCGCATTGTGATGATCGCAGATCGATACGATGAGCTACTGACCGGATTCGGAGGGCTCAGACCGCTGCCGTCCCACGCAGCAATTCAACAACTATTTCAAGAGGGAGAATTCGGCCGTCTCGACCTTCGTCTCGTATCTCTGCTCATCAAGCGGGTAGGCATCTATCCCGTCTACAGCTTCGTGGAGCTCAATACGAAAGAACGGGGGATGATCACCACGATCAATCCCACCACCCTGCATCAACCGATCGTCGCATTAACCTATGACGAAACAGGCAGCTCATACGGAAGTCCCCTCACGGTCGATCTCTCCGACCAGGACCAGGCCCCCCCACGCTCTATTGAACGTGTGGTCACGGGAGAATTAGGGGACGCGAGTCGCGCAGCCTAACAGGATGCTGGAAAAGTCCGCCAGCTCTCCAGAAGGTTAAGGCTGAGGTCAAGGCTGAGAATAAAGAGTCTGATCTTCGCTTGACCTTGACCTCAGACTACGAACGCCCCGTGCAGGGTACGAGTCACCGAAGATCCACTCAAAGATTCGCGCCTATTCGTACCGGAGCGCTTCGATAGGATTGAGGCGAGCGGCCTTGTTGGCAGGGTACAATCCGAAGAAGAGGCCGACCACGAGTGAGAAGAAGAACGCGAGCATGATGACGTTGCCGGAGATAATGGTCGGCCAGCCGGCAATCAGCGTCGTCAACTTCGCCCCGGTAATCCCCAGAACGATACCCAACGCGCCTCCCACCAGGCTCAACGTCATGGCCTCGATCAGGAACTGCATCACGATGTGGTGGCGTTTAGCTCCCACCGCCATGCGGACCCCGATCTCTCTCGTCCGTTCCGTCACGGACACGAGCAGGATATTCATGATGCCGATCCCGCCGACCAAGAGGGATACGGAGGCAATGGCAAACAACATCATCGTCAAGGTCTCACTGGTCCCTTCTTGGATCTTCCCGATATCGACCTGCGTCCGGATTGTGAAATCGTCCTCCTGCTCCGTCTGAAGCCGATGCCGTGCCCGCAAGACTTCTCGAATCTGCTCAGCCGCCGTCGGCAAATCCTCAATCTGATCGGTTGAGCCGAACATCGCCCCAATGGATCCGATAAATGACGTCCCGAACACCTTTCGTTCCGCCGTGCTGAAAGGGATAAAAACCACATCGTCTTGGTCTGACCCTTGCGCAGATTGGCCCTTCGGCGCAAGCACGCCAATGACATGGAACGGAACGTTCTTAATGCGAATCACTGCCCCCACCGGCTCTTCACCTGGCTCAAACAGATTCCCCACGATCGTTTGGCCGATGAGCGCAACTCTGGCTGCGCTATCTAAGTCCGTCTGGGTGAACGGCCCTCCACTCGTAAAGGACCAGTCGCGAATGGTGAGGTAACTCGGTGAGATGCCGTTAACCGGTCCGTTCCAGTTCCGGTTCCCATAGACGATTTGCATAACATCGCGCTTGGCCCATCCGGTCTCGGCCAGTAAGGGAATGCGTTTTTTCAGGTCCACGGCGTCGGACACCGTCAGCGTCACGGCGCTCCCCTGACTCCCTCGGACACCGCTCGCAGAAGTCACCCCAGGAAAGATGATAATGACGTTTGTGCCCATCGTCGCAATCTGCGCTTGCACCGCCCGCTTGGCACCCTCGCCGATACTCACCATTGCAATGACCGCCGCCACGCCGATGACGATCCCGAGCATGGTGAGACCGGCACGCATCCGATTTCGAGCCAAGACCCGTAGCGCGGTCAGAATGGTGAGCCACACAAACGCCGGCATTTAGCCCTCATGATTCATGACGGTTCGTCGCGAAATCGCGGAACCGCGTCGCGAGACCAGCGTGCGGAGCCGTGAGGCCCCGATGCATACTCGTGCAGTACGGTGAGGGGCCAAGGGGCGAGCCCGCTGGCCGAAGGCTCGTCGTAGCAGCAGATCGGCAATTGTAGCAGAAGCGTTCATGGATAATGCGGGCTACGCCTCAACTGGGCTGGGCGTTGGCCGCTCTTTGGTCAGGCGGTCGCTTAACACCTGCCCGTCTTTGATCACGATCTCTCGTGCGGCATAGGCGGCAACATCCACCTCGTGCGTCACCAAGATGATCGTAATCCCTTCATCGCGATTCAGCGTTTCCAGGATTCTCATAATTTCCTGGCTCGACTGGGTATCGAGGTTGCCAGTCGGTTCATCAGCAAGGAGCAACGAAGGCGATGTGACCAGCGCCCGTGCGATGGCGACGCGCTGTTGCTGCCCTCCAGACAACTGGGTGGGATAATGATGCTCTCTGCCCTGCAGCCCCACCCGTCCTAATGCCGCAGCAGCCTGCCCCCGTTGCTCTTTCAGCGAGAGCCCTCGGTAGAACAGCGGAAGCTGTGCATTTTCAAGCGCGCTGGTCCTGGGGATGAGATTAAAGCTCTGAAAGACGAACCCGATCTGCTGATTCCGAATCACGGCCAACTGATCAGGCTTCAGGTTGCTCGCCTCTATCCCATTTAACCGATAACGCCCCTTTGTCGGTTGGTCGAGACAGCCAAGAATATTCATCAGGGTAGACTTGCCGGAGCCTGAAGACCCCATGATGGCGACGAACTCACCCTGTTCAATCGTGAGGCTCAAGCCACGCAAGGCTTGGACTTCCATGTCGCCGACCCGATAGACCTTCCACACCTCCTCACATTCAATCAACGAACTCATTGGCATTCCCCAATCCAACCGAGTTTCTGCCTGACCACACCACCTCAAAATAACCGGGCAGGGTCGCTGGATTTTCTCCTGCACGCGTCCAGCCAGCACATTCCAATCGTGCGAACCAGGCGAACACAGAACGTTCCCGCACCCTGCCCACTCCCCCTACATTCAACGGTTGTGCGAGGAGCCCCGCTGTCCGCCTCTCCCAAATCCTGGAGGCAAATCGCTTCCTCTCCGATCGCCTTTGGGTCGGTCGATTCCCACAACTACCAACGTGCCTTCAGACAACTCCTCCGACAAGATCTCCGTCACCAGCCCATCAGAAATACCCGTTTGGACATGAAGCGGCTCCAGCTCCCCGGACGATCCTTGTTTCCAAATTGTGCGACTTGGCGCCATGCCACTTCTGCCGGCTCCTGCCGCCTGCTCTGCCCCCTTCTCTTTGGCGGGCGTGCCGACAGGCTTAGTGCGATCAGCCGGGCCCGATGTCGGAGGGGTAAATCGCAGGGCTGCGTTAGGCACATTCAGCACGGCATCTCGTTGAGCCACAACAATGGAAACGTTCGCGGTCATCCCCGGCTTCAGACGGAGGTCCTGATTCTCGACATTGACCACGACGTTATAGGTCACCACATTTTGCACGTTGATCGGAGCAAGGCGTACCTGACGGATGGTGCCGGAAAATTGATGGCCTGGATACGCATCAACCGTGAAGGTGGCCTCCTTCCCTTCGGTGATCCCCCCGATGTCCGACTCACTGACATTAGTGTCGACTTGCATCTTCGTCAGATCGAGCGCGATCAAGAAGAGGTTCGGTGTCGCAAAACTGGCGGCAATCGTTTGACCGACCTCTACGTTTCTGGCGACCACAATCCCGTTCACCGGCGAGCGAATGACGGTATACTTCAAGTCTAACTCTACCGCATTCAACGCCGCCTCGGCCTGCTTCACTTGCGCCCATGCCACGTTCACCTGTGCCTCAGCCAACTGGAAATTCATCGCGGCAATTTCTACGTCGTTTTGAGAGACGAATTCCTGCGCCACCAATGATTTCACCCGGCCTAGTTCGCGCTTGCGTTGAGCCAAATCGATTTTGGCTCTTGCGAAATTCGCTTTCGACATTTCAAGATTGCCGACAGCTTGATCGCGACGAGCTCTGAACGGTTCCGGATCGATGGTGGCCACGATATCGCCGGCTTTGACCACCGAATTAAAATCGGCATGCAGGCTCTTGATCATGCCGGAGACCTGCGTCCCAACCTGAACCGACACGACAGGATTGATCATGCCCGTCGCGGTCACGAGCGAAATGACGGAACCTCGCTCGACCTCGGCACTCCGATAGCGAACCGGGACTTTGCGCTCCCCGTTGAAGAAGACGTAGCCTCCTATCGCTAATCCAACGGCCAGGACACTCATGATCAGAATGACACGACGCATCGACTCGTTCTCCAATTCTCTCGCCTACGTAGAGAACATTGTATCAACAAGGCTGAGGGGAATCACCTGGCCGAAACAGCCTCCGGCTCCAGCAGACAGCGATATAACCTTTTCCGATACCGCAGCCCTTCAATGGCCAGCACGTCTGGGAGAAGAGACGGGCACCATGCAGGATAGCCGAGCGAGACTGACAGGGCGGGTGAGATGGGGAAAAATTCGAGGCCCGAAGTTCGAAGTTTTCTGAACTTCGAACCTGAAATTTTGAGCTTCGAATCGGCCCGTTCTCGTAGGTCTCAAGTGTCCCAAGCCATGGTCAGTGGCACCGGCGAGCTTTCTCCAGCATTTTCCCGGAAAAATGAACAGGCCGTCCGCCAATCGGCGGACGGCCTGCCAGACTCCTCGGACTATGGTGCCGATTAGGGGCTGACGCTGATGCGGTCCTTGATCAAATCAAAGGTTTCCCTGGGCAACACATTCTTGGCGACCAACTCGCCCTTCACCCGGTACGGACGATTCGTCACAATGCGGTCCGCCACATCCTTGGAGAGACCGAGCGCAAGCACCATATCACCGGCAGATGCCTTATTGACATTCATGGAGGAAAGCATGGGCTGAGCGTCCTTCATCGCCGGAGGAACAGACACCGCTGAGGGGGCAGGACTTACGGACGGCACGGAAGGCTCCGGAGCCCCTGCCACAGCGCGTGACTGATCTTTCAACTCTTTTTGATAGCGAGCCACCAGAGATTTGAGCGTGTCATTCTGCCGCTTCACATCCTTGTATTCATCGCGCAGCGCCCGATTCTGGGCAGAGAGTTGCCTGATATGAGCGTCGAGCTCCTTGGTCCGATGCTCAACACCGCCACGTTCCTTGTCACGGCTATGTTGAATGCGTTCCAGCTCGCCCTGGGCGAGCTGGGCTTCACCCCCTAATTTCACATTGAGATCCTTGAGCGTCTTGACTTGCTGCTCCAAGACAGTCTTTTGCGAACGGGCCAGAGCCAACTCGGACTTGGCCGAATCGACGTCGCCCATCGCCTCTTCATACTTCGCTTGACTGACACAGCCAACCATTGAGACTGCGCCGATCATCATGATCGCCGCCATCCATCCTGACTTCATGTGTGCCTCCCCTCCACTGCGCGTGGCATCTACAACCGATGTCGGCCCCCGCTCTTCACCCAACAAACCTGGCGGATAGGAGAGGGCCGTACGACACCTGAGACGTACACTGTTGTGTGTATGCCAAGCCTTTCATTTTGTCAACAGATTTGCAGGTCTTCTGCCCTTAGAGATCATTGTGAGAGACGGGAGCGATTTATCTACGTGCTTGACGGGCTGCCGCTACTTTGTGAATATGCCTGAGACTCGCCGTCTGGGCACAACCTATCTCAGAAAGATATTGCATGAATGAGTGGGGTCCTGGTCTTGCCACGATCTTGGGTATCGTGGAGGGACTGACAGAGTTTCTGCCCGTCTCGTCGACCGGCCACCTCATTCTCGTCGGCCACGTGCTAGGATTCGAGGGAGACCTCGCAGCCAGTGCCGAGATTTCAATCCAACTTGGCGCCATCCTGGCCGTCATCGCCTATGAACGACACAAGCTCGTCTCTATGATCGGACAGGCCGGCCGGGAGCAGCAGAACGTCTCCGCGATGATCCGAACACGTGGGACGACCCCATGGTCGACAGTCCTGAAAACCTCCTGGGCCACACACCAGAACCTCTGGTTTCTCATCGGACTCGGTGTCGCCTTCTTGCCGGCAGCCGGGATCGGATTCCTGACCCATAGCTGGATCAAAAGCCATCTCTTCACGCCTCAAACTGTGGCTGCCTCTTCCATCATCGGCGGCCTGATTATTCTCGCCGTCGAAGCCCGTCGTGACCGGGCGCGGATCCATCAGCTCGAACAGGTGAGCCTGCCATCAGCATTCTGGATCGGCGTGGCTCAGTGCGCCTCATTACTTCCCGGCATGTCCCGATCCGGCTCCACGATCATCGGAGGGCTCTTGAGAGGATTGGACCGGAAAGTCGCGACGGAGTACTCTTTTTTTCTTGCCCTCCCAACCCTCATTGTCGCGACCTGCTATCAAATGTGGAAATCACGAGACGTCTTCCAACAAGATGATTATTTCGCACTCGGGATCGGGATGCTCGTGTCGTTCATCGTCGCCTGGATTGTGATCGCGGCCTTTCTCTCGTTTGTGAAACGCCATACGCTCCGACCGTTTGCCTACTACCGCATCCTCATGGGTATCGCCGTCTTCTATATATTTGGGTTCTAGCCGTATACTGCCCGCGAATAATTGGACAGGGACTAGGGATTTCCGTTATCCTGCGGCAAGCGTCCACCAGTGCCTCCACTTCGTTTGAGGCCCTGGACCAGGAGCAGACTCAATCTGGCTATACTCCGCCGGGCAGCAGTACGGCAAAGAAAAAATTGTTCAGCTGATTCCTCAACACTGACACAAGGAGAATGTCTTACAATGGCTCAATCCCAATCCGACACTGTCCATGTCTTCGACACGTGGGTGAAGGGTACGAAGCGGCTGCTACACTTCGACGTGATGACGACTGATGAGACAACGGCGCTGACGCTGGCCAAACAGCATCTGGCCAGCATTGGGGAAGGCGACGTACCGGTGACAGTAAAAGAATGTCAGTTCTGCCACACCGAACCACTCGTGATGTTTTCTCCAGAGCAGCAGCGACAATTCCGAGAACAAGGCGGATTTATCATCACCCTCTCGACATAGCGGGATGCTGAAAAAGTTCGCCAGCTTCGTTCTCGCATCGTTCAGACCCTCAACGTATCCCAGAGGGTACGTCTCGGTCCTTCACTCGCTGCGCCCTTGCTGGACAGCCTTTTTGAGCATCCCATACATGATTCTCATGTTACCCAGCCGTGGAGACCATCGGACTACTGTTTTGCCTAATTTAGGTCTTCGCAATCTATAGATGGTCTCTTAGGAAGCTGGCGGAGATTCGTGCGGCAAGAGCGTCACATCTTTTTTCTCAAAGGCGAAATGGATAATCAAGAAAACAACCCCCACGCTGATTGCCGAATCGGCAACGTTGAAGGCTGGCCAATGGTAAGAGTCCACATAGACATCGAGAAAATCGATCACCTCGCCATACCGTAATCGATCGATCAAATTTCCGATCGCCCCTCCAAGAATTCCGGCAATACTGAGCTGCCCCATCCAATCTTTCTCCGGCAACCGAAAGAGAATGGTCCCCAATAGGGCCAGCGCGAACAGCGACGTCACCCCGAAGAACACCATGCGAAAGGCATTGCTGCTGCCGGCCAGCAACCCAAAGGCGGCGCCGGGATTGCGGATATAGGTCAGGCTGAAGAGATTGGGAACGATCGGAATGGACTCATTTAGCCGCATCGACTCCATAATGGACAGTTTCGTGACCTGATCGATCGCCACGATCGTACCGGCAAGCAACGCCAGAAGCAGATAGCGAACAGGCCCGCTCATCACTGCACCGCCTCAATGCAACGCTCACAGAGCGTCGGATGGGTGGCGTCTTTCCCAACCGCCTCTCGATAGTTCCAGCAACGCTCACATTTTCCACTCATAGCTTTGGAAACTATGGCCACAAAGTTTGGCTTGTGTGGAAGAGTATGAACTTCTTTTAGCTCAACCCGTGACACAATAAAAATGGCGGGTAAGTCTTTCATATACTGCTCAAGAAGCTCATACCTCTCGGGATTTGCCTGTATCTGCACATCTGCCTCAAGCGATGAGCCAATGACTTTGTCGCGACGCTTGCCCTCTAACGCGGCTTGCACCACTACTCTCACTTCTAACAGTTGCTCCCAGCGCTGGGCCAGCACAACATCTTGCCATTGAGGCTGAACCTCCGGGAATGTACTCAGATGGACGCTGCTCACACCGTGCCGGTCTCCCGGCTGAGTAGCCAGGGTCCGCCAAATCTCCTCAGCTGTGAAGCTCAAGACCGGGGCCATCAGTTTCGTCATCGCGACGACAATCTCGAAGAGCACCGTCTGCGATCCGCGACGCAAGGGCGAATCGGCCCGAAACGTATACAGACGATCCTTCAGAATGTCGAGATAGACAGAGCTCAGATCCACCGAGCAGAAGTTGTTGAGCGCATGGAAGATCGTATGGAACTCAAACTCGTCATAGGATTTCCTGACACGCGGGATCAGCTCACTTAGCCGGTGCAGAGCCCAACGATCCAATTCGGACAACTGCTCATAGGGGATTCGGTCCTTCTCCGGATCGAAGTCGTACAGATTACTCAATAAGAAGCGGCAGGTATTGCGGATCTTTCGATAGGCCTCGACCAGGTGTGTCAGAATCTCAGGAGAAATCCTGAGATCGTCGCGATAATCCTGCGCCGAGACCCACAGACGCAAGATCTCCGCGCCGGATTGTTTGATCACATCCTGCGGCGCGACGACGTTCCCTGCCGATTTGGACATCTTCTTGCCCTGCCCATCGAGAACAAATCCGTGGGTGAGGACTGCCTTATATGGCGCGCGATGATCCGTGACGACACCGGCCAGCAAGGCACTATGGAACCAACCTCGATGCTGATCCGACCCTTCGAGATAGAGATCGGCCGGCCACCACTTCCGTGCTTTCAAGACCGCGGCATAACTCACACCCGACTCGAACCACACGTCGAGAATATCCCGCTCCTTCTCGAAGTCCGTCCCGCTGCACTTCGGACAGGTCGTGCCCTTGGGCAACAGATCGGCAGCCGATTGCTCGAACCACACATCGGCTCCTTTGGATTCCATCAGCGTCGCCAGATGCTCGATGACGGTCGGATCGGCCAGTACAGACCGGCACCCGATACAAGTGAAACCGGGGATCGGCACGCCCCACACCCGCTGACGCGACAAACACCAATCTGGCCGGTTCTCGATCATCCCGTTGATCCGATCGCGGCCGTATGCTGGAATCCAATGGACCCGTTCGATCTCCGCCAACGCCTCTTTCCGAAGCTCGTTCGTGTCCATCGACACGAACCACTGTTCAGTCGCGCGAAAGATGACGGGATTCTTGCAACGCCAACAGTGCGGATACGAGTGGCTCAACGACCCCTGGCCCAGCAACCGTCCGTTGGCCTGCAGGAACTCCACGATCTTTGGATTCGCCTTCAAGACATGCTGGCCCGCAAATTCCTTCACGATCTCGGTAAAGCGCCCGCTGTTGTCGACCGGCGCCAGAATCTCCAACTTTTCTCCCGATGACGCATTGGCATTGTGCTCAAGGACGAGGATGTAGTCTTCCATGCCGTGACCCGGCGCAATATGGACACAGCCGGTTCCTTGATCGAGCGTCACAAAGTCACCGAGCAGAATCGGAGAGAGGCCGGTAGTCAGGGGCCGTTGCGTCTCGATTCCTTCAAATCCTTCTTTCCCTTTCTTCATCCCAAGCACCCGAGCTCCTTCGAGCTTGCAGGCCTTCGTCACGCTTTCAAGCAGCTTCTCCGCCACGATCAGCACTTCGTCGCCGACCTGGACAAACGCATAGTCGATCTCGCCGTGAAGGCAGACGGCTTGATTGGCAGGGAGTGTCCATGGGGTAGTTGTCCAGATGACCACGGAAACCAACTTGACGTCGAGAGGGAACGAGATGCCAGAAAACGTCGTACTGAGCACCGTGGGAGATGTGACCAACGGAAATTTCACATAGATCGAGGGAGAGATGTGATCATCGTATTCGACTTCGGCTTCAGCAAGAGCGGTTTGATCCGCCGTGCACCAGAGCACCGGTTTCAGTCCCTTATAAACACCACCCCGCTCCACGAATTTACCGAACTCGCGGATGATTGTGGCCTCATAGCCAGGATTCATCGTGAGATAGGGATGCTGCCAATCGCCCAAGATACCGAGCCGCTGAAACTCCTCCCGCTGAATCGCATAAAACTTCTCCGCATACTCCCGGCACAGTGTTCGGATCGCCGGAGCATCGAGCGTCTTTTTTTTGTCGCCGAGTTCTTTGAGGACTTGATGTTCGATCGGCAGACCATGGCAATCCCACCCCGGCACATAGGGCACCTGATAGCCCGCCATCGTCTTCGATTTGACGATAATGTCCTTGAGAATCTTGTTCAGCGCATGACCGATATGAATGTGGCCATTGGCGTAGGGAGGCCCATCGTGCAAGACATACAGCGGTCGAACTTTTCCCGCCTCCTGAATCTGTTCGTACAATCGTTCCTTCTCCCATGAGGCAAGAAGTTCAGGCTCCCGTTGCGGCAGGTTCGCCTTCATGGGGAAATCGGTTTTAGGCAAATTGAGTGTGGCCTTGTAATCCATGGACTAAACACAGCCTTTACGATATGGAAAAACTGATCAGTGAAGAATATACCGGAACAGAGGGGTAAGGACTAGCCCTAACTCACGGACATCATGCGGTCGAGCGCGATCTTCGCCCAATACTTCTCGTCGTCTGGAACAACAATATGGTTCACGACGTGGCCGTCGGCAAGATTTTCCATCGCCCAGCAGAGATGGGCGCCATCGATCCGGAACATCGTCGCGCACTGGCAGACCGTGGAGGAAAGGAAGAAGACCTTCTTATCGGTGAGGTCACGCTTCAATCGATTGACCAAGTTCAATTCGGTTCCCACCGCCCATGCCGTCCCGGCCGGCGCCGCTGTCACCGTGCGGATAATAAGCTCAGTGGATCCGGACAGGTCCGCCCGATTGACGACATCTTCATGACACTCGGGATGGACGATCACCTTCCCATCCGGATACTGCTTGCGGAAGTTATCCACGTGCACGGGTTGAAACATCTGATGCACACTGCAGTGCCCCTTCCAGAGAATCAACTTCGCGCGTGTGATCGCCTCACGCGTATTGCCCCCGTTGGGTTGATAGGGATCCCAGACGATCATCTCCTCTCGCGGCAGCCCCATCTTGTTCGCTGTATTGCGGCCCAAGTGCTCATCTGGGAAGAACAGGATTTTCTCCCGCCTAGCCCAGGACCATTCTATGACCGCCTTCGCGTTGGAGGAGGTACAGGTAATTCCGCCATGTTCACCGCAAAAGGCTTTGAGCACTGCGGCAGAATTGACATAGACTGCCGGCATGACAACCTCTTCCACGGGAAGAATGCGCCCCAGCGTCTCCCAGCATTGATCGACCTGTTCGATGGCCGCCATATCCGCCATAGAACAGCCTGCAGCCATGTCTGGGAGGATCACCGTTTGCTTGGAGCGACTCAGAATGTCGGCGGTCTCAGCCATGAAGTGCACGCCACAAAAAATGATATAGGGCCGCTCTGACCGCTCGGCTGCCAGTTTTGAGAGCAGGAGGGAGTCCCCGCGAAAATCTGCATGCTCGATCACTTCATCACGTTGATAATTATGGCCTAGGATCATGACTCGATCACCCAGCACACGTTTCGCTTCAACGGTCCGGCGGAACAGTTCCTCCGCAGGTAGTTGCTGATAGTCCGTGATCGGTTTGGGAAGGGTCGAGAGTGTCTGCATCATTTCCTTCGCGACATAATAGTGTAGGTGTCATTATACGTGAGGGTGCTCCGACAATCAATGAACCAGCCACTACGAGGAAGTCCTGGGCAGACGATGCTCCACTCAGTTCAATCTTGATAGGCCAAATACCCCGTGTAATCCCAAAATGATAATGTCCGCTTTCACCAAAGTAGAAATGTCCTCTTCGTTGCGAGACTGTCGGCCCTCACAAGGAGGGCCAGATGGTCAGAGAGGACAGGGTCATCATGAGTGTGAAGGAACTCAGGCGGGTG
>JBBRRK010000009.1:0-33065 GCA_038200765.1 Nitrospirales bacterium
GTTACAGGTTAATCGGAGAGCAGTCATGAAAAAAAACAAGCACGGCAAGTGAAGGGCGCGAACAATGTGTTCCTTGATCTCGGCTTCCCACCGCATGAGGCCGCTGTGATGCTCCTGCGTTGTGAGTTGGCCGAAGCGCTACGTCAATGGATGGACCGCGAGGCAATTACCCAGGTGGAAGCCGCCAAGCGCCTTGGCGTGGTCCAGCCCCGCATCTCCGAGATCGCGCGCAACAAGGTTGACAAGCTGTCTCTGGACTACCTCGTGGGCCTGTGCGCAAAGGCTGGTGTCTCAGTCGCCGTGAAGTTGGCCGCCTGACTCGTCGCCTAACCAACGGCTTGAGACCGGCGTTGAAGACGCGGCTCAGCCTTCGCGTTAAACCCGCAAATGTGTACGCAAGAATGGCGCTCGACAAAGAATAGGTTCAATCAAAGAAAAGAATTCACGAACCGGTGAATGCTCCGACCGCGGGTATGCTGCTGCGCGACCTCACCGGAAGAACGAGGACCCACCGAGTTTTGACTGAGAAGGAAAGCTGGAATTGACTGAAGCTCTGCGATCGAATGATCGCAGCTGAAGGAATTCCAGAAGGTGTCCGCTCAGCCAAGCCCGTACGGACCGTTCTGGGAGGTGGGGAGCAGCGGCGGCAGGCCAGCAGTTGAAAATGTTCTGCAAAGGAAGAGCCCGCACAGGGTCATAACCATAGATAAACGGGAGGTTGGCCTGCCGTTGCAACGACTGGTTAAACCTTGTAGAGTTCTCTACGAGTCCGTAGGTTCCCCTACCGAGAGGAAGGCGATGACTGCACGAGCGTTGGCCCTCGAAAAGCAGGCGCAGAAGTTACCCGCAACGGAACGCGAACGGTTGGCCGAGCGACTGCTTGTACAGATGAAGCACGAACCGCTTACAGCCGTAGATGATGCGTGGATCGCAGAGGCCGAGAAACGCTTTGGCGCGTGGAAGCGAAAGGCGACAAAGACCGTTTCTGCGGGCAAGGCACTGCGTGAGATACGCAAAGAACTCTTTCATTGAGAGTCCGCCTCGATCTCGCAGCGAAGCAGGAAATCCACCAAGCTGCATTGTTCTATGAAGATTGCCGGGAGGGGCTGGGGCAAGAGTTCGTGGACGCGGTTGAATCAGCCTTCGAGCAGATTCAGCAACATCCCACCGTGTGGCGCATCCTGAAAGGGAGATTCCGACGCTATCTCCTTCAGAGGTTTCCCTACGGCATCATCTATGCTGTCGAAGGGAAAGTGATCTATATAGCAGCCGTCATGCATCTGAAACGCAAGCCTGGCTATTGGGTCTCGCAGGGCAGGGACTGAAGTCAAGCAAGATAATCGTCCGGAGAAAGCTGAGATGATGAAGTATCCCCGAAGTCCCAAAGCCCTCCTTGGTGGCATTGCCCACTTGGGGCGGTTTATTGACAAGATTCGTTTGCGGCATGAAGGCAAGATTCAGGATTACAACTACATCACGGTGGGGTTCGATAAGTACCTGATCGATTTTCTGCAGATCGATCCGAAGGCGTTCGAGCAGCGGGTGTTGGCGGGCGGAACGGATGAGGGAATGCTTGCCTGGGTGAAGGCCAATAGTCGAAAACCGTCTGATCAAGAAATCGCGCAATGGAGCCAGGGCCTTCTGTCTTCAGGGCCAAAAGACGATGCAGCGCGGCAACGGTTTCAGGGGCGGTTGCAAGACGTGGCCACGAAACGTGCGGTGCCGGTGAGCTCCCTCCCTCCTGTCTCCGCCTGGGCCGATATCATCGAACTCGACGAAGAGCGATTATAGCTGGTCTTGCGGTGAGGGCGGTTGGCTGGCTTGTCTCTCTTAACGCCTCAGCCTTGTCGCAGGGCATCGCACTGCGGGGCAATACCCTCTGTTTTTCAGTACAGAGCAGGCGGTTTCTCCCCTCTCCGTAGCGTTGGACTTGCCTACGGGTCTCCTAGGGGCAGCGTGAAAGATTGCAGGCGGTGGAATCCCTCTGAATGCACGCGACTACGTCACTGATTCCACGTCTGCAACAACAGGAGAAAACCGTTCAGGCTGCTCAAAAAGGCCGTTCAGCAAGGTCGCTGGGATGCGAGGGCTCCAAGTCGTATTGAGTGCCGTAGGGGGAGGGGTTCGAATGACTGAGAACGAAACTGGGGAGATTTTTTCAGCAGCCGTTTGGTCGTCCACTTCGATCTTGAATCCTAGGTCTTCGATCATGTTCAGACTTCTGGCGCCGGCTGGCCTGGTGTCGTGAGGTAGCCGTTTACGAAGATGGAATCGGCTGGATCACGGCTTCTTCGCCACGACTTTGCCGTTTTCCCACACGTAAATGGGCGTGCCATACATCCTGGCGGTCTTGCGAGCGACCTTGGCGGCTCTCCGGAGTGCGCGGCCAACAGCTTGGGAAAACTGTTGGCTCTCCATCGGGCTTTTCTTTTTCATAGGTTTCTCTCCCGTAAGCGTGGCGAGTCCCCTGAATTGTCGTAGACTGACCAGGTATCGGCCAGCGGGCGATAGAGCGCATGAAAATTGTGCCAACTGCGATCAAAGCGTCTGAGCACATCGGCGCGCGGAACATCATGTCCACCTTGCCGTACACGGGTTGCAATCCGGTGAAGCGCAAGCTGAACGGACGGTAGAGATAGAAATACGATTTCGATCCAATACCCGTCTGCCTTCCATCCTGTCAGAAGTCGTAGGTAAGTTCGCCCACTCAACGTGCTTTCAAACGCAAAATCCTCCCGATTTTTTGCCAACCGTGTGAGCTCCATCAGGACAAGCCTGCCTGCTTGCCGTGCTGCCAGTTCAGGTCGAAGGGGTGAAAGCCCGCCTGCGATGAGATCGGCATTGACGAAATGAATCACGCCGGTCTCGCGAAGAAGGAATTCCCTGGCGAAGGTGGTCTTACCGGCACCATTTGGCCCGGCAATGATAATGCAGCGGGGAGGTCGAACGGTTCGGGTGCTCACGCTCGAGCCTGTCAGCCTGCCACTGGCTGCTGGTAGTCCACTTCGATTTTAAATCCCAAATCCTCGATCATCCCCCAGACTTCTGGGGCCGGCTGGCCTGGTGTCGTGAGATAGCCGTTCACGAAGATAGAGTCGGCTGGATAGAGGGCCAACGGCTGGAGACTGCGCAGATTGTGTTCGCGTCCGCCAGCGACGCGGAGTTCGGTCCGTGGGTGGAGGAATCTGAAGAGGCAGAGCACTTTCAAGCATCGTTGAGGAGTGAGGTTGTCACAGTTTTCCAGCGGCGTGCCTGTCGCTGGGTGGAGCGTGTTTAAGGGTATCGAGTCAGGTTTCACGTCGATGAGGGCCATGGCCAGGTCGATGAGATCTTCGTCCTTTTCTCCCATTCCCACGATCCCGCCGGAACAGATTTCCAATCCTGCTGCGCGCGCGTTCCGGATGGTGCTGAGCCGATCTTGGAAGGTGTGCGTGGTACAGATAGAAGTGTGAAAGGCTTCGCTCGTATTCAAGTTGTGGTTGACCCGATCGACACCCGCCGCTTTCAGACGCTTGGCCTGTTGTTCGTTCATGAGGCCCAGTGAACAGCAGATCTGAATTGGAATCTCCTGCTTGATCGCCCTGACCGCTCCTGCAATCTCGTCGATTTCACGATCCAACGGACTTCGACCGCTAATGACGATGCAATAGCGTTGGGCCTTCGAGGCAGCCGCCTGTCTGGCGCCGTCGAGCATTTCTTGTTTGGACACAAGGTTGTAGCGCTCGATGGGGGCGGTGGAGATCGCAGATTGGGAACAGTAGTGACAGTCTTCCAGGCAGGCGCCGCTCTTGGCGTTCTGCAACATCTGGAGGCGGACGGTCGTGCCGAAATAGCGGGATCGGACGGTAAAGGCAGCTTGGAGGAGCCCTAGCAACTGCTCATCCGGCGTATCGAGCACGGCCTGGCATTCGCTTCTGGTCAGCGTCTCGTCGCGCAAGGCTTTGGCACCGAACTCCTGATAGTCGACCATTGGATACTCCATCATTTCATGAGGTTGAATTGATTGCGATGTGGATGGCTGTGCGCGTCTAGCAGGATGCTGAAAAAGTCCACCAGCGGCGTTCTCGCGTCGCTCAGAGGCTCAACGAGAGGGCTCAGAAATCGGAAGCACTGGAGGGGCTTTTCCATTCGCCAGGATCTATTGGACGGGCGAACGGCCCCACGAAGTGCGGTCCGTACCTCCTCGCCTCTTCGCTCACTGTGGCCTTGCTGGACGGCCTTTTTGAGCATCCTGAGGTTATTCTGGCTTCAGCGCCATACGGAAAATTCCAACCATGTTTTGGCATCAACTGAGTTTTTCCCCAGCCTGCTAGACTGATCGAAAACCTACACGGTTTCGAAGGGAGAAGCAATGCCTTGGTAGGGAACTGCTGAGACTGGGAGGGGGCCGCTGTCTTTATCGGGGGCTGCGTGACCGGTATTCGGCAAGGGCAACGCGACTAATGTATTCCAGATCCCACAGCGGCGGCAGCGCCCAGACCATTCGGTCGATTCGTGCCAGCAGGCCGTGCAGACATAGGGGACGACGATACGTTTCTTGAAATTGAGGGCTTTCTTGAGTTCGGAAACGGCTTCCTCCATCTGCTGCTTGCGCAAATAAAGATTGGCCATGATCTTATGGTAATCGGCCAATTGGTCCTGTACCCCTTCGACGGTTGAGAGGATCTCGAAGGCTTCGTCGACCATTTCGAGCCGGTAGTATAGTTTGCCCAAATAGAACTGCAGGGCAGGGTTGTTCGGGTCTTGCCGGAGGGCCTCCTGATAGACACGGATAATTTCGCTAGGTTCGCCCTGGTCGAGAAAGAGCTCTTCGAGACGGTGGAGGATGATGTTGCTACGGGTCTTGGCATAGACCTTCTTGAGAATTTCTACAGCCTGCTTGGTCTTGCCTTCCCGGATCAAGATTTCGCCGATGCCGACGTAGGCCGGCAAGAACGTCCGGTCTTTCTTAATGGCGCCGCGGAAGTAACGCCGTGCTTTATCGGGGTGACCTCGTTCCAGCAGTTGGCGTCCGACTTCGTACGTGCAGCCGGTGAGGAGCTGGGCTTCGGCCAGGCGCTCAGCCTCAGGGAGCTTGGCCTTCAGGAGTCGATGCTGGATTTCGAGCGCCTCGCTCCATTTTTCGAGCCTGATCAAGAGATCGCGTTTACGGATGAGCGCGGTCAGGTTATCTGGTTCGATCTTGAGCATCTTCTCCAAGGTCTGCAAGGCGTCCTCATAGCGCTTGGCGCTCTCCAAGTCGTTAGCCAGCTCCAGCAGAATTTCGATGTTGCGCTCATCGACGCGATTGGCTCGTTGATGGAGGCGGATCGCCTCAACGAAGTTGTGTTCCCCGCGGTAAATATTACCAAGCCAGAGTAGTGAATCGACACGATTTGGGTCCATGGCCAGCGCTCGTTCAAACAGACCGATTGCTTCGACGGTGCGTTTCGACATGATGGCATGGGTGCCTTCACGATGGAGGGCATCGATTTTTTCTTTGCGCCGCAATAGTCGCGTGCTGCGCCAGTTGCCGATGGCGTGGGCGGTTTGCCGCATGCCGACGGCCAAGGCCACGAGCACCGCGCCGACAGCCATGGAAAACACGACGAGTGTGACCGGACTCAGTTCGAATTGGATGGATGAACTGGTCCGGACTGCGACGGTCCCAGG
The DNA here is from genome assembly GCA_038200765.1 of Nitrospirales bacterium. GTDB lineage: Bacteria > Nitrospirota > Nitrospiria > Nitrospirales > Nitrospiraceae > Palsa-1315. The sequence continues at coordinate 5,653 of JBBRRK010000009.1, forward strand.
GTTCAGTTCGCGGAAATAGCTGTAGAGGAAGATTCCGGTGCTGACGAGGAAGATGGTGGTGAGCAGTCGGAGCATCGAACTAGGCCTTTGTTTTCGTCGGCGCCTTTTTCCGTTTTAAGGGCCGTGGGATGATGGCCGGTGGTGTGGCCGGTGGTTCGCCTGGGATGGCGATGCGCTTTGCGTCGGCCCACAACCGTTCGAGTGCGTAATGTGTCCGGACATCCTGCCTGAAAATATGGGCGATGACATCGCCAAAGTCCATCAGAACCCACTGGGAGGACCGCATGCCTTCGACGCCCAGCGGTTTGGAGCCAGAGCGAGAGAGTATCCCGTCGACATGATCGCCAATGGCACTCGCTTGGCGATCCGAATCCGCAGAGCCTATGACCAGGTAGTCTGCAACGGAGGTCAACGGCGCTACCTGGAGGATGAGCACGTCGGTGGCCTTTTTATCGAGCATGGCCCGGGCAATGGCGAGGGCTGTGGACCTAGCTGTTTGTGCGATTACGGTCCTCTTGGTAGAGATGATGCTGAAGTATATAAGATTCCACTAAGGGCGGCAACAGATTTGCCGCTGGGAGTCCTTGGCGGATTCGGGCACGAATGTCCGATGCGGAGACCGAGCAGGGCGGTAGTTTAAGACAGATCAGGCGTTGCGTCTCGAGTGGCGCCTCGATTTGTGAAATCCGTCCCGCATCGAGGTCCGCCAGCGAGGGATAGGGAATTGGCGGAAGCAGCGCGACGGTTGAGAGGGAACGAAACGACAGGCCTGGTCGAGAGAGGACGATGAACGAACAGAGTTTCAGCAGTGTCAGGGGGTCACGCCAGGATGGAAAGTCCAGGAAGGCATCGAGCCCGATCAAGAACAAGAGCTGGGTCTGCGCGCCGTACTCTTGCTGCAGCAGGCGAATGGTGTCGATGGAGTAGGACTTGCCAGGCCGGCGGATTTCCACATCCGAAATAGCGAGAGAGGGGTCTGAGGCGATGGCCAGGCGGACCATTTCGTAGCGGTCTTGAGCTGGCGCGAGACTGCCGTTCGGTTTATGAGGAGGGTGACTGGTGGGAATGAAGAGGATTTTGTCGAGTCCAAGGGCCTCGCGCGTCTGGCGCGCAATGGCCAGGTGGCCATTGTGCACGGGGTTGAAACTGCCGCCGAGGAGGCCGAGACGAAGGGTGCCAGAGTGCTGAGTGCTGGGTGCTGAGGACGGAGATTCAGAATCTGGTGACATCATAATCAGCACCAAGATCTAGCAGGTTAAGTACAACATAGTTTTGCGCACGAGAACTTCGATGATTGCTGGTCAGGCACAACAGAAGCACGCTCCCGAAGGATGCTCAAAATGACCGTCCAGCAAGGCCGCAGCGAGTGAAGACCGGAGGCGTACCCTTTGAGGTACGTTGAGGATCTGAACGATGTGAGAACGCCGCTGGCGGACATTTTCGGCATCCTGCTAGAGGATGACCAGGTTGTCCCGGTGTATCACTTCCTCGTATTCCTGTGGGCCGAGTCGCTGCTGGATCTCGATCGTTTTGAGCCCTTTGATCCGCGCCAAGGTGTCGGAGGAGAAGTTCACGAGTCCTTTGGCGAACTCTTTGCCATCTTGGTCGAGACAACTGACGGCATCTCCCGCATCGAACGACCCGCTGACGTCCAGAATGCCCGAGGCCAACAAGCTCTTGCCTCGTCGGGCCAGCGCCTCGACAGCTCCGGGGTCGAGCGTCAGGGTCCCTCGGGGCCTGAGGGTGAAGGCGATCCAATGTTTGCGGCTCGTGAAGCGGCGTTCCTTCGCGAGGAAGAGGCTGCCGCCAGGGCTGCCGGCGAATACCTTTGGAAGGAGTCCGGTTTCTTGCCCGTTTAAGATCAAGGTCGCCACGCCATACTCACTGACGTTCTTGGCAGCCCGGACTTTCGTGGCCATGCCCCCGGTACCCTCAAACGAGCTGGACACGCCGGCCCGCTGTTCAATTTCTTCGGTTATGTCTGGGATCAACGGAATCAGCGTGGCTGCAGGGTTCTTGCGTGGGTCTTCCGTAAACAAGCCGTCGATATCGGACAAGATGATCAGCAGCTCTGCGTCGACCAGATGGGCCACCTCAGCAGCCAGTGTGTCGTTGTCACCCACGCGGATTTCATCTACGGCGACCGTATCGTTTTCATTGATGATGGGGATGACGCCGAACCCGATCAGCGCACTGAGGGTGTGGCGTGCATTGAGAAACCGCCGCCGATCGGCGAGGTCGTGGTGTGTGAGTAGGATTTGTGCCACCTTGACATCGAGCCGCTCAAAGGATTTCTCATAGGCCCACATGAGCCGGCTCTGACCGACCGCCGCCGCTGCCTGTTTCACGGGGAGAGTCCTGGGGTACTCCGTCAGACCTAACTTCTTAATGCCGGAGACAATTGCGCCGGAGGAGACGATCAGAATTTCACGCCAGCCTGACCGGATGGCTGCGATTTCATCCGCGAGCCGATCGATGCGTTCGGGGCGTAGGCCGGTCTCTCGGGACGCGACGAGACTGCTCCCAATTTTGATGACGATGCGGGTGGCCTGCGTTAAGAGCTGATCTCGCATGGTGTGGCTCGAAGTTGCGCAACCTGTTGCCCCACATAGCTGACAAGTTCCGTCAACCCTTCTCTTGTGGCGGCAGAGATCGAGAGGCACGTATAGCGATGGCGTTTGCAATACTTCTGCAACTCTCGTAGGCGCGCTCTATCTCCAGCCACATCGATTTTCGTGGCGACCACCGCGAAGGGGCGTGTGGTGATCGGCTCATCGTAGGCGGCTAACTCCCGACGCATGATTTCGAAGGTCTTAACCGGCTCCTCAGGAGCCCATTCCGAGACATCGACCATGTGCAGCAAAAACGACGTACGTTCGATATGCCGAAGAAATTGGAATCCAAGCCCCTTTCCTTCGTGTGCGCCTTCGATGATTCCGGGAATATCTGCGACGGCAAAACTTCCTGTTTCTCCCCAGCGGACAATCGCCAGATTCGGCGTCAGTGTGGTGAAGGGATAATCGGCGATCTTCGGGCGTGCGGCTGAAATTGCGGCGATGAGCGTCGACTTTCCAGCGTTGGGAAAGCCCACGAGCCCGACATCGGCCAACAGTTTCAGCTCAAGTCTCAGAGACCGCTCTTCGCCTTCCGTGCCGGTTTCAAACTCCGTGGGCGTACGGTTGGTCGGCGTGGCGAAATGGCTATTCCCTCGTCCACCTCGGCCTCCACGTGCTCCCACAAACCGTTGCCCCGGAGTGACCAGATCGGCTAACGCTTCATTGGTCTGATCGTCAAAGATGACGGTGCCGACCGGAAGGGCCACGACCACATCCTCTCCAGTTCGCCCTGAGCAATTGGCGGCGCCACCCTGGCGACCGACTTCTGCTTCGTAGTGTTTTTGGTAGCGGAGGTCGAGGAGTGTGGTCATGCGAGGCGATGCTTCAAACACCACATGGCCGCCGTGCCCGCCGTCTCCGCCGTCAGGTCCGCCACGGGGGACGAACTTTTCGCGCCGAAAACTGCATGAGCCGTCGCCGCCTCGGCCGGCTGTGATACGGATACGGACTTCATCGACAAACATCGGAGCACCGCTTCATGGGTGAGGGCTGTATGGGCATGATAGGCGATGAACATCCCGTTGCACCCTACTCAGGCTGGGAGTCCTCGCGGTCACGACAGTGTGACGAGAAGTGAGAGAAAGAATGTGCTAGGAAATCAAAGGCGCGGAGTAGACGCTGACCTTCTGCCGTCCGCGGCCGCGTTCGAACTTCACGACCCCTGTGATGCGGGCGAAGAGGGTGTGGTCTTTGCCGAGACCCACGTTGAAACCGGGAAAGAACTTTGTCCCTCGTTGACGGATCAAAATCGACCCGGCTTTCACGGTCTCTCCACCGTAAGCCTTGACCCCAAGATATTGCGGATTACTATCGCGCCCGTTTCTAGTCGATCCGCCGCCTTTATTTGTTGCCATGGCTGATCCTCGTTAGACCGTTTCGATACCGGTAATGCGTAATTTGGTAAAACCTTGGCGATGGCCATTGGTGCGCCGATAGTTCTTGCGCCGTTGTTTCTTGAAGATGGTGATGGAGCGGGTTCGCCCCTGGTTGATAATCTCGGCTTTGACGGTAGCCCCTTTGACCAACGGTTGTCCGACCTCTATTCCCCTGTCGCCGTGGACCAGCCGAACCTGGCTGAGTTCGATCATCCCCCCGACCTCGCCGGGAAGGGACTCCACTTGGACCAATGACCCAGTTTCGACCCGATACTGCTTGCCGCCCGTCTCAATGATTGCGTACATAAGCCCCGATCTCCATTACAGAAGATGGTCTTGTACCATAGGGATTTGAAGCCTGTCAAGATAAATGAATGGGCGCGTGCTATGCTTTCATTATTGATCATCTTCAAGAATCGGAGATCATGATGGCCAATGCACCAAAGTCTCGTCCCTCCAAGCCGAAAGGCACTCGATTTGTGCTCCGTCCCTATCGTCGCATACCGATCCAGCGTGTGCTCTATTATCTCAGCGGGAAATGCGTGGGAAAAGGTATCGTCACCAATCTGTCTCAATCCGGTATGCGTATTCGAGGTGAACATGAGGTTGAACCAGGTTTCGAATTCGCGTTACGCCTGACGCTTTCAGATGATGGCCCGATGATAGACATTGAACAGGCTACGGTTCGGTGGGTAGATGGAAATGATTTCGGCCTGGACTTTGTTCGCCTCAGTCCGCTAGCAAAGAAACACATTACTGATGCATTGAGCCAGCAGATTCGTGTTCCTCAGTCGCCTGCCTGAGCGCCGCCTTCCTGCTCATACTCGTATATGGGCCACGCCACGCCCGTTTGCTTGACGCTTCTTTCAGCCCGCTGCTATATTCCGATGTCATCGTTCCAGGATTCACGCGCTCGCCTGCGTTGCCTATGCTTGAGCCGCAAGGAAAAATTTGGATGGATGGGTCGTTCGTCAACTGGGCGGACGCGCAGATCCACGTGATGACCCATTCGCTCCATTATGGACTGGCTGTGTTCGAAGGGATTCGCTGTTACAAGGGAACGTCAGGTTCCGCAATTTTTCGCTTGCAGGAACATGTCGATCGGCTATTCGATTCGGCCCATATCGGCATGCTGCAGATGCCCTTCGACAAGAAGCAGGTCGCAGCGGCCATTGTGGAGACAGTCAGGGTGAATAAGTTAGAGGCCTGCTATATCCGCCCGCTCGTCTATATCGGACATGGAGCAATGGGGGTCTATCCCGGCGACAACCCAATTAAGTTGGCCATCGCAGCTTGGACCTGGGGTACCTATCTCGGGGACGATGCGCTCGCGAATGGGATGCGGGCTCGTGTGTCGTCGTACACGCGCCATCACGTGAATGTTTCGATGACAAGAGGCAAGATTTCCGGCTACTACGTGAATTCCATTCTCGCGAAGCGGGAAGCAAAAGCGGACGGGTACGATGAAGCCATTTTGCTCGATACCGAGGGATATGTGTCCGAGGGGACTGGGGAAAACATCTTCATTGTGCGGAAAGGGCAGATCAAGACCACCCCACTCACCTCGATTCTGGACGGCATTACCAGAAGTTCTGTCATCGATCTGGCGCGGGAGAAGCGAATCTCCGTGGTGGAGGAGCGATTCACGCGCGATGACATGTATATCGCCGATGAAGTGTTCGTGACCGGAACCGCCGCCGAGCTGACGCCGGTTCGGGAGATCGACAACCGCCGTATTGGAACAGGTACCCCAGGTCCGATTACACAATCTCTGCAGAAGACCTTCTTTTCAATCGTGCGTGGGGAGGACCCTTCCCACGAGGCCTGGCTCACCCGCATTTAGGAAGAGGCTGAATAGGTTCCTGCCCCCGTACCCTCCCGCTCCTCGCAGACATTCTTGACACTCGTGAGAACAGATTGGTTGCGCTCACATGTGTCGTCTGTCTCGTGTACGTAGTTGAACCAGACTAACCGGATACACCAGAGAGACCAGATAAACCACGAGCGACGCCGGCTGACTGTTTCAACAGCCCGCTAGGGCTTGCTGGAGGAAGAGTCGCTTGGCGCGTGACTCTCAGCAGCTGGGGCGACAGGCGTAGCGGGAGAGGTTTCGGGGGCGGGCTGAGACGTCTCTTTCTTTTTGAGATCGATGACCGTGGAAGAAAACGTCCGTTCTTTGGCGAGGATGGCCAGACTGAACGAAGTCAGCATGAAGATGGCCGCGACGACGACCGTGAATTTGCTCAGAAAATTTGCGGGACCGCGGCTACCGAAGACGGTCTGGCTGGAACCTCCAAATGACGCGCCGATTTCAGCACCCTTCCCTGATTGCAAGAGGATCGCCCCGACCATGAGAAAACAGACCATAACGTGAATGACCATGAGGAAAATATACATGGAACTCCGATCAGTTAGGCGCGCGGTATCTGAGCAAGGCGAATAAGTGTAGCAAACGAGTCTGGATTGAGGCAAGCCCCACCGACCAGAGCTCCGTCGATCGTGTCGGAGGCGAGGAGCGACTCGACGTTCTTGGGCGTGACGCTTCCACCGTACAGGATTCTCGTGGCCGATGCGATGGCACTATTCCATCCGGTCTCAACGAACAGCCGGATCGAGCGATGCACGATCACGGCCTGCTCCGTCGTGGCGGCTCGTCCTGTGCCGATGGCCCAGACTGGTTCGTAGGCGATGATGACGGTCGCGAGATCTTGTGCGGTTAATCCTGCCAGGCTGTCGCTGAGTTGAGCGGTGACGACCGATTCTGTTTGGCCTGCCTCGCGGGCTTCCAGCGATTCCCCTACGCACAGGATCGGAGAGAGCCCGTACCTCAGCGCTGCCCGGACTTTCTTCTGAATATGTTCATCTCGTTCACCGAAGAGCGTGCGACGTTCAGAGTGGCCGACGATCACATAACGGCAGCCGAGATCGCGCAACATCGGAGCGGACACTTCTCCGGTGAAGGCCCCGTGCGGCTCCCAATGTACGTCCTGTGCGCTGAGGCCGATCCAGGATGAGGGGCCTAAGGCGGTGCGGGCCGATTCGAGGGCCGTAAAGGGCGGTGCAAGGACCACCTCGGCGTGAGGCGATGCAGGCACTCGTTCGCGGAAGTCGCGAATGAAGGCCGCAGCCTCAGAGGCGGTCTTGTTCATCTTCCAGTTGCCGACGATAAGGGGTCTTCGCACAGGTGTCTCGATACTTGAAGGTTGTAGAGGGGATGCACTCACGTGAGGAGGCGACTACGCGACTCGATCCGGGAGGGCGGTCAAGCCCGGGAGTTGTTTGCCTTCCAGCAATTCCAGCGCAGCGCCGCCCCCGGTCGAGATGAACGACATATTGTCCGATTCGCCGGCTCGATGCACGGCCAACGCTGTTTCGCCGCCGCCGACAATCGTCAGGGCGTAGGCATCGGCAATCGCGTGAGCCATCGCGAGAGTGCCACGGGCGTAGGCATCGATTTCAAAGACACCCATCGGTCCGTTCCACAGAATCGTCTTGGCGTTCTGGACTGCTTCGTTGAAGAGTTTGACGGAGGCCGGGCCGATGTCGAGGGCGTACCACCCTTTCGGAATCTCCTGGACCGGAACGATCTTCGATTCCGCTCCAAGCTCGCGGCTGGCCGCGACGACACAATCAACCGGCAGGTAGAATTTCACGCCGCGGGAAAGGGCATGCTCCTCAATGCCTCTGGCGAAGTCCAGCATGTCATTTTCGACCAGGGAGTTGCCGATTTCCATCCCCTTCGCCTTTAAGAAGGTAAAGGCCATGCCGCCGCCGATAATGACTTTGTCGACGCGTTTGCCCAAATTTTCAATGACGCCGATCTTTCCCGATACTTTCGCCCCACCGAGCACGGCGACAAAGGGCCGAACAGGATTTTCGACGGCGCCTTCAAGGTATTCAATTTCTTTCTTGAGGAGGAAGCCGGCTGCCGAAGCCGGAATGTATTTGGTGATGCCGACCGTGGAGGCATGGGCTCGGTGTGCCGCGCCGAACGCGTCGTTGATATAGACATCGCCCAAGGACGCCAGCGCCTTCGAAAATGTATCGTCGTTCTTTTCTTCACCCTGATGGAATCGGAGGTTTTCAAGGAGCAGGACGTCGCCGGGCTTCATCTCGGCAACCAGCCCTTCCACCACCGGGCCGATGCAGTCCGGTGCAAACAGAATCTCTTTGCCCATGAGCCGTCCCAGACGTTTTGCTATAGGGGCCAGACTGTACGTGGGATCGAATTTTCCGTTCGGCCGACCGAGGTGCGAACAGAGGATCACCTTGGCGCCGTCGTCGACAGCGCGATTGATGGTCGGTAGGGTCGAGCGAATGCGGGTGTCGTCGGTGATTTGGTGCGAATCGTCCAACGGGACGTTGAAGTCGGCTCGGATGATGACGCGCTTGTCTCGCAGCACCACGTCGTCGATCGTTTGTTTGCGCAGTCTCATTGCGGCTCCGTCAAATCGGTCGTTCCTGGAACGGGAGTTAGCGTGACAGAGAATGAGCTGAGGCAGATATTGACTGACCCGCGGTGCTCACCGTCTTGTTGCTCTTGCCGCGATGACCTTGATCAAGTCTCGGACCCGGCATGAATACCCCCACTCGTTGTCGTACCAGGCCGTTACCTTGACGAGCCGTTTGTCGATGGCCATCGTGAGCGGGGCATCGAATGTGGCCGAATGAGAGTCGCCCTTTTGGTCGATCGAGACGATCGGGTCTTCAGAATAGAAGAGAATGTTTTTCATCGGGCCGTTCGCCGCTTTCCTGAAGGCGGCGTTGACGGAGGCGACGTCACAATCCTTTTCGGTTTCGACGGTCAGATCCACCAGCGAGACATTCGGTGTAGGGACGCGGATGGCGAGGCCGTCGATCTTCCCCTTGAGCTGTGGCAGCACCAAGTGCAGTGCCTTTGCCGCGCCGGTGCTGGTCGGGATCATCGACATGCCTGCGGCGCGCCCGCGCCGCAAGTCTTTGTGGGGGAGGTCGAGCAACCGCTGGTCGTTGGTGTAGGAATGGATGGTGGTCATGAGGCCGTGCTTGATGCCGAAATTATCCAACAGCACTTTCGCCACGGGAGCCAGACAATTGGTTGTGCAAGAGGCGTTGGAGATAATGTGGTGTGTTTTCGGGTCGTAGGTTGCGTCGTTGACACCCAGGACGATGGTGACATCCGGGTCCTTCGCCGGCGCGGAAATAATGACGTGCTTGGCTCCGGCAGAGAGGTGCCTCCCCGCGCCTTCACGGTCGGTGAAACGCCCAGTCGATTCGATGACGATATCGACCTCCAGATCCTTCCAGGGAAGGTCTTTCGGGTCCTTCACCGCGAGCACCTTAATGGGCTTGCCCTCGATGATGATCTGGTCGTCTTTGGCCTCGACGTTCCCCTGTAATGTCCCGTGCACCGAGTCGTATTTCAAGAGATAGGCAAGCGTCTTCGCATCTGTGAGATCATTAATTGCGACAAAGTGGAGGTCGGGGTCACCGAGTGATGCCCGTAGGACGTTCCGTCCGATCCGTCCAAATCCGTTGATACCGATCCGAATAGCCATGATGAGTGGTCCTTCAAGAAAAAATGAGCCGGTGAATCCACCGACTTGAATGACGCCGATAGTATCGACGCCCCTGGGCCTTGTCAAGCCATACCAAGGTGGTAATCCCGCCTCTGATCGCAGACCTTTCACTGCCATGTGAGTCGTATGCTGACGGCGTTCTGTATGAGGTTCGTAGGGCGGTGCCTTGCATCTCTCTCGCTTGGTTCATTAGAGTTTGTCGATCCTAGGAGTCTGTCCGACAGTGACCGGTCTACTGGGGCGAATGATGGCCACGCAGCTACATTATTCTCGTCCGCGCATCTGCCTGGCCCTCCTTCGCCTCACCACGAAGGCCATGTCGGACAGGCTCCCAGCGTGCAAAATTTTTCCTTGAGGTATCGGTGAACCTTTTCGGACAGACGACACAGGTGTTGGAGTGGCCCAGACTACTCGAGGCCCTTGCCGGGCATGCCCGATCCACCATGGGGGCGGCGCGCTGTCGTGCCCTCGAATTGGCGACCAGCCTCAATGATTCACAGCGGCGTCAACAGGAAACGACGGAGATGGGACAGCTCCTAGCATCCGGCGAGGACCTGCCGGCCTTGGCCTTTCCGGATCTGCGTGACCCGCTCGCCCGGGCGCAGAAGGGGGGAGCGCTGGAGATTCTCGAACTTCGCGATTGCGCGATACTGCTGGGCTTACTGGAGGAGAGCGGCCGTGTTGTGGGGCGGCATCAGGAGGATGCCCCTGCGTTGGCATCCGTTGCGCACCCCCTGCTGGCAGTCGAGGAACTGAGACCAGTAAAAACGTCGTTGGATGCGGCGATCCATTCAGACGGTTCGATCAAGGAGTCAGCGACGCCGGAACTGCGGCGCTTGACCCATCAGGTTCATGCGCTCAAACAACGGATACGCGATCAAGTAAGTCAGATGCTGCACTCGCGCCGCTTTGAGGACATCCTGCAAGAACAGTATTTCGCCCAGCGAGAAGGCCGGTATGTTATCCCGGTGAAGGCCGACATGCGTGGAAGAGTTCCGGGGATCGTCCATGATGTCTCGGCCAGCGGGGCGACGGTATTTATCGAGCCGCGTGAGCTGGTTGAGTTGAACAACTCGATCAAAGTAGCGGATCTCGAGATTGAACGAGAAGTGCGCCGTATCCTCCGTGAGTTGTCTGCCCTCGTCGCGGCACAAGCTGAGGTGATGCTGGCAGGGCTCGATGCGTTGGCCCTGCTTGACGGGATTGCGGCGCGGGCTTCGTTTGGCCGACAACTGAAGGCGCATCCAGTCGGGCTCAATGATGAAGGGCGCGTACGGCTGTTGCAGGCCAGACACCCTCTGCTTGCGTTGTCGAAAGCGCAGGTGGTCGCCAACGATATTTTCTTGGATGAATCGATCCAGGTGCTCGTCATCTCCGGCCCCAATACGGGCGGGAAGACCGTGACCCTCAAGATCGTGGGGCTTTTTGCCTTGATGGTCCGAGCCGGGTTACACTTGCCTTGCGACGCAGAATCGGAGATGGCGTTCTTTTCTGATGTCTATGCCGATATCGGCGACGCTCAAGACCTGGCTCGCGATCTGTCCAGTTTTTCTGCGCACATGATCCAGATGATTCAGTTGCTCGACGAAACGGACCGTCAGCGCAGAGGCGACGAAGAGGCTGTTTCGCGGCAATGGCTGGTCCTCCTTGATGAGCCGGTGACCTCGACCGATCCGACAGAGGGAGCGGCCCTGGCCGAAGCGTTGCTCTGTCGTCTGGCCAAGCTGGGGATGAAAGTCGTCGCGACCACGCACTACGGATCGCTGAAGGCTCTGGCCCACACGATGCCCGGCTTCGCAAACGCCGCGGTTGAATTTGATGTGGCGACCCTCTCACCGACCTATCGGCTTTTCATGGGGGTGCCGGGCGGGTCGTCCGCGCTTGAGATTGCCGGGCGGTTAGGGATGGACCGGGCTTTGTTGGATGAGGCGAGGCAGAAGCTCCATACAGACGAGCGGGCCATGGAAACCATGCTGCATGACTTGCAAATCACGCAGCGGAAATTGACCGACGATCTGGCGCGGGCGGTCGAGGCCAGGTGTGAAGCAGAGCAGGCAGAACAACGAGCGAAGGCCCAGTTGGCTCACCTGGAAGAGACAGAACGGGAAGCGCAGAGGGGCCTCAAACGAAAACTCAGTGAACAGTTCAGCCGCGCGCGGGCGGAAGTACAAGCCACGGTGGATGCCGTCAAGGGCGAGCAGAAATTGATCAAAGCCAAAGCGGCGAAGCAACGGTTGTTTGAGCTGGAGGCGCAGACAAGAGCCGAATTGGCCCCAGCCGGCACGCGGATTCCGGTTGAGCAATTGGGGGTGGGAGATCAGGTCGAGATCAGCGGGCTCGGCATGACTGGCACACTCCTCGAAGCGCCACAAGGGAAGAAACGTGTGAAGGTGAAGGTGGGGGAGGGGGAAGTGCTGGCCACAGTGGCGAATCTCGTTGGCCTCGCATGGGGGCAGGCCGCACCGCCGTCGTCAGTATCATCGAGTCCACGCCGAGTCTCGTCAGGTGGTGGACTGGGGCTCGATGAACAGACGATTGTGGACGTGCGAGGGAAGGCGGCTGACGAGGCGTTGGATGACGTGGTTGCGGCGCTGGATCGTGCCACCATGGCCGGTGCGCCGTTTCTGCGCATCATTCATGGCCATGGTACGGGGAAACTCAAAGCGTCGTTGCGAGTCTATTTGAAAGACTCACCCTACGTGGCTGGGTTCCGTGCCGGAGATCGGGCAGAAGGTGGCGATGGCGTGACGATTGTGACGTTAGGATAGGGAGTGGCCAGATGTCCTTCTTGCTCGCAGAGCCCCCACGATAAAACGGTGGTCGCTCGATGTGCGCGGTGAACGACAATCTGCCCACTCCCTTTTGAAATGGAGGAGAAGCGGTCTAAGGAGGAGCAGGAGGGCAGGCTAGATGGGTCTCCTGTACTCGTGCAACGCGCACGATCAGAATGTGCTCGCTCGACGGCCGCAGTGGGACCAACACAGGTGCCATTCCACGAGAGAGACGCAAGCGAGCTTGGAAGGATCTATTAGATGGACCACGGTCGTTCGATTCGCGCAGTGAACGACAATCTGGCCGTTCCCTTTTGAAGTGGAACAGGTGGTCTCAGAAGATGAGAGGGCGAGTTGTTCATGTGTCAACGCCACGCGTAAGAATACAGCGGGATTTGAGCGTAAACTGAGTTTTTCTGCAGCCTGCTAGGCCAGCGATTCGACGGCGACGCGTAACCGCTCGGTCAGCTTCGTCGCCGCAACCGGTTCTTCCGGGCCGCGCGCGACTTCGATCGGTTCTCCGAAGATGATGCGCAACCGCGGGAACCCGATTCTGTCACGCGAGAGGGCTCGTGCTGTGCCGACGAGGCGGACTGGCACAAGCGGCGCGCCTGTCACGAGCGCCAGGCGCGCAGCACCCCGGTGCCACACACGGTCGCCGCAGATGGCGCCTTGCGGGAAAATCGCGACGGCCTGTCCTGCTTCGAGCGCCTGCCGCATCCGAGCAAGAGCGAGTTGGTCGCCGCAGCCACGCTTAATTCCGACCGCGCCGAGCCCGTCGAGCACCCACCCAAGCAGTCGGGACTGCCAGAGTTCCGCTTTCCCGAGGAATCGCAGTTCCCGCGAGATCGCCGACCCTAGGACGATTCCGTCGAGCACCGAGTCGTGATTGGGGGCGATGACCACAGGCCCGGTGACGGGGAGGCGATCGGCGCCGACCACCTCGAGTCGATACATGGCGCGTACCAAGCCGCCGAAGAAACAGCGAGCTTGTGCATAGGTCGGAGCGGGGAACGGTATACGACCCGCATTTTTGCTGGCCCGACGGTCGACAAGTGTATTCATCAATGATTCCATCAGGCCTTCTCCTCATCCATGTCGCACATGGTTTAGACGTTACCTCTAACCTAGTTTCTCTTTTTTCCAGGCTCCCCAGGCATAGAAAAACCCCACCGGCGCGCTGATGAGACACACCCATGCCAGAGGAGACGATTCTGCGAACAGCCAACCGGCAAGCGCGGTATAGATCGCTGCTCCGATGAAGTAGGCATACCAAGGAAGCTTGTTTTTCTTTTTCAAAGATGTGTCAGTTTGCGATGCCACGAAGCGCGGGCCAGCAGGTTTCAAAAATTGCGTAGACATTGTCAGCCTCCTCCTTCTTGATTGGTGAACCATGTTCCCGCGGACTGGAGTGTCCGGCTTCCTACGAACGGACGCCTGCCCACCGATTCCGCAGCCACTTCGATCGTAGGAGCTTGTACCCGAGCCAGGCCATTAACAGCACGCCGAGCAGCGGTACCACCAGAGAATTCACCAACTTTTGATAATCGAACATCTGTACCCGCAAGAGATACTGATAGCGTAAAGGTTCCCGCCCCTCCGCTGTAATGATGACTCTGTACAGGCCCTCATCCAGTGTGGTCTGGCCACTGACTACTCCGGTTGGATGGTGACTTGGACGCCAGTCTGCCACCGTCCGAGCTTCTGCCTCATTGCTTCCGTTCCCCTTCACGATCCGCATACCGACCGGCACGTTACGCAGTGCTGGATCCACAAGGTCCACGACCAGGAAGGTCTCGCCTGTCTTGGGAATATCTGTGCAGTATTGAGCTTTCAGCTCGTATTGCGGCTGGTAGGCGTTGAAATGCACCGCGCTCTCACCGACCCAACGCACGCAAGGGTCGACTTCCAAATCCGTTCCTCCATGCGCAGCAGCTGCGCTGGGGTACAGCGCGGCAACAAGAAGGAGCACCATAGAACCTGCTCGTGTCATGTGCCTAATCATGGCCAACCCTCCTGTTTTGAGATCTTGTTAAGCTTTGGTCATCCGTTTCCATCGCTCACTGAGGAGATAGGCCCCTCCGGGGTGTAAAGAGGGTCCTATCTACCTCAGCGGGAGACGCCGTGAGAGTCGCGGCGCCACCAATTCTCCATAAATAAAGTGTGCATGAAGGAAGCTTTCTTACACGGTTGTTAATGCCGGGTTAGATGCTGCTGCCTGCGACGTGAGGCGCCGATGTGCAGCAATCACGGGATCGACAACTGCCCCACAGTTGATGCAACGCCATCCGGCATACTCATGGTCACCTGAGCCGAGTCCTTGAAGGTCTTCAAATCTCTCACGCACCATCAATCCACTACAGCGTGCGCACCTCATCGCCTATCTCCTTTTTTGACGGGGCCTTGCGTCTGCCACTTCGCACCGTATCGACAAACGCTAAGGCTGGAGGTAGCCAGTGCCAAGTGCCAGGCACATAACAGTCACGGCACCAAGAATAATGAAAATGATGTACTTCATGCTGTGATCGTTTTGTTGCACAGTAGTATTTGACATTGGAATTCCCTCCTCTTGTGTGTGTGTGTCGATTTGGTGATCAGCACTGCACCGCCTTATCCTTCCCTGCCTTTCTCACGGATCATCCACTCCCGTATGTATGGCCAGCAATTGAGGAGCTCGACACCGCCTTTTTCACAGGCGTTCAGAAATCGAATGATCTCGACATCCACGAGCGTCACTCCGTTGAGGTCCAGCGCAATCCGCGCCCGAGCGCCTTCCATTTGCGTCTTCAATTCATCCAGATGCTTTGCTTGCAGCCGACCGTTCAGACAAATCATCGTCTTCAGACGGCGGGTTTCTTTTTCAATCAGTATGGACATGGACGATTCCTGCGACCTGAATGGCAAACATGTATTGCAATGAAGAGGCCAGTTGTAAGCCTTTGATATATTTGCACTTAGCGTGGAAGCGGTTGCCGAACTTTCAGCACTTGCTGAATGATCAGCAAAAGAAGCAGCAGTATCCGGTGAAGTTTCTATTCCCCGATCCGATTGCGTGGAAGATGACGAGAGGGGGCGAAGTCAGGAAACAGGTCTAACCCAGAAGGAACGAACGGCGAGAGACCGAACCTTGCGGATAGCGTCCGAGCAACGTTCAGCCACGGACGGTGCTTCGGTCGGCTTGTCGAGCTTTGAATCGATGCTTGTTAATTCCCAGGGCC
This sequence comes from Nitrospirales bacterium, assembly GCA_038200765.1. Classification (GTDB taxonomy): domain Bacteria; phylum Nitrospirota; class Nitrospiria; order Nitrospirales; family Nitrospiraceae; genus Palsa-1315. The sequence continues at coordinate 21,191 of JBBRRK010000009.1, forward strand.
GTGATTTTTGATTCAAGCGTCTGCCTTGGGAGTCCGAGCTTGACAGCGGCGCCAGTAGGGCCACCGACCTGGCCCCCGCAATCTGCCAATGCGGCTTCAATGATGTCCTTTTCATGCTCGGCAAGCGTGGCGCCTAGGGGAACCACTAATCCCGACAGCCTGTGTCCTTCCGGTTTCAGCCAGGTCTCGTCGACGGAAAATGTTTCGCTATCGCACAGCACGATAGCTCGCTGGATGACATTCTGTAGCTCGCGAATGTTGCCGGGCCAGTCGTAGGCCTGAAACAGCTCCAGGGTCTCTTTCTGTATGTTCCTGATCTTTTTCCCGGCCTTCTTCGCATAACGCTCAATCAGGTAGGTGACGAGTAACGGAATATCATCCACCCGTTCGCGCAGCGAGGGTATCTGAATTGGAAAGACATTGAGCCGATAGAAGAGATCCTGGCGAAAGGTGCCTGCCGCCATGGCTGCCTTCAGGTCGCGGTTCGTGGCGGCCAGTACGCGCACGTTTACGGAAATCGATTGGCTGCCGCCGACCCGTTCAATTTCCCCTTCTTGGAGCACTCTCAGTAGAGCGATTTGGGTCTCGGCCGGCAGATCCCCGATCTCGTCAAGGAAGATCGTCCCGCCATCGGCCAGTTCAAACCGTCCCAGACGCCGTTGCAGCGCGCCAGTGAACGCGCCTTTCTCGTGTCCGAACAGCTCAGAGGCAATGAGCGACGCAGGGATCGCTGCACAATTGACGGTAATAAACGCCCGGGACGACCGCTTCGAGCGCTTGTGAATGGCCCGAGCGATCAGCTCCTTGCCCGTCCCGGTCTCACCCAGCACGAGCACCGTGGAATCCGACGGCGCCACTTTGCCGACTTGCGTCAATACTTTGCGGATGGCTTCCGACGAACCGACGATTTCTTCAAACATCGAAGTGTGATCGATTTCCTCGCGCAACGCCAAGTTTTCTGTTTGAATCCGTTCTTCAGCCCGTTTGCGATCGTCGATATCGGTGCCCGTCGAATACCAACGAATGATCCGCCCCTCATCGTCCCGGAACGGGTTATAGCGGATCAGAAACCAGCGGTGCTGCCCGTCCTTGCGGCGAACTCGTAGCTCCAATTCAAACGGGGTTCCGCGTTCGAGCCCATGTTTGCGCGCGCCGTGGGATCGCTCCACATCATCGGGATGGATGAGTCGTGCGCGAAAGTCATCCGCCATGACGTCTTCTTCGCTCAGACCGCTATAGTCGAGCATGGCTCGATTCGAATAGAGAATGTTTCCATCGGGCCCGTGGACTGCAATGCGTTGATCAATGGCGTCGGTGATGCGCCGCAGCTCCCGTTCGTCTTGACGGAGCTTCTCCTCCGCGCGCTTACGGTCTTCGATCTCCGTCCTGGTCCCATACCACCGGATGATGTGTCCCCCTTCATCCCGCAACGGGCTGACACGGATGAGAAACCAGCGATATTGCCCGTCCTTACCGAGCAGCCGTGCTTCCAACTCGTAGGGGGTACCGCGGGATATCAAACGTTGATGTTCGCTCAGCACCCTGTCTCGTTCGTCCGGATGGACAAACATCGCCAGATGGTCTCTCTGAGGATCGTTGGAGGAAAGACCATGATAGTCGCGTGCGACTTGATTTGTGTAGAGACAACTCCCCTCAGGCTCCAGGACGAAAATATGTTGAGGGACGGCATCAATCAGTTGTCGCAGCTCTTGTTCGCTTTGCCTGAGCTTGTCTTCCGCATACTTGTGCTCAATGGCTACCGTGGCTAGATGCGTGATCTGCCCGATGAGGTGTTGATGTTGTGCGGTAGGGCTACCAGGTTCGCGCGAGTATATTGCAAAGGCGCCCAACACTGTGTCATCGGATGACAAGATAGGAGTGGACCAACAAGCTCGCAGTCCATGTGCCATGGCCAGAGCCCGCCATTCGTATGTGTCCCATCGTGTATCCGAGGCGACATCGGCGGCAATCACCTGCTCTTTGAGAGATGCCGCCATGGCGCAAGGACCCGAATAGATATTCACGGGTCTGCCATGGATCGACTCGTTGTAGCTGAGTGGAAGGCTGGGCGCTGCACCGTGCCTCAGTCGATTGCTGATTGGATCGACGAGCACGATTCCACAGAGAGACTTGCTTGAGACATCTTCGATGAGCCGGCATAAGGCATCAAGGATTTCTGCGAGCGTACATCCGGTGGCGAGCATCTCAAGCAGGCGATTTTCTCCGGCAAGCAAGGTCTCGGCCCATGTACGGTTTTCAATATCGGTATGAGAGAGGTCATCGGGCGTGGCTGATCGTTGATTGGTTTCAGTGTGATGGTTGGTTTTCATATGTCCTCTCCTGAGTGGAGACAGATCACTCTGAGACGGCAAGCAGAACCGCATTTCTAGACGGCATTGCTTTCCCCACAATGACGAAAGGGGGTTCCCCTATTCGCGCATCCTACTCCGCTGACGGAGACGGAAACAGCTAGATCACATCTACAGGAGATAAATGATACGCCCGTTACTCGCCAAAAACCACTACACCTCTAGCAGGATGCTGAAAAAGTCCACCAGCGGCGTTCTCGCGTCGCTCAGAGGCTCAACGTACTGAAGTGTACGCCTCGCCTCTTCGCTCGCTGCGGCCTTGCTGGGCGGCCTTTTTGAGCATCCTGAGGTTATTCTGGCTTCAGCGCCATACGGAAAATCCCAACCATGTTTTTGGCATCAACTGAGTTTTTCCGCAGCCTGCTAGGGGTAACAGCAGGGGTTGTAAATTTTCGCCCTGGAGCATCGATCATAGGTCAACAAGTGAGGAACGGCTGTCACACCACGTTGTGTTCATTCATCCCCCCTGCCAATGAACCTCAGCATGAACCGGGCTACCTCCAGTCCAAACTACAGAAGCTCGATATCTCTCGCCCTGCTTAGCCCGGTTTCTCACCCAGCCTCCGTGGATGTTCCGAGTGAAAGCTGATCTTTCAGCACCGTGCTGTAATTTCGGCAAACAGTCCTCAGCGCTTCATTGATTTCACTGCAGAGATTCCTGAGTGAAAACGCTCATTCTATTGAAGTTTCAGGACCGTCGATGACGAAGTCAGGCTGACGCTCTGCTGGTACGCGAGTTGCTCATGGGCATCAACAGGAATAGACGGTTCCATCTATCGGTCAAATAGGAAGGAGGAAATTGAAATGGCAGGCAAGATCATTCGCATGGGTTTTCACGATTAACTCACTGGAGTGGTATTCAATTCCGTAACAAGGAGGTCAGGGTATGGCGAGTACAACAACATTTGGGGAGAGCGACAGAGGGTACGACATGTCCCTCTGGTACGATTCCAGGCCCCTCAAGATCGGGTGGTTTGCCATGTTAGCGGCCGTGGGCTCCGAAGTCATCTTTCAGCGCGTCTTTGGCTATTCCCATGGCCTAGACTCCATGACCCCGGAATTCGAGACCGTGTGGATGGGGCTGTGGCGCTTTAACGTGATTTCCAACATCATCTTCTCGGCGGCCACGCTGGGCTGGATCTGGAACACACGCGATCGCAACGTCGCCAACGTGGATCCCAAGACCGAGCTCAAGCGGTATTTCTATTGGATGATGTGGCTCGCGATTTACGTGTTCGGCGTCTACTGGGCCGGGTCCTACACCCTGGAGCAGGACGCCTCGTGGCATCAGGTGATCATTCGCGATACGAGCTTCACCGCCAGCCATATCATTGCGTTCTACTTCACGTTCCCGCTCTACATCACCTGTGGCGTGGCGAGCTATCTGTATGCCATGACTCGGTTGCCGCAGTTCAGCAAGGCCGTGTCATTCCCGTTGGTGGGGGCGATCGTGGGGCCGATGATGATTCTCCCGAACGTGGGACTCAATGAGTGGGGCCATGCGTTCTGGTTCGTCGATGAACTGTTTGCCGCACCGTTGCACTGGGGTTTTGTGACCTTGGGCTGGTGCGGGTTGTTCGGCGGGACAGGCGGTGTGGCGGCGCAGATCGTCGCGCGCATGTCGAACCTGTGCGATGTGGTCTGGAACAACGAGAGCAAGGATTGCTTGCACGTGATCCCGTACTAACTCACGCTGCTGTTGGTTCGGGGGGCTAGCCTCAGGCTCTGGATGTCGGAGCGTGAGGTTGCCACCCAGCCAGTTGGAATATTAGGGAGGGGACAGGATGTTCAGAACGACCGAGGAGGGGACAAATGGCACTGTTTAGAACCGCTGAGATTATCAAAGCCAGCAAGCTTCCGCCGGAAGGCGTCAAGCTGTCAAGAATGATAGATGCGGTGTATTTTATTCCGATTGCATATCTTGGGGTATTCGCAACCTTTCATATGCACTTCGATCTGCTTGCGGGAGACTGGGATTTCTGGATCGATTGGAAGGACCGTCAGTTTTGGGTGACGGTGACACCAATTGTTGAGGTGATGTATCCCGGGGCGATCATGTACTACTTCTGGACGTTCTACCGGCAGCCGTTTGGTGCCACAGTGAGCATCACAGGGCTCCTCGTCGGGAAGTGGATCACGATTGTGTTTGCATGGTACTGGTGGGCGAATTTTCCGATGAACTTCGTCATGCCCGCCACCATGGTATCCAGCGCGCTGATTCTCGACTGTACCCTATTGCTGACTCGAAGCTGGATGCTCACAGCAATATTCGGGGTATGGGCGTTCGCGATGATGTTTTATCCGACACAATACGCCATTTTCGCGTACAGCAAGCAACCGATGGTGGTGGATGGTCAGCTGCTTTCACTCGCTGATTACATGGGATTTAGCTATGTCCGCACCGGGACGCCTGAATATATCCGGATCATCGAGGTGGGATCGCTGCGTACATTCGGTGGTCACACTGTCTGGATCTCCGCATTCTTCTCGGCCTTCGTCTCCATGTTGGTTTTCACCATTTGGTGGCAGATCGGACACTTTGTCGGACAATCCTTCTTTTGGGTTAAGGGCAGACGTGGCGTCATGTCACGGAAGAACGATACCATGCTCGTCGGAACAGATGAGTTTGCAGTGAGGCATGGAGATTTAGCGGGGCGTCCATTGCCAGCTGCAGCCACTTTAGCGGAAGGGAAATCATGAACGCTAAAAATATATTTAAATTATGTGTGATCGGCTCCGTTGGGATGGCGACTCTAGGGCTGACCCTGGCGTTCACTGCCTCACCCGCTGACGCACACGGAGAGCGCTCTCAGGAACCGTTCCTGCGGATGCGTACCGCACAATGGTACGACACGCGCTGGAACCCGCAGAAGACTAACGTCAACGAAGAAGCAATGCTATCTGGCAAGATCCATATAGCTGAAGACTGGCCACGGGCCGTCGTCAAGCCCACTCGTACGTTCATCAACGTGGGTAGCCCGAGTTCAGTGTTCACGCGTCTCAGCTCAAAAGTGAATGGAACGCCGATGTTCACATCGGCTGGACTGGAGCTCGGCGGGGACTACGAATATGTGATCAAGTTGAGGGGTCGGTTACCTGGTCATCACCACATCCACCCGATGTTGGCCGTCAATGGAGCCGGTCCTATCGCCGGGCCAGGGAGCTGGATGGATATCGAGGGGAATTACAAGGACTTCATGAACCCAGCCAAACTGCTGGTTGGCGGGACCGTCGATACAGAGACTGCAGGTCTGGCAAACGGACTCTTCTGGCATGGCCTATGGGGTTTTCTCGGGTTTGCGTGGATCGGCTGGTTCGCAATCAGACCGATGTTCCTCATTCGCGCCCGTGTGCTGGCGCAAGAGGGAGGCGACGCCCTGCTCAATGACCCAGTCGACCGTGTCGTGGCCGTTGGGATGCTTGGAGTGGTCCTTATTTTAATCGCCATCGGATTCTACAGCGCGGAATCCAAGTTCCCTTATACAGTACCACTCCAGGCAGGTGAACCAAAGATCAAAGCAACTCACTTAAGGTCTGACCTTACGATAAAGGTGCTCAATGCCGACTACGACGTGCCTGGTCGCGCCCTTCGCATGACCTTGCAAGTGACCAACAGCGGTGAGGAGCCACTCAGTATTGGAGAGTTCACAACGGCAGGTATCCGGTTTCTAAACAAGGTCGGCGTAGCCAACAATCTGGACCCGGGCTATCCGGCTGAAATCATGGCAGTGGACGGCCTGCACATGGAAGATGAGTCCCCAATCGCCCCAGGCGAAACCAAAGAGATACTTCTCGACTCGCGGGATTCGCTGTGGGAAGTGCAGAGACTCATGGACCTGGTTAACGATCCGGAGCAACGCTTCGGAGGGTTGATCATGGCTTGGGACGAAGCAGGTAATCGCCACATCAACAGTATTGCTGCGGCCATCATCCCGGTCTTTACGAGGGCGAACGCAGGCTGAGCTAAGGAGTTAGTCACGATCAAGCGTGACGCCGATCCGCCACCGTCGCAAGACGGGATGGCGGATCGGCTTTTTTTATGGAATAAGATGAATGGCCTGTATCCATCAATCAAGACGCCATTCAGTTAGATTTCAGTTCAACAGAATCTTCTGCTGCTCGAAGAGCGAGAGCCCCCGATCATTCAGCAGATCAGCCGCCGTCCCCAGCATCTTCCAGTCATACACCTGTGCAAAGCCGACCCTAGGGTAGATGTCGATGAACGTCTGTTGATAGACCTGTTCGACGCCCTTGAACCTCCCCATAGAACAGGTGCTTGAGCCCCGAGAATCCTGGTCTCTGGATCATGCCGGAGCCATAATGCAATGCCCCCAGTCGGCGAGATGGTCAGAGCCTCCGTTTGTAATGCATTGGCCACCAGCTCTTGGTCCACGATAGTTGGACTACCGCCATCGACATAATGGCTTCTTCCCCCTCCAACAAAACCCGATTCTTCAGCAATGGTTTCTGGCGTGAGATCTCCGTCAGTACCGACTCACCCCGTCTCATCCAATTCCTTGAACCGAGCGAAACGGTCACGGCCCTATCCCATCAGCGAACCCTCCTGGTGATGAATGGACTCTATCGGGGCGCCGTAGGTCGAGCCACCCTCCGATCGTCGGTCCTCGCGCCGTTTACGACGCCGATGTTCCGTCCGACCCTGGCTCGGCGGCCAGTTTCGACTTGACCAGCCCGGCTTTGAGCTTCTCGCACAGTCGGTAGCGTTTCCCCTTGATGGTGCTCGAATGGTGCAGCCGCCGATCCAGGATCGCTGACGCAATGACCGGATCGCCGAACACCTCGCCCCACGTGCCGAGGCTCTGATTGCTCTTCAGGATGAGGCTGCCCCGTTCATCGCGACGCGAGACGAGCTGAAAGAACAAGTTCGCCCCCTGCCGATCAATCGGGATATACCCGATCTCATCGATAATAGGGACTTGCGGCTGTGTGAGCAGCGTGAGCTTGTCCTCCGACCGGTTCTCGATCAGCGCCTTACCAAGACTGGCGATCAGGCCCATGGCGGCCGTGAACAACACGCGATGGCTCTGCTCACAGGCCTTCATCCCCAACGCCACGGCCATATGCGTCTTGCCCACGCCCGTCGGGGCGAGCAACAGGACACTCTCCCCGTGCTTCAGATACCGGCCGGTGGCGAGTTCGCGGAGAACCTTCGCGTCGATGGAGGGGTGAAACGTGAAGTCGAAGCTCTCCAACGTCTTCTGGAACGGGAATCTGGCCATGGCGAGCCCGCATGGCAAGATGCGTGGCCCCCTTGGCCTGCACCTCCCGGCTCAAGACCTCGTCCAAGAAATCGCTGTACGATCGCTCCTGTTTGGCTGCTTACTCCAACAGGGTCGGGAGTTCCGCGGCCACTTGATCGAGGCGCAGCCGATGACACGCGGCGTGGAGCCGTTCGAGTGGGGGGTACTCATACCCCACCGCTGTCCTCCGCCACTGCGGCGTAGCAGGCCAAGTCTCTGACCATGACCTTGCTCAAGGGCTAATACGTCGGATCCCACTGCGGCGGCCCGGCGGCTGGTGGGCTCCGCCCGGATGCCTCAACCCGTAATCGTGCGTCCGGTCCCTCACCACGGCATGGCGTGGGGCCTTGGCATGCCGGGCCATGCACACGGTCCCTGTGAAGACCGCAGAGTGGGTTATGGTCTCTCGTACGGTCACCGTGGTCCCAACGTCCTGGACCGGCACCGAGTACCGTGCGGTCCCAATCGACACCACGACGTCGGCCGGCACGCGCCGGACGTGCGCGCGCTCGTCGCGATAGAGAGCTCGGGCTCCCAGGGGTGTGAGCGTCTCACGGACAAATCGGTCGATCGGCCGCTCATGGGTGGTCTCATGCACCCGCTGATCCACGACCGTGCCGCTCCATTCCTCCAACCAGGTGTTACGCACATCCCACGAGACAAACCGGCGGCCAGCGAGCGCATTGCGTTTGACGTACGTCACGCCACTCTCGACCTTGCCCTTCGTCCTCGCCCAATAGGGCTGACAGGCCCGAGGCGTAGAGCCGTAGGAGCGGGCGAAGTCCTGAAAGACCGGGCGCCACTGCACGTCACGCTCCCGACGCCCGGGCACCAGGGTGCGGGGATTGTCATACAGACAGGTGAGTGGCACACCCCCGAAGTGCCGGAAGGCGCGCGCATGGCCGTCCAGCAGCGCACTCAGCTGCTCATGCGGAGAGGCCCGCACCCACAGCCGCCGCGAATACCCCAGCGTCAGTACGAACAGATGGACCCGGTCGCGGCCCTCGCCGAACCAGATGCGAAGTTGGCCAAAGTCCACCTGGGCGTGCTCCCCAGGGCCGGTCTCATCGCGCACCGTCGCCGTCGCCGCCCGGTCCACCTCGGCCCACCATGGCCGGATCGCGCGTCGCACCTGCGGCACACTGCCCGCGAATCCCCGCCCCTGCCGCTCGCGATGGAGCACCATCGCATGCCAGCCCACTTCCGTCCCACGCTGGGCCAAGTGGCTCGAGATAGGGATCCACGCCGCGCGGGCGCCATTACCCCAGCCGCCGCCAACGCTTGACCGTCTTGCGATCCACGCCCAACTCCCGCGCGAGGGCCTTCACGCCTTCACCTCGCGCCAGTCGAGCCAGTACCTCCTGTATCGTGTCTGCTCCCAGCATCGGCTCCTCTCCGCGATGCGTGATACACGGGCTGAAGCCTACCGAATGCAGGGTGGGCTCGGACATGTCGCACTCCTCCTTCGTTGGGGAGGGTGGAATTTCAGATGCTCACAGCGTGGGGAGTGTCACATGATTGCTGACATATGCAATCTCCCGCCGTATGCCCTCGCGTTGAATCCCATCGAACAACTGTGGGCTTCACTCAACGCGCGTCTCCGCACCGCCGCCCTCCGTACCATCGATGCGCGCTAGAAGGGCATCGCCACGCGGCTGGGGCCGCTTCACCCCTGATGAATGCACAGGCGACTTCACGTCCTCAGGCGATGTACATACATAAACTGAACATGCGCTGGGTTGTTGGTCACCATGGAAGCCAGGCTCAAGAGAAATACCAGGTTCTCTGCGTCCGATGCGATCATATCACTGACGGCAGGCCCTCCCGCCATGGTGACGGGCAAATACTGTGATTACTCAACTCGTCGTGCTCCTACTTTTCTAATTCATCATGATCCCTACAGCCAATTTAAAACGAAAAGGGAGAGGCTTTTGCCTCTCCCTTTCGCTGATTGCGTGACTCAGTCACGGCCATCAACACTATGACGCCTAATTGCTACAGATTTTTATCCGCTGTGTTTTGAGATCACAGCGAATAAATCTCCCCCAGATTACTTCAGGAGGTTCTTGTAGATGTCCGGCTGCTCTGGACCTTCCACCTTGATCAGGCCAACGGCACCTTTTGCGATGCGGAAGATGGCATGGTCAACATTGATGTAGGTTCCAGGCACTTCAACCTTGAATTCTGCCATGGATGAGCCACCAGCAGGCACCACGGTGGTTTGGACGTTCTGCAATGGAGGCGTAATCAAGGAACCCTCGGGGTACACCCGGTCAAATATCTCACCGATCACATGCCAATTTGCAGTCAGGTTGGGTCCTGCGTTGATATAGAACATTCGGATGGTATCGCCGACCTTGGCTGTCAGAGGATTCTTGACAAGCGAACCTGCCATGCCATTAAACACCACATGGGACGGATGCTCCGCTAACCCATTTTCGAACGAAAACTCCAAAGTTTCGCCCTTCTTACCGGGCTTGGTGTAAAACTCGCTCTGCACGACATAATATTCTTTCTCTACTTTCTTCAGCCCACCAACCGGCTCCACTAAGATCGCGCCGTACATTCCATTTGCAATGTGTTCAGGAATGGATGGAGATGCGGTGGCGCAGTGATAGTAATAGAGGCCGGCATTGAGAGCCTTAAACCGTAACTTGCTTTCCTCCCCAGGCTCGGTATTGAGACTTGCTGCCCCACCACCTGGTCCAGTGACTGCATGAAAGTCGATGTTGTGACTTTCCTTGCTGTCCTTCTTGTTCTTCAAATGGATTTCAACCGTATCCCCCACCATCACTCGGATCATAGGCCCTGGTACGCTATAAGGCCCTCCTGTGGGTCCAAAACCCCAGAAATTATATTTGTTATCGTCGCTAAGATTACCCTCCCACTCGGCGGCTTCAAGTTCAACCATGACGTGGGCAGGCGCTTTTCGGGTGATTGGAGGAGGAACATTGGGGGCGGTCGTCACGACAGCCTTGATGGTCTCCATCGCCGACGCCGATCCTGAATTGATGGCAAGGCAGGGAGCTATGATAAATGCGCCGAGCAATCCGGCAGTACGCACGCAACGCGAAAAACTAATAGACATGGGGCCTCCTTTGAATTGACTTTCGATGACTCTCATGGTTTCTTCTACTACCAAACTCGGCACATACTGAATGATATTACCCCTAATCGGGCTTTCGAATCTTTCTACCGGTCAAGGCTTGTAATCCGTGTGTTCGGACGGTTTACCATCGTGCGAAAACTGGTGCTCATATGCCATAACCTGCCAGATCTGCTCCTCCGACAGGTGGTTTTTCCAGGGCTTCATTTTCGTCTTTGGGACACCTTCCGAGATTCGCCAGAACCAAAAGCTGTCTGAGAAACGGCCGGTGTTTTTCTGGTCACGAAGATCTCGCGCTCCCTTTTTCACCGGCTTACCATCTTTGCCGTGGCAGCTGCCACAGTTGATGAGCGGGTTAGCCTCACCGGTGTAAATCTTCCCTCCCTCCGCAATGGCCTTCGCATCCGTCCACCCGCCAGCCGGCATATGTTTGTCGGCATACTCGGCCGGAACTGGCGCCAATGGCACTGGTTCATCAGAGTACGCCATTCCTCCTGAAAGAATCAGGACAGATACCATCACAACGACCGATATCCCGACCTTCCTCTTCGTCATTCGCACCTCCTTTTCTGATGGTGATAATCGTCTCTCAACGATGTCTTGCCTCATGAGGCTCAACGCAAATAATAACTCGCTTCGCTCACGCTTGTCGACCAGCATTCGAACCCAACGCTGATGATGTCCCTGTTCAAATACGCAGACTCAACCACGAGCTGTCGTAGCTGCAGGGCTCTCCCCTTGCTGAATACGACTTAACAGTCCGCATCGACTAACAAAACCATCCATGGCGGCTTGACGGGACGATCCACTGCCAAGCTGCTGATACGCGAGGTTGATTCTGTCACGGATGTTGGTGTGATTCGTATGACGCACATGCAGCTACAATATAATACCCGACATGGCGGCCAATGAAAAGAGGGCAATTTTGAAAGTGCATACAGTCCCGCCCTAGCAAACGCCGTCCACACAATGCCTTACGTGAACCCCATTGTCAAGATACAGTCTTGTCCAATGACACATGAGCCTGAACGGAGCGCCGTGAATCCACGGTGAGATGAGCCTGAAGGGGTGGAAGTTGGGATCATGGAGGCATGATCGTGACAGTACACACCCAAGGATTACACACACTGGAACAGGTG
>JBBRRK010000010.1:0-32446 GCA_038200765.1 Nitrospirales bacterium
TATCCAGGTTCACGCGGCTCACCGTCCATGGCGACTGCAGGCCCAGCAGGTACTGATACAGCGCGGTGTCTTGCATGGTCGGTCCCTCCTTGGCCGACCATCCTATCCGTTCATCCTACCCACGGGAAACCCGGAAGCGCCGAAAGTTTAGAGAAGTCCCTACTATGTCAGCTCCAAGATACGGCCCACCCTATTCTCAAGGGAAATAGGGACTAAGTCTTTCAGGCTTCGGATGAAGGCTGCTTGCCTTTCAACCACTGCAAGACAGCCCATGTAGCTGCGAGATCTTCCTCGTTATATATCTTAATTTCATCTAATAGCGCAGTCCTCTGTGTGTCGTCATTGGATTCAGTGGCCTCGATGTACTTTGCCATGGACCACTCACCTCCATATTCTGTTTGAGTCCTGGAAAATCCAATATACTTCTCAATAACCTTGAGACTATAGGTGGGTAACGGTAGTGCCACAGACCGTTGTGTGATTGGAAGTAAATCCAGGAGATTCTGCTTTACCCTTGCCGCAACGCCATCTCGATCCCCAAACCTCTCAATGTACTTATCTAGATGGGTCTTCTCGTAGTGGTGCCAGTGCACCCATCGAATATTCTTGTGCTCATCGAAGATGGTCTTTGCCTCATTCAAAAAACTCTCCCAGCCCTGGCGGTCGCCGGCGTCCCCAAATCCAGCAGAAGCAGATCTGTACACTCCGGACTTTTCTCCGAACACCTGCATCCCCCAGAGATAGATTTTCCCCAACTCATCGAGATGTGGCGGTAGCCCTTCCAAGTCGAACATCACATAATTCGCATGCGTAGGGATGTCGGGAGATTGGATAAGGTCTTCTTGCCCTGTCGCCATCGCCTTGGCCATCCGCAAGATCGAGGCTGCTCTTGATCCAACTTTCTGAGTGGATTTGCCCCACGGCCGTTTCAACTCAGCTAAGGAAAAAGCATTGTAATGTGATAGGAATTGGTCGATATTCTCTATGCCTTGTTGCCGCAAACCGATGGCGAGTCCTTGATCAACCCCGTTTACCAGGGCAACATCTCTGGTCTTTTCAGCCATGGGCCAGCATCGTTTATAAAAACTACACCCTCCACATTTTGACCAACCCACCGGGCTGTAGGGCTCTTCGCTGAGTTTTTTCAATGAAACGGTTCCTTCTAAAATTTGAAGTGCCGCTGTATCGCCATCGTATGGAATTTCGACAATGGCACCTGTACCGCTGTGGATCTCGAGTCGAAGGGGTGGCCTGCCAAAGGTCTGTTCATAGAGCCATCCATATATCTGAAGCTGTCCGAAAATCTCAGGATGGTCTTTCTCTGTGACCCTGCGTGACATCTTTGAGTCACGGATCACATAGTTACTACTTTCATAGATCAGGAAATCCGGTTCTCCTACGATTTCACAATCCACGCCCTTAATCCGTGCTTTCGTCCTGAGTCCACCTTGATAAATGACAGAGGCTTTTTTCCTGACTTCCTCAAGGGTTCTTTGTTCTCTCTCAGCCGGATTGGCATTGCTCAGATCAACGACTTTTGGGAATGTCCCAAGGTGAGACTTTTCATGGCGGTCACCAAGAACGCGCAACACCTGTTCATATGGACCTGGTGGTTCTTCCTGCTCTCCTTGATGTCTTAGGTATACTCGGCGTTCACATCTTGAGGGATTGTGGAGCGAATATGGATCAGAAGCTTTCAGGAGCATCGTGTCGCTTCCATCGGAGCAGAAGTAGATGAAACCTTCAACCAGAGCCACATCTTCCGGCAAAGAATACGCTTATCGCGATGTGAAATCACCTGTAGGAGGAGGTAGGGGTTGTATGTCAGAAGCGCCAACGGTCTTCCGAGCTTGCTTTTTCTATTCTGGGGGAGGGCGGGCTAAATGGTCTCCCACTGCGCGTGTCCGACGAGGGCCTCTTGCGGTCTTCTCAGCAACATCACGCATTCTCTCCCAAGGGAGTCGCCGGACTGCCCTTCACTGCGCGCATCGGACGAGCACATTCTGATCGTGCGCGTTCTGCGAGCAAGAAGGATGGTCCGGCGACTCCCTTCCTATCCTTCCGAGACCGCGCGTTGCACGCGCACAGGAGACCATCTAGCCCGCCCGGGGTCTTGGGCAGATACGGCAATTACGGCACGTGAGCTGTGAAGCGTTGTTCGTGGGACGTGAAACGGATTTCACTGTTCGTGCAGGGTTTGCAAGGAAGGCGAGGCTGGTCAGAAGTTTTGTTCGTACGAGTCGCGCCTAGCTCGATTACGAATGTCGAGGAACGATCGACGAGATACGCCGTCTGCCCGCAGAATTCATGAACGGTTCCACCCCAATCGCGGATGTGGAAATCAGAATCCCGTTCGGTCAGCGATAGGGGCAGGCTTCTAGCCCGTCGCGTTACGCAACGTGGCGAAGCCGCGGCCTGGCCGTTTCTGTTTCGAGCAACCGCCCTGCTCCCGCCCGTTGGATCATCCGATGTTGCTGAATGAGCGAGTCGACAATGTTCCCGCAGGACACACATCGCCATCCTTTCATCCACATCGGAATACTGCTTTCTTGAATGTCGATGAGGCTATCGGCAATCATGAGACCATCACATCGTGCGCACTCCATGGGACCCTCCTCTGTTAAGGCTGAAACCTACGACGCCCTACCCACTGCTCTTTTAACCTTAGCAGACGTGTGAGCAGCCGTTTGCCTGTTCTAGAGTGCAATCGCGATGCCACAGATGTTGTTCCGACGGCTTGCGTGTTTTAGCAGTGAATCGTAGAGTGCGGACGACCCGTATTCGGCCTGAACCGCATACAGGTGTCACACATTGGCCTCATGCAGAAAAAATGATATGAGGCACGAGCTGATAGTCTACACGAGGAGACGCCCTTGCTCAGTGTAAGTCGACACCGCTCTCTTCAAGCACAGCGGCCTTTCGGAGACGAATTGTGGCATTGAGCGCGACAGAAATTGCGAAGGTGATGGATGAATGTGCCCTGGTTTTGACTGGAGGCTGGATTCAGAAAATTTATCAGCCAACAGACCGCACCGTGGTGCTGGAGATTCGCACGCCAGGACGGACACACCGACTCCTCATCTCGTGCCACCCCGACACCGCGCGGCTCCACTTCACCACGAGGGCCTTTCAGAATCCACCGACTCCTCCACTCTTCTGCCAATTTCTCCGTGCCCATCTGCAAGGCGCACGCATCGAGCGGATCGAACAGATTCAAGGAGACCGAATCGTTCAGCTTGTGCTGACTGCCAAAGACGTTCCCTCCACGTTGGTCGCAGAGCTGACAGGGAAAACATCGAATCTCCTTGTAATCGATGCCGCAGGCCGTATCCGACGAGACGTGAATGGGGTGAAGGATCGTGTAGGACAGCTGTATGCTCCACCCGCTCACTCGCAACGGGAACGAGCTGCCGCCGATCACGCACGATTCAACCAGGAGATCCCAGCATCACCGTTTCCTCTGTCGGCTGCCATCGACGCCCATTACCACAAAGCAGAAGCCGGTTCAGTTATCGAAACCGTGCAGAACGCCCGGGCAGGACAACTCAGGAAATCCATCAAGAAGCTCCGCCGCCGCATTGAGGCCTGGCACGAAGACCTCGCAAAGGCAGAGAAGTATACGGCCTACGATCGCTATGGCGAACTCATCAAGGCGAACCTCGGAACTATCAGGAGGGGTCAGACCGACGTGACCGTAGTGGATTATTTCGATGAGGAACTTCCCAGCCTCACGATCCCGATCGATCAGGCCAAGACTCCCCAAGGCAATATGGATGACTACTTCCGAAAGCATCGGAAGTACCTGACGGCAGAACGGGAGCTGCGGCCACGCATCAGAGAAGGAGAAAGAGAGCTGGGGACTCTGCAGGGGGAGCTCACTGCCATCGAACAAGGAACCTGGCAACCACCCGAGCAACCGCGGCAGATCATACGAACACGAACTCCCTTGCGGGCAGGAGGAGGGAAAGACAGGCAAGAACAGCGTCACGGTCCGTTCCGCCGATTTATTTCATCGGACGGATTGGCGATCTATGTCGGAAAGAACGCGCGGGAGAACGACGAGCTGACGTTCGGCCTCGCCAAAAGCGACGACCTCTGGCTCCATGCCCGCGGCACCCCTGGCTCCCACGTCGTGGTGCGATTGGAAAAGGGAACCGATCCGCCTCCCGAGACGATACGAGACGCCGCCACACTGGCGCTGCTCTATAGCGATTTAAAGAAAAGCGGCAAAGGCGATGTGATCTATACTCGGCGCAAATGGGTCAAAAAAGCGAAGGGCCAGGCACCTGGCGCAGTGATCGTCACCCAAGAAAAATCACTGCATGTGAGCCTGGAAAAGAAACGACTGGATGTACTCAAGGCCCGGTCGGCTCACGAATAACTCAGTGAATTTTGGGTAGTGGGTCCTTTTCAATTGATGAGCCCGATTATTTCTTCCATGCTCCATACATGATTCGCAATTCTCGCTTCCATCGCCGGGGTGACTCGGATTGTCTGGTGAATCCGGCAGAAGTTGTAATGCATGAAATGCAAGGCCACGGCATGGGCCTGATTCTCGATCTTCTTGCTGAAGCCGTTGGCCAACCGGGTCATTCGTCGCATACTCATCCGCATGGTTAGGTTCTGGCGTTCCACGAAACTCGTTGAGAGTTGGCTCATGTCGGGATTGCCCTGGACTTTGATCTTCCGTGCTCCGCAACAGTCCGCAGGGCTGTAGCGGACTTGGCCATCGCGTGGAGGAGCCGCATAAATCTTTTCCAGCATGGCGTAGTCCACGTCCGCTCCGAATGCGCCTTCAACCGCTTGCGGTAAGATTTGTGGCCGTCCGTGGTCAGTTGAATACGATGGGTTAATCGTGAGGCTAGATCATCAATAAACTTTTTCGCGTATTCCGCGCTTCGTCCACCAACCAGATAAGATGCGATCAATTTTGTATCGGCGTCAATGGCTACCCAAGTCCATGTATCACCAAAGCCAAGCTTGCCCTTGAACTCTTCAGGGACATTCTTTTCCTTCGCGTAACAGAAGCTCCAAATCTCATCCCATTGGATGCGCGTGCAAGACAGCTTTCGCAAGTGTTCATCCTGATACCGTGCACAGGCGGTGCCGAGATCGACCAAGAGTTTCAGGACGGCCTTCTTGCACACGCCCGTCATGCGACAGGTAGCGCGGACACTGTTACCTTCAACGAGTGCGGACCCTTGTGGCCTCGAATGCCCGTATCGGCCAAGCTCCCGCCTATTTCTTCCCCACCCCCTCTCCATCACTGGCCAAGGCGGCCTGCAGAGCGTCGAGCTTTCCAACTGGTTCACCGGTAACAGCTCGAACTACAGCATTGGTCCGTCGATTACCCTGCCGATCTTCCAAGGAGGAACCAACCTCGCTCGGTTGGATTCGGCGGAGTCGCGTCATGTGCAGATGCTGGAGAATTACCAGCAGACTATTCTGCAGGCGTTTCGGGAGGTCGCAGACTTACTGACTTCGCTACATGCAAGGGCGGAACAACTCGCGCGACAGCGGGAGCAACTTTCCGCGGCACAGGAAGCTGTGCGATTAGCCGACGTCCGATATCGCACAGGCATAGTCACGTATTTGGATGTGTTGGATGCACAGAGAACGGTGCTGGCGGCAGAAACCCAACTGGTCCTCACTGAACGCACTCGCTTGACGGATATGGTCGGCCTCTTTAGCAGGATGCTGAAAAAGTCCGCCAGCGACGTTCTCGCATCGCTCAGAGGCTCAACGTACCGAAGCGTACGCCTCGCCTCTTCGCTCGCTGCGGCCTTGCTGGACGGCCTTTTTGAGCATCCTGCGAGTTGTTCATGTGTCAACGCCACGCGTAAGAACACAGCGGGATTTGAGCCTAAACTCAGTTTTTCCGCAGCCTGTTAAAGCGCTGGGCGGAGGCTGGACGCCCCCACCTACCAGAAACCCTGCCTGACTCTCTCCCTATCCATTCGGTCAGAAACGTGGATTCACTCGCCATGGACTTTATCCGGCATTATACTGTGGGACGAAAATCACAGTATGTCAGGACAGCAAGACATCATGCCTCAATCCGGGCCTCCGACCATTCTCGTGGTCGATGACGAGCCGACCATCGCGATGCTGTGCAAGCTAATACTTGAACAAGCAGGCTTTTCGGTCCTCGGTGCCGACGGCAGTTCAGAAGCCCTCAAAATCTGTACGCAGCACGAGGGGACCATCGACCTGCTACTCACGGACCTCAACCTCCCCCCTCCGTCCTTTCAATTAGCCTCAAGTTCCAACCAATTCCCCCATGTGCACGGCCATGAGTTGGCCCTCCGCGCGCTCCGTATACGGAAAGACCTGCGAGTGATCCTCATGTCTGGCAACGTCGATCAGGATTTGGTCGGGCACGGCATACGTCGGAGAACCCTCCCATTTCTTCCTAAACCGTTTGAGCCCCAAGCCATAGTCGCACTCGTGAGAAAAACTCTTCACACGCCCCCGCCTTCAGCCGAGAGCCTCGTAGAAGGCCAACCAGGAACTCCAAAAGTTGGGGATGGGTGGTTCGACTAGCTGACGGGGCCCGCGTCCTCAGGCAGAACGACCATCCCTCGCCCTTCGGCAACAGGCAAAACGGGGCTGCCATTGTGTCAACGGCAGCCCCGTTCTAGATGTGCGAGTACGTATTACCAGCGATCGCGCTTGCCGCCGCCGGCACCGCCGCCACCACCAAATCCACCACCACCGCCGGTACGAGGCTCCTGGGGACGCGCTTCATTCACGGTTAAGGTTCGCCCACCCATTTCCGCACCGTTGAGAGCGGTAATGGCCGACTGCGCTTCCGTATCCGAAGACATCTCAACGAAACCGAACCCGCGTGACTGCCCCGTGAACTTATCCGAAATGATCCGGGCGGAAGCGATCGCACCATGTTGCCCGAACAAATCACTCAACTCCTGCTCGGTCGTCGAGTAGGGCAACCCACCGACATAGATCTTTGAACCCATCTGGGGCTCCTCCTTATGAGTATGTATAATGATATTGTCTTGGACAAGAGGGACGGAGGAAGGAGCGGGCCGAAGACGCGAAACACACGGCGACTTAGGTCTGACTTCCGACGAGATTCTCGAGCAAGGCAACATCGATTCTGCAGACCTGTGTGTTTTGTTCCACCTCGCCGCCAGGCCCCTGCGATAAGGTGGTTGCAGGCTATCATAGCCCTCTTAAAAATGGCAATCCGAGTCCCAGCCGGCATCGTCGGTTTATTCCCCAATACGCACCAGTAGCCCACGCTCTCGGCAAAGCTCGAAGGTCCAATGAAAGGCGGCAATGACGATGCAGAGAAACAAGAGATTGAGACCGGTCGCCCACCCAAGATGGGCAATCGGCTCGGCAGAGGTGTTCATCACGGCGCGCATCCCTTCAAACACATGGGCAGCCGGGTTCATCCAGGCAATGGTCTGCAACCACCCTGGGAGCACCTCGATGGGGTAGAACACACAGGAGATGGGCTGGAACAGGAACACCATGCTCCAAGCCAGGACTTCCGCTTCCTGGCCGAACCGCATGATGAGAGCCGTGGTCAGTACCCCGATAATCCATCCCGTCATCACGAGATTCAGTACAAAGGGGATCAACCACAGCCCGATAACAAAGATATTGTAGGAGTAGAACAGGCCTGCGCAGACGACCATCACCACAGAGACCGCGATCACTTTGAAGATGCTCATGACCATGGTCGCCGCGAGAAACTCGCTCGGCTTGAGCGGGCTGGCAAACAAGTTCATGAGGTTTCTCGCCCAGATCTCCTCCAGAAACGCAATCGTAATTCCCTGTTGGGCTCGGAATAGGATGTCCCACAGGATCAAGGCGCCTATAAAAAACGTCACCACCCCTGGGATCTCTCCCTGAAATTTCATGAGGTAGACCGTAATGAATCCCCAAATGACGAGGTCCAGAAGCGGCCAATAGAAAATCTCCATCATGCGCGGCAAGCTGCGCCGGTACAGATACAGATACCGCGCCACCAACGCATAGATTCGATGGAATTTCATCGTTCCCTTTTCCCCTTCCCCACTCTGGTTGGCAAGAGCCTCTTCTCCGAAGAGGAACCGGGTAGGATGTTCCTGACTGCGCGCGTCCAACGAGGGCCTGCTCAGGCCGCGCGTTGCGCGAGCAAAGGGAACATCCTACCCGGTTCCTCCTTCTCTATTTCTCTCTGGCCAACTTCACAAATACTTCTTCCAAATCCGCCTGCCCGAACCGCGCCACAATCTCCTGCGCCGTCCCCTCCGCTACAATCTTTCCCCGCTGGAGAAAAATGATTCGATCCGACATTTCTTCCATCTCATGCATGTTGTGCGATGAGTAGAGCAGGCTGAGTCCGGACGATTGTCGCTCTTCTTTGAGAAAACCACGAATCTTTTGTGCGATATCAGGATCGAGACTCGCGGTCGGCTCGTCGAGGAACAGAATCTTCGGTTCGGTCAAAAAGGCCTTGGCCAGCCCAAGACGAGTGCTCTGACCGGAAGAGAGTTTGCGCGTGACTTTATGACGAAACTCCTCCATCTCAAGCCGCTTCACGATATCGTCGACCCGCTCTTTGATCTGAGACAGACCGTACAGTCTGGCAATCACCCAGAGATTCTCCTCGACTGTGAGCGCCTGCGGCATGGAGACGTAGGTCGATGAAAAATTCACTTGTTGTAGAATCTCTTCACGGTGAGTCGCCAAATCGAGTCCAAACATCTGAATGGAGCCGGAGGTCGGCTTTACCACCCCCAGCAATATCTGAATCGTGGTCGTCTTCCCAGCCCCGTTCGGGCCCAGCAATCCAAGGATTTCCCCCGGTCTGATGTCGAACGAGATATCGTTGACGGCGACGAACTCGTCGAATCGTTTCACCAGATGTTGGACATGCAGGACAGGTGTGGACATGAATGATCAGGGGCTTAACAGAATGCAACACGTGCGGGAGTACCAGTCACGAGGCAAGCCCTCGTGATGCATGACGCGGCTGCTGGAAACGCAGATAGGCTGCGGGGACAGATAGTCTTGCTCGCGTCTTCGCAACGAACCGTATGGATAATATGGACCAGGACGACGACCGCTTTAGGGTTCAAGTCCATGCTCCGAACGAGCCGGTGATCGCGGAAATTGCTTCATAAGCAAGGCGGCCACACCAACGACATCGTCCAACTCAAATAGCGGTACGGATAGATCCACCGGCTTGTCCGATACCACCGCGAGTAGCCCATCCATGGATACAGGAATTTCGCCGATCTCTTCACGGACGATCACAATCTTCGGATAGCCTTCATGTTTCCAGCCTTCGGCAATGATCAGATCGTAGGTGTGATCGAGAAACCGATCCCGTACCTCTTCGACATTCATCTGATCCGAAACATCGGCAAACATCGCCATGCTCCCCTTGGAGAGCACCATCACGCTGCTGGCGCCGGCGCGCTTGTGACGCCAGCTATCTTTCCCCTCCGTATCGAGGTCAAACCCGTGCCCGGCGTGCTTCACCGTCGCTACTTTGTAGCCGGCCCGGACCAACTCGGGAATCACGCGCTCGATCAGCGTGGTTTTTCCGCTGTTTGAGCGACCGACAAAGGAGACAATAGGTACGGCCATACGTGTGACTGGTCAATGGTCCATCCTGACTGGTCAATGGCTGGGAAGTGCGATTCCCGCCATCGCCTAGTGACGGATGATTCTTGACATCCTTTCCTTATGAGCAACAGGACAGCTTGTGAGGATCGGTGTGACTATGCTCAGAACGGCTGGCCCAGGCCTCCCCACTCAACAGTTGAACTGATACGAGATCACCCTGGTTCACTCGTTCAACTTCGACGGGAACGTCGATCAAACAATTGGCCTTCACCATGGAGGTCAAAATCCCGGACCCTTGCGCCCCTGTCGTGCGAACCTTAAAGACGCCCTCTTCTTGCGTGAGCACACCGCGTAGAAAATGACGCCGATCCGTCCGCTTGGAAAACTTCTCCTGGAAAATCGCCTGCACAACTGGACGGCCATAGCTCCGGTGCCCGCTCATTTTGAGCATGGCCGGCCGCACCAACTGTTCGAACGTCACCATGGAGGACACGGGATTCCCCGGCAAGCCGAAAGCGAGCTTGCCTTGAATCTTGCCGAAGGCCAGCGGCTGCCCCGGCCTGATCGCCAGCTTCCAGAAATTCATGTCCGCCCCCAATTCGTGGAAGACCGTTTTTGTGAAATCGTAATCGCCCATCGATACGCCGCCGGACAGCACCAGAATATCCGCCGTCAGTCCCTGTGAAATCTTTTCCTTCAACGCGGCAGGGGTATCCCGCGCAATGCCCAGTAGCAGGGGAATGCCACCCGCCTCCTGCACCGCGGCTGCAATCCCATAGCTGTTGGAGTTGATGATTTTCTCCTCGCTGAATCGCTCGTCCAAATCCGCCAGCTCGTCACCGGTCGAAAGAATCGCGACACGGGGCCGCTGATAGGCAAAGATGAATGACTTGGCGAGGATTGCCAGCATTCCCGCTTCACCAGGACGAATCTGAGTTCCTTTCGCGATGATGCACTCGCCCTTCTTCACGTCTTCGCCTTGAGGTCGAATGTTGGCGCCTTGCCGCTCCGGCGTAAAGACACGCACGGAGTCAGGCGTGTGCTCGGTATCTTCGACCTTCAAGACCGTGTCAGCTCCCTTCGGGAGAGGGGCTCCTGTCATGATCCTGATCGCCTGTCCTGCGCCGACAGACTTCGATGGCATCTTGCCTGCAGCTACATCTTCGATGACTGTGAGCGTGACCGTTCTCTGAATGGCATGTTCCTGTTTGATATCCTCCCACCGCACCGCAAACCCATCCATCGCGCTATTGTCCCAGGGTGGATTATCCCGTTCCGCCGTAATATCCTCCCCGAGAACACGGCCAAGAGCGTCGAGGATCGAAATTTTCTCCAAGCCTAGAGTCGGCGTGGACTCCAACACGATCCGTCGCGCCTCCTCCAGCTGCGTGAGCCCCTCTGTCGCGTTTGTGGCCTTCACTGTTTCTCCTTCATCAGTGCGCCTGCCGGGACCCAACATTCACGAGGGACCCGCGCTTCTTGCAGAACGCTTCGACCTTGTTGGCAATGTCGTGATAACACTCGGCCGTGGTCGTATCGGAATTGAACATCGCAAATGGCTCACCGGCATCGGACTGGATCACGACATCAGGATCGAGCGGAATCCGCCCGAGGAAGGGCACGCCCATATCGATCGCCGACGCTTCCCCGCCGCCCTTGCGGAACACCTCGATATGGTTGTGACAATGGGGACACTCCAACCCGCTCATGTTTTCAATAATCCCAATGATCGGGACTTCGCTATCTTTGCAGAACGTGACCGACTTGCGTGAATCCAGCAAGGCCACTTCCTGTGGCGTCGTCACGATCACCGCGCCGCTGACATTCCCGAGCAAGTCGATGGTCGTGACCGACTCGTTGCCGGTTCCGGGGGGCAAGTCGACAAACAAGAAATTGAGGTCCTGCCACTCGACCCCGCCCAACAGTTGGTTAATGAACTCATACTTGTATGCATCGCGCCAGATGATCGGATCGTCCGAGTTCTGCAACAAAAACGACATCGAGGCAATCTTGAGGTTGTAGGCCTGAAACGGGATGATCCCACCCGAGCTGCTGATCTTGAGCTTCTGTCCTTCAGCCCCCACCATCTTGGGAATGTTCGGACCATGAATGTCCATGTCGCAAATACCGACATGCCATCCCTTGAGCGCAAGACTCACCGCCAGGTTCGTTGTACAGGTACTCTTTCCGACTCCACCCTTATTGCTCATGATGAGCACTTTATATTCGATCCGCTCCATCCGTTTGGCCACCAGCCAACGGCTATGCCCTTCCTTGTCCTTCTGACAGGTTTCGTTCTCGTCGCAGATCGCGCAGGCCCACATGTAGACGCAGGCATCGCTGCCGCCTGACGCGGGAGGTTGAATGACGTTTAATTCACGAGCCATATTTCTTCCTTCTCCATAAAAACGTGACGCCCAATCCATCGGTTCTCGTCATCGCCGTCTATCTGTCGGCACACCGACGTAGTCGCCCTCTCCCGCTTGAGAGAGTCCCACCGAGGGCGCCTTTCCACTTCCCGCCGCCGCGGTAGCCATAGCCGGCACACCTATCTCCTCCGACACCGGCTTCTTCTTGTTGAAAAACCCCGCGCTGATGATCCCTACTTCGTAAAAGATATACATCGGCAGGGCCATGAGACATTGGTTGAATGGATCGGGCGTCGGAGTGAGCACTGCCGCAAAGATGAACGATCCCAGCAGGGCCCACTTGCGATATCGCTTGAGAAACGGCGCATCGACCCACCCAAACTTCGCCATGAGGGTGATCGCCAGAGGCACTTCGAAAATCAGCCCGAACACCACCAAGAACCAGAGGGCAAATCCTACGTACTGTGCAATGGAGATCTGCGGAACGAAGCCGGCATTGATGCCATAAGCGATCAAAAAATTCAGCGCGAACGGAAGTATGAAGAAGAACGCAAACCCCACTCCCGCGTAAAACGCCACGGCGGTCAGCGCCACAAAAGGAGCGACAAAGCGCCGTTCCTGCGTATGGAGGCCCGGCACGACGAATTGCCAGACTTCCAAGAGAATGTATGGAGTGACAGCAACGAGGGCAAAGAGCCCGGCCACCTTGACGTTCTGCCACAGCGCTTCAGCCGGCGCGAGGAACACGAACGGAACGTTCGGCAGATCGGTCGGCACCCACGAGAGGGAACCAGGCACAAACATGTTCTGGAGGGGAATACGGAGCCACTTCACCAATAGGTCGGCATAGAAAAACGTGCCGACAAACACCACGGCGGTGATGATGACCACACGAGTCAGCCGAACCTGGAGCTCGACAAGATGCTCCATGACCGGCTTTTTCTTATCTTCCAGCGGCTTAAAGATTGTGTCTTGCAGCCACTGGTTGAGTGAATTCAGGCCGAAAGACATAGGAACCGTTTATCCGATGACCGGTGGCGACCGTCGGGGATCCGATCGGTCGCCACCAGTATCATGCGTGTTACTTGGGATTGACCGCGACAAACAGACTATTCCCTTGCCGGCTCAAAAGCAGGACGGCCAATTCATCTTTCTTCAACTTGCTCGAGACTTTCTGGTAGTCTTCGAGCGACTTCACAGCTTCGTGGTTGACCTCTTGAATCACGTCGCCGCGCTGCAGACCCGCCGCTTCTGCAGACCCGCCGCTCTCGACCGATGTCACGACGACACCCGTCATCTTCTCCGGGATATTCAATTGACTCATCGTGGCCGCATCCAGCGCCTGCACGCGGAGAGAGGCCAAGACATTATCCGGCAACTTCGCCGTCTCGACCGGCTCCCTGGGGGTTGACGGCTCCTTTTTGGCCAACATTTCATCTGTCGGTCGCTCTGCCACCTTCATGGTGATGGTCTGTTCCTTCCCGTCTCGCAACACCGTCACCAGCGCATCCTTGCCGACCATCGTACGCGCAACAAGGTTCCGTAACTGACTCACGTTTTGGACTTCTTTTCCGTTGAACGCGATCACTACATCGCCGCGCTTCACACCCGCTGCATGGGAAGGGCCGTTCTCATTCACATCGCTGATTAACACGCCCTTCCGTTGCTCAGGCAACTTGAACGATTTGGCCAAAGCCGGAGTGATCTCTTGAATCGCGACACCCATCCAGCCACGGACAACCTTCCCGGTCTTCTGCAGGCTATCAACGATGTCCAGCGCAATACTGCTGGGAATGGCAAATCCAATCCCCTCCGACCCGCCGGTTCTTGAGAAGATGGCCGTATTGATCCCGATGAGTTCGCCGCTCAAATTCACTAACGCGCCGCCGGAATTGCCGGGATTAATCGCGGCATCGGTCTGGATGAAATCTTCGTAGTCTGCGATCCCGACATTGCCGCGCCCCAAGGCGCTGATGATGCCCAGAGTCACGGTTGAACTCAGTCCGAACGGACTGCCGACTGCCAACACCAGATCTCCGACTTGCAATTTCTCGTACTCAGCCCATTTCATGGTCGGAAGATCCTTCGCCTCGATCTTGACCACCGCCAAGTCTGTCTTCGGATCGGTTCCCACCACTTTCGCGCTGAATTCACGTCGGTCGTTCAGCGTGACGGTGATCTGCGTGGCGCCTTCGACGACGTGATTGTTGGTGACGATGAATCCGTTCGAGTCTAAAATGACACCGGACCCGGCACTTTGATCAGGGCGTCCATGTCCTCCACCTGGCGGCATCGGCGGAGGAGCCGGGAGTTCACCCTCCGGTGCTTCTTCACTCGGAGGTCCACCAAACGGACCGGGTGGCACCGGCGACTTCCGGCCTCGCCCTCTGCCTTCTCTTCCCCCAGTCACCGCAATATTCACCACCGCAGGCATGACCTCCTTGACAATCTCTGAAAATCCTTGTGTCATCCCTGCGGGAACCCCGGCGGCGAACGCTGTGGGCTCACCGGGAAGGACAGTAAAGGCAACAGCGCCCATAACGAGACCGATACCTGTGACAAGACCTCGAATATTCCATATCCGACTCCGCATGACCATAACAGCATTCCTCCACAGGGTTTACCGACACGACAGCATAAGGCAAACAAAGATATTGTACACTATCCGTTCAGAGGGCTTCAAAGACTAATAGCCCCCGCTGGATCCTCGCCTCTTGTTGTCACGCGAGACGGTTCCACATCCTGCTATAATCTGGTTTTCCGAGCCGTTGATTCAGACTCTACAACTCCACGCCACGAATGCTGGAGCGTCAGCACCAGCCGCTGAGCCGCTTGCCCAAAAGACATGACACGAAGCGTATTCAGCGCGCCCGCGTATGTCGGAGGCCAGAGACGCCGCTCATCCTGAGGGCGCAGGAAGATCGCCGGATACCATTGATCGATCCCTGGCGCACTCGGACGATCCAGCGTGGCCCAGCCCCGCCCCTCGGCCTGCACCAAGATCTGATTCTGTTTCAAATCCAATAGAGCGAATTCCAGCAACGACCAGTTATCTCGACGAAGTCCAGGCTGCGCGTGCGTGGTCAATCCTAGAAAGAGCGTCACAGGATATTCCTGCTCGGTGCTGGAGACTACCACCACAGCGAGATAGTCGAGCCCACGTTGACGCCCCAACTCAGCGAACTGGGCCCAATCCCCGTGCGGCTTCGGCCTGATACGGTCGGCTGAGATCACCTCTGTGATCGCAACAGGAATCGCACGGGCAAGATCCTGTTGCAAACTTTCAGCAAGGCGAGCCAGCGCCTCTTCCGGCAGATTCGGAGCCGCTCTTGGTTCTATCGTGTCCGACACCATGACAAGCCCTGCCTGTAGGGGGCGCTGATCGATCCTCGTGAACGCCTCGCCTCCGACCTGGCGCCACGTAGAAACATAATCACCGATGCGTGCAGGGGGAACGGCGGAGGCACAAGACACCAAGAATACTGCGCTGAGCATGAGGCCGAATTGGTTACACCGACGGCGCATCTCCCACCTCAAACCGTACGGCTTCGTCTGCCGCTTCATTCTCCGCTCTTGTACGTTCGCTCCCCCTTGGCGGCTCTGTCAAGTCAGACAAAACCCTCCCTCGCGCAATCCTGCCTGTGACTCAATACCACATGCGAGTGGATTCTGGTTCGCATCAGGAACACAGAGTGGCTGAAGGCTCTCAGGCTCGCAAAACACCCCGACGCCCTGCTACATTCAGTCTGACTTGTTCGTGCGGTACCGGACGTGAATTCCAATCACGGCAGACAGCTTCCCTTAGCCCGCATCACGCACGCACACTGTTGCGACCATGGCCGATTCGTTGCTGCGACAAGCCTTCGTCCGGCGGGCTCGTCCCTCGGACCCTCAATGCACTGCCTGAGTACGCCTCACGTTCTCAGAGCTCTGCGCCCCGGTCTCGCGACGCGGCTCAGCGATTTCGCGACGAACCATCATGAATCATGCAGGCGAGACCATGCTCATTGAACAACCCCCAACGGGCTTACCTCAACAACTCACGATGCGATGGGCCACCCTCTTGTGCCTCCTCATCTCAGTGGTTGGGCTGCCGGGATGCGAGAAGGTGACGTCGGCGTTTCACCGAACGCCTTTACCGGACTTGGGTCCGCGTCTGACCCACTCCGTCAAGCTGACCTTCGACTCCGCCCTCACCAATCTCACGATGCAGTACATCGATGGGTGTAATAGCCCCCACGAGCTCAATGTGGGGGAAGAAGTCGAGTCACTGATGATTGACGCGGCTTCCCAAAACTTTACCGCCGTCACCGTCACCGATGGAATCCCCGCACAGATCCCACCCGACAAGGAGATCGTGGTTACGCTCCAACGCTCGGGCCTGAAGCTTTGGACTGATCATGTCTATGATCGAGTGCCTGCGGACATGACCATCGAGACACACGTCACCCTCAAGGATGCCGCAGGAAAAGAGCTTGGCCAGCAGACCGTTTCCATCGTGCACAACCAACGCCTTATGCTCGAACCGACTCCACGCCGATGCGATTACGGCAATATTGGGGAATTCGTCCATGACGCCGGGATCGCGCTCTCGACGCAAATTATGCGCGCCGTCCGCACCCAGTTGGCAGCGACGGATGCAACCGATCCCGCACCAATGGCAGCCTTGTCCATGAGACCAGTTCCACCGACAGCGACCATACCAGCCCAACGCACTCCATCGGCACTCGTATTTAAAGCCACTGTACTGGACGAAAACAGCAATTTGGTCTTTGAAGGAGGCGAGCGCATTCGGGTGCGCATCGACCTCATGAACGGAGGAGAGCAGGAGGTTCAGGGCGTCACGGCGGCCTTGACGGGAACCGCTTCGCTGCTCGCCAAGTTTCCGACCACCACGTTGGCGATTGGGCGGCTGCAACCAGGCCAATCCCGCTCGATCGAATTTGTGGCAACGGTACCACCGTCACTTCAACAGCAGAAGGCCGAGATCCACGTGGCGGTCTCTCATTCAAAAACCCTTCCTCAGCCGCCGACTCAAACCCTGGCTTTGGCAATCCAACCAACCGGCATCAACGTCGACGATGTCGATCACATCCCTGCGATCGCGACCGAATTTCGGCAGCCCCACACCTACTTGATCTCAATTGGGATCGGATCCTACCGAAACCGGCAAGTCCCATCCCGTAAGTTTGCTTCCATCGATGCCCAGATGGTCTCGAACTATTTTCAGGCCCTCGGTGGCTTGCCGGCCTCCAACATTCTTCTCCTGCAAGACTGGAAGGCCATACGTTCGGATATCGACGAAGCGTTGCTGGACTGGCTGCCGCCTCGCATGAACAAGAACGCAGTCGTCATAGTCTATTTCGCCGGTCTGGCTTCAGTCTCTTCGACGGGAGAGACCTTCCTGGTACCGTACGATGGAACCGCTACGACAAGCTCACGATCATACCCACTCAAGAATTTGGAGACAGCCCTATCTCGCCTACAGGCCAAACAGACGGTGTTTCTGTTCGATGGCATCGTGTCGCATATGGGGCCGGATAGCCGAACCAAGACCGCCCTGACCACCATCCCCCAATGGAATCCCACAGGAAGCTCAACCCTCCACGTCATCGGAATCAGCGGCATCGGGCAGGGTTTGGAGGACGACCAGCATCAACATGGCCTGTTCACCTACTATTTGCTGAGGGCACTGCGCGGTGAGGCCGACACCAACCGAGATGGCGACGTGACACTCGGCGAAACGGTGACCTATCTGAGCCAGAAAGTGCGCTGGGCCTCCAAGACCTATATGCACCAGGAGCAACGCCCGTTCGTTATTCCGGCAATCAACCCGACCGATCCTTCTGCTGCCTTGATTTTGACCAAGCTTGCTGCGATCCAGAGCACCGAAGCTCATTAACAGGATACTGAAAAAGTGTGCGGGGTAGCTGGGACAATCCCCGTGCTCGCGCAACGCGCGGCCTCAGAATAATACGAAGGAGCAAGCAGACCGTTCTTCTTGCTCGTAGAGCCCCCACGATAAAGCGGTGGTCGCTCGATGCGCGCAGTGAAGAACAATCTCCCTACTCCTTCTAGGGAAGTCGAAGAATCAGAAGGCCCTCGTTGGACGCGCGCAGTTGGGATTATCCCAGCCACCCCTTTTTATAGTGATCGTTCGCTGCGGCCTTGGTTGGGACAAGGCGCGTTCCAGGGTGAAGAGTCTGCATTGGCAGACTCAGGGAGGGAGGGTGAAATACCCGCCAGAGTACGGCTGTTCAACGAGACAGAATCACACGATCTGAAGACAAAACAAGAGGGTGGAGGATTCGATCCTCCACCCTCTTAGAATTCACCGCTGCGACGAAACTACTCGCCTTTACAGAAGGTCCGCTCGTAGTTGATGATCGTCCAGGCTTCCTCTTCTGTGATAATTGCGGGGGTCAAGGAGATCATCCCTGTACCGACACTCCCGTTCTTGATCACCCAGAAGAGTTCGCCATCTTTCCGCTTCTTATGGAACTTACAATTCGTGAAATCGCGGGGGCTCGGATTCAGAACCTTACCGGCCTCGCCCAGGCCATTTCCATCTTTCCCATGACAATTGAAGCAGGTCCCCTTACCCTCATACAGCGCCTTTCCTTTGGCAATGCTCTCCGGGGTCGAGGCAACCGGATTCATGTTTCCCCTCGCCTCGGCCTTCTGATCAGCCGGAACACGCGATTTGAGTGGATCCTTCTCCTCGGCTCCAACCACCGTAGCCGACAGCATCAGCAGCGCTGCGCTGATTCCCAGGAACTTAGAAAAATACCCCATTAGATTTCCTCCTTTGTGGTTAACTACTGCACGTGAACTCGACATTTGAGCCACTGGCTCGTGAGATCCATGGCAAAGCGACAAAACGCGGGCGAATATAACAATGGCCTTCCACTCCTGTCAAGCAATCCAGAATACTATCGAAAGATCTGCCTACTCCACGGCTCTTTCGTTTCACGATCCCGACTCCAGGCCTTCTATCACGTTTACTTCGCCGGATTTCGTTCAATCCTACCCAGATACACATCAAGGCTCGTGCCAGAACACCCTCACGGCGAGGCATGATATTCCAGCTAGTTAGCGACCTCCGCAATTCAAAGAATCTCAAAAATCTTAAGAGGGTGGCACCATTGCGCCTCAGTCCTGGCTACCGCGCCCCAGCATTCGCCCTCGCGCATCTGCAGCCCTCAGCAGGATGTTCAGCCAAGACAGTCAGCCACCGAACCGGAGCCTGCGTGGATTTGCATACAGGGAGGCCATTGAAATGGGCGGTGCCGGAGTGCGATTAGCGTTTAAGGACGATATCGCGCACGACTTTGCCGCTCGGACCGAAGGGCTGTTGAGGTTTGCCATTGAGTTCAGCCTTGACACCACCGGCGTTGCCGAGTGTGAGGATAAATTGGTCCTGGCCTTTCCACCTGGCCTTTTCCCCAGGCCGAAGCAAGGCTTCTTCTGGACTACCCCCATCGATTTGCACAACGACCCAACTCAGCTCTGTCGCCTCAAGGTCAAGCATCAACTGCCCGTCCGTTGCCGCAGACCCTTCAAGCGAAATCCCGCCCAGCGGCCCGTCACTCCCCAGCGATGCAGGAGTCGGGGTCCCCGGTTCCGACAGAATCGAAGCCGTGGACGGGGCGCTCGTCACTGGCCCAGTACTATTTCCTTCACCCACCTTGGCCGGCACGACAGGGGAGTCGCTAGGTTTCGACTTGGGGACAGGCGGCGGCACCGCCTGAACCTCCGAAGGCGGCAGAACAGCTGGAACTGGGGGAACCACCTCGTCCGGCTGGCTTGGCGGTGAGTTTTGAGGTTCTGCAATTGGTGGAGCGATCCGCTTGGATGTGGTCGCTGGAAGGTCTGAATTCGAACGGCGGACCAAGAGCGACGACTGCTCACGGCTCAAGAGGAAGATGAGCGTGAGAACCGCGATCCCGATCGCAATGGCGACGGCCTTTCGATTAGATTGGCGCTTCCGTTCTTCTTGCGCCTGCTTGACTTTTAAACGTTCCCGCTCGCCTTGTTTGTCGTAATAGGCGCCTGCCGATTGATCGAATCGGTGGATCGCATCATCTTCATCGAGGCCGAGAGACCTGGCATAGGACCGGACAAAGCCTCGTGCAAACACTTGATCAGGCAACTTGGCGAAATTCCCATCTTCCAAGGCCTTCACAAAATCAGATCGAATTCTCGTCTTGGACGCAACATCGTCGATCGTAAGCCCCTTGGCCTCTCGCACCTGTTTAAAGAATTCGCCGATGGCTTCCATGCGTGTCTCTCTACGGCTTGAGCCGTGTCAGCAGTTCCTTCGCGGCTTCGGCATACTCGCCGCCTTTATCGAACGTCATCACCTTGGCCAGCGTTTCCTTTGCGCGCCGTTCGAAGCCCAGCTTGTAATACGCTCGCCCCAACTCCAAGTGTACCAATGCGGGGGGAACGTTGGGTGGGTTGACCACTAACGCATCCTCAAACGCTTCCATCGCACCCTGGTAATCACTCTCATGGGCCAACGACCGGCCGAGATGGAATCGGGCCAGATCCGGCGTGACATATAAGGGATTGGTCAGCGCCTGACGGAATGCGGCGATCGCTTCCGTCCACCGCCCCTGTTTCTCCAAGACCTGCCCCAGATACGTATACGCTTCCGAGTAGTTCTCATCAAGCTTCGTCGCAGTCGTCAATTCAACTTCGGCTTGGGGTAATTTACCCTGCAGCGCCAAAATATGGCCGAGACCGTATCGTGCTTCTTTGTTGTTCGGGTCGAGCTTCACGGCCTTCTGAAACGACACAAAGGCCTTCTGCTGATCATGCTCCAGACTCGCGATACCTTCCTGGTAGTACCCTTTTGATTTCTGTGTCGAACCTTCCGATGTGGCACAACCAGGTAGCCATCCAATCAACAGCGCCAACACAAGCAACGGACGCACAACTGGTCGAACAATCGAACCGCCAACGAGATCCTGCATCACGAAATGTCCTCGAAATGAGTCAACCGCTTAAAGGCTCGAAACCGTTCTTGAATCTCTTTGTAATCCAGGATTCGCAAACGGTCAAGGCTAAAGGCTTCTACTGCAAAGGACGCCATGACACTCCCGAAGATAATCGCTTGCTTGAAGGCCTCGACCGAACGATTGCCGGTGGCCGTCAGGTAGCCCAGAAACCCGCCTGCGAAGGTATCACCCGCACCAGTGGGATCGCGCACGTCTTCAAGCGGAAAAGCCGGAGCCCCGAACACGTGCTTCTCGTTGAACATCAAGACCCCATACTCCCCCCGCTTGATGATGAGGTGCTTAGGTCCACGGGCGAGTATTTTTTGTGCCACCTTCACCAGATTCGTATCTTCACCCAGTGCCCGGGCCTCGCCATCGTTCACGATCAGAATATCGACCTGTTCCAAGACCCTCCATAGCGCCTCTCGCTTGCCGTTGATCCAGAAATTCATCGTATCACACGCGACCAACGGCGGACGCGAAAGCTTCTGCAATACATCCAACTGAAGCTCCGGATCGATATTGCCCAAGAACAAAAGATCTGGGGATCGGTAGGCCTCCGGTATCTTTGGTCGAAAGGTTTCGAATACGTTGAGCTTCGTA
This sequence comes from Nitrospirales bacterium, assembly GCA_038200765.1. Lineage (GTDB taxonomy): Bacteria > Nitrospirota > Nitrospiria > Nitrospirales > Nitrospiraceae > Palsa-1315. The sequence continues at coordinate 21,560 of JBBRRK010000010.1, forward strand.
TCGAGCGTATGCGCTTCGTTGAGCTGGTGCGTATACTCCCCTTTCCATCGAAACGTCGCCCCAGGCCTCTGCTCCAACCCGGTCAAGTCGATGCCACGGCTCTTGAGAAAGGCCAGGTGTTGTTGGGGGAAATCTTCCCCCACCACGGCAATGAGATCTACACTGGTAAAATAGCTGGCTGCAGTTGAAAAAAACGTGGCCGAACCTCCAAGGACCTCACTCACCTCCCCGAAGGGTGTTTTCACCGTATCTAACGCGACAGATCCGACGACAAGCAGCTTCCCCATGGCTTACCGATCTCCTTTCTTCCCTGGAACAACCCGATGTATCAACACGCCAAGTTTCCGTCGGAGCGAGGCAGGCATCCGATCCGGCGCCGTGATGATGGCGTTCTGCAACGCGCAGTGACAGCGGCAGGTCTTGACCTCGGCTACCGCAGGCATCGCCGTCCGCAATAGTTGCTTGGCCAGCACGACATTCTGACGGAGCGTGGTCAAGATTGCCTCGACGGTGACGGCCTCTTCCGTCTCATGCCAACAGTCGTAGTCGGTGGCCAAGGCCACCGTGGCATAACAGAGTTCCGCCTCGCGTGCGAGTTTAGCCTCAGGGAGATTCGTCATCCCGATCACGCTCGCACCCCACTGGCGATACAATCGAGACTCCCCTTTGGTCGAAAATTGCGGGCCCTCAATACAGAGATAGACGCCGCCCTGATGGACAGTGGCGCCCACCGTCCGGGCCGCGTCCAACAATGCCGTCCCGAGCGAGGCGCAGATTGGATCGCCGAACGCCACATGAGCGACAATCCCTCCCTCAAAGAAGGTCGACACCCGTCGTTTGGTGAGATCGATAAACTGATCCGGCAACACAACGTCGCCGGGCTTGATCGACTCCTTCATGCTGCCGACCGCACTTATGGAAATCACGCGCCGAACCCCCAGCGACTTCAGCGCATAGATATTCGCGCGATAGTTGATTTCGGAAGGATTGATCCGATGTCCGCGCCCATGCCGCGAGAGAAAGGCAATACGAATCCCGTCCAATTCGCCGAGCCTCACCTTGTCGGAGGGAGCCCCGAAGGGAGTCCTGACCGAACATTCCTTAACCTTCCGAAGGCCCTCGATGTCGTACAGCCCACTACCGCCGATGATCCCGATGTCTGCGCGCGCGACGTGCCCCTGCCGTGCCATCCTATATTCTCACAATAATGTGGCGAGAAATCGGTCCACTTGTCCAATCACTCGTGCTGTCGTATGCTGGACCGACTCCGACTCCTCGATCGTCAACCACTGGATCCCCGGTTCCTTTCGAAACCACGTCATTTGTCGTTTGGAAAATTGTCTCGTGTCCCGTTTGAACCGCCGAACCATTTCAGCGACGTCATACTCGCCGGCCAAGTGCTCAGCCACCTGCCGATACCCCAAGCCTTTCATCGCCGCACTGGTGCGCTGATACCCCTGAGCCAAGAGTTGCTGCGTCTCTTCAATCAAACCGTGAGCCAGTTGCCAATCAATCCGCTCCTCGATACGCCGGTACAGCGCGGCGCGGTCTCGGGTCAATCCGATAACCAAGGCTGAAAATGGCCGCTCGGCGAACCCATGTTCCTGCTGAAACTCCGACATCCGACGTCCGGATAGCTGGTACACCTCCAAAGCCCGAATCACTTTCGATTCGTCGCGTGGGTGCACCCGTGCTGCGGCAGCAGGATCGACCTCCACAAGCCTCGCATAGAGGCGATCATACCCTTGGGTTGCAACTTCTTGCGTGAGTGTCGCCCGCACAATCGGATCGGCCGGCGGCGCATCGCACAAACCATTGAGCAGTGTCCGTACGTAGAACCCCGTTCCACCTACAACCAGAGGAAGGCGGCTGTCTCGATAGAGGCGTTCGATCTCCTCGATCGCCTGGCGGCGATACAACCCCGCGTTAAACGATTCGTCAGGATTGACAAGATCGATCAGCCGATGGGGAATCGCCTGACGCTCCTCCAAGACCGGTTTATCCGTCCCGACATCCATCCCACGATACACTTGCCGGGAATCTGCCGTGAGCACGTCGGTCTCGAACGCCTTTGCCACCTCGATCGCGACACGGCTCTTTCCCACGGCAGTCGGCCCCAGGATCACAACCACCGGCTTGCAATGCACCTGCGTCTCAGAAAGACGACACGTCACTCTCGCTGGAACAGCCATCACGCCCATCCAACCCGGCCGAATAGCTTCGCAAGTTCATCTGTCGAAAGACGAAACGCCGTGCGGCGCCCATGCGGGCAGGTCATCATCAATCCTTCCTGCACCCAGTCGTGAATCAGTTGTTGAATTTCAGGAAGGGCTAAGGCTCGTCCAGCCCGCACGGCTCCATGGCAGGCCAGCGACGCCAGCACGGGCTGTACTCGCATATCCAGAGACGAGGCGCTGTCCCACTCAGTCAAATCGTCCAGTACGTCCTGCACCAGGATGGCCGCATCCACCGTGCCGAGTCCAACCGGCACTCCGCGAATCGCGACGGCTGTGGCGCCAAACGGCTCAATCAGGAGACCAAGTTTCTCCAGGTCATCAGCATGTGTAAGCAACAACGCGCTCTGCGCCGCCGATAGCTCGATCGGCTCAGGAATCAACAGCGGCTGCGAGGGGATAGCCCTGCTCTGCCACCTTCGCCAAAGCCGCTGGAACAGGACACGCTCGTGCGCCGTATGTTGATCAATCACTTGGAGCTCTTCGCCCACCTGCGCCACAAGATACGTCCGAAGGATTTGTCCGAACGGCACGATATCGGCTGTCTCTGTCCGCCGATACGCCGCATCTGCCTCGTGGGCGAAGGCCAACTGATGGCCTTCGCCAAGGCCGGACAAGGGCTCTGCGTTACTCATACCGATCCGGGAATCCTGCCTGCTCGCTGGATTGGAGGCGGCCGGGTGAGAATCCAGGAACGATGCGGTCTGCCGCTCAGCCGTGGGAGAAACGCCTGTCGCTGTCCGTAAGAGACTCGACAGGACCTCCTGCTCGGAACCGTTGAGTGCGTGGCGGACTGACTGACGCACCAACTCATGAAGCGGTTCTGTTTCCGCAAAACGGACTTCTTTCTTCGTGGGGTGCACGTTGACATCGAGTCGGTTCGGTTCGATATCCAGAAAAAGCACGAATGTCGGGTGAGCCCCTTTTGGCAGAAACGATCCATACCCCTCCATGATCGCGTGAAACACGGTCGCATTGCGGATGGGACGGCGGTTCACAAATAATTCCTGTGGCGTTCTCGAAGACCGCGCCTGGAGAGGATTGACGATCACGCCGCGAATCGACAATCCCGCTATCCGGCCTCGCATCTCAATGGTCCGATCGAGAAACGTCTGGCGATAGACCTGAAGGATTCGATCACGATCCGTTGTCACAGCGGGATAGTTGAAAATCTCCTGGCCGTTATGGGTCAGACGGAAATGTACCGACGGCCAGGCGAGACCTGCGAGTTGCACGACGTGGCTGATATGGGAGAACTCGGTCAGGGTTGATTTGAGAAATTTCTTCCTGGCCGGTTGATTGTAAAATAGATTGGAGACCTCGATCCTGGTACCAGGCACGGGAGGCGCGTCCACAATAACACCGCTTGCTCCTGCGACCAGGGCGAACTGCGACCCTATCGTATCCTGCCGAGTCGCGGTCGTCACCAGCACATGAGAGACGGATGCGATACTCGGTAACGCCTCGCCGCGAAAGCCCATCGTCATCACCGAGGCAAGATCTCGGTCGGACCGGAGCTTGCTGGTGGCATGCCGTTCGAAGGCACGAGGAAGATCGGCACGGTTGATCCCCGCTCCGTCATCCGCAACTCGAATCAGGGCCAGCCCGCCATCTTTCACATCAATCGTGATATGCAGGCCCCCTGCATCGAGACTGTTTTCCAGTAATTCTTTAACGACAGCGGCAGGGCGCTCGACGACCTCACCGGCTGCGATACGGCTGACGACGTCGTCGGGAAGGACATGGATCTTGGGGGAGCAACTGGCGGGGAGCATGACGCTAGACTCCAGGAAACGCCGGGGACAAGAGAGACGCCACGAGCCGTCTCGAGGGATATCCGATCATCGAATTTCGGCCAGCTTATTCTTGGCCAGCTTCGCCTCGTCCGACGTGGGAAACTCTTCAATGACTCGTTTGAAATTCTTCTTCGACTTGGCAAGATCTCCGGTTTCTCCCGCCGCCAGCCCAGACGTGAAGAGCGCCGCCGGCACCTTCTCGCTTCCCGGGTACTCCGTTGAAAGGTACTCGAACGATTGCATCGCATGCACGTAATCTCTCTGTTGATAGGAAGACTCACCCAACCAGTAGTAGGCATTCGGCGTCAACGACGTACCAGGAAAGTCTTTCACAAATCGCTGAAAGCCCGCCACCGCAAGATCGTATTTCCCGTTGAGATAGTCGTTGTACGCCAAATTGAACGCTGACGTCGGAGAAATAGTGGGAACGCCTGGTATCATCGTCAACCTATCTGTAGCGGAGGCCGGCTTCTGTGGGTTAGAGAGACGAGCAGGATCAACTTGAGAGAGTTCTGCCTTGGGCGCAACAAGAAGACCCACTGTTTCATCATTTTTTGCCAACCGGCCTTCTAGCTTTTGAATCCTGGCCGACAGTTCATTGAACTTTGGATCAGGTCTCTGCCGAGAGGAGTCACTATCCTTCACTCGCTCCAGCGACTCCACACGTCGATGCAGCGCATCGAGCCGTTTATGATCTTGGTCTTGAGACTTCGATACCGTCGCCATGTGGTCGCGCATTTCCGTAAAATCCGCATGCTTGGCGCATCCGGCGAGCCACAGCATCGCCCCGGCCACGAGCACGACCGACCCCTTTGAACCTGTTGTCGCACGCATCACGATTATCGCGACTCCTTCAACTAGGATAATTTACTGAACTCTATCCCTGCCTCGGGAGTCCGTGGATGCAACGTGACCACCTGAAGGTGTTTCCTGTTGTACCTTTGGGGTTTCAGACGAAGGCGCCGCCGATCGATGGGCCGGCTTCTTGGTTGACTCACGTGCCCCTCCCTTGTTCCCCCCTCGTGCTTGCGCATCCTGCGCGGCTTGATCAACAGCCTTGGAGAGGGCATCCAGACGACGCTCCTGCTCATCGAAGCGGGTCACAAACTTTTTCGCGACAGAAGCGACACTCTTATTGACCTCGGTTAAGTGGCCGGTCACTGCCTTGTTCACCTCATTGATATGTGAGGCCAATGCTTTGCCCTCCTGCTCTTCTTGGCTGACCCGCTCGCTCAGTCCTGTCAGCGACTCCCTGAATGCCGTGAGAGACTGATTGAATTGTGCAAACTTTGCCGACAACTCCTCGGTCCGAGCCTGGTTATCCGCCAGCGCCTTATGCTGCTCCTCCAGACGTGCGTCGAGACTCTTGGTCAGTCCGCTGTTCGACTTCTGGACGACCTCGATGATCTCTTTTCGCACCACCTCCATCTGTCGGCTCACGTCGTCAAGTCGAGCGTTCACGTCCGTACGGAGCTGATCGCGGTCCTGTTTATTTTTGACACCTTGCGCATTGAGGCTCTCGCGCACCTGGTTGTAGCGAGCAGTATCCTCCACCTCCAGCTTGCCGGCCAACTGTTCAAGCCGCTTCGTTTGTTGCTCAAGTTGCGCAGCGCGCTGCTTGAGATCTTCCTGTTTACCCTGGAGTTCTTGAGCTTGGTGCAACGCCCGTTCCAGTTCGCCTCGCAACTGCGGCAGCTCCTGCTCCCGAAGCGCGGAAATCTCCGAGCTCTGTCGCGCGCGGGTCTGGACCAACTGATCGTTCGACTGCTTGATGCGCTGCTGAAGATTTCTCTCCGTCCGTTTCAGATCGGATTGCTGGGCCATGCAGCCAGTCGACAGCAGGGCACAGATCGCACAGATCGTTGCCCACGCTCTCTGAGAATTCGAATGGTTCCACATTATTCCACCCACTATGGTAAGGGAATCTTCTGCTCTCTCTTCACGAACAACGGAATTACCACCGTCACGATACAGAACCCGTCGCCTACTTCCTGGTCTTCAGCACCAGATGCCCTCGCCGATTCTGCTGGTAGCACGACTCCTCATGTTCATTGCACGACGGTCGCTCTTTCCCATACGACACCACGGACAGACGATTCGCACTCACACCGAGTTCGACCAAATAGTTCCGAGCGGCTTTCGCCCGTTTCTCACCGAGTACAAGGTTGTAGGCGGAGGTCCCGCGCTCGTCACAATGCCCCTCGACCTTGACCTGCGCGCTCAGGTTGGACTTCATCCAGTCGGCATCGCGAGTGAGCGCTTGACGCCCATCTTCGGAAATCGTCCAGCTATCGTAGCCAAAGAACACATCCCGCAAGCCTGCTGCAGCTGAGGCCGCCTGCTCGGCACGAATCTCATCCATTTGTCGTCCGGCATTGCTGGAGGGATCCACCTTCGCCAACAATGTGCCACTGCCCACACGCTCTTCCGAAGGGTTCTTGTCGAGGCCCCCGAGCCCACCGCCAACCGACTCACCACTGGTGTCCGGAAAGGTGCCGACACCGGAGATGGAAGCCTCTTCCCCCTCCTTCACCCCCCCTTGCGGGGGCTGGGAATCCCCGACAGATTGAACGGTTTTCTTGGCGCAGCCGGACAGACCCATCACTGCCAGGGTCATCGTCAGCACCAAGCCGCATGTACAGAGTGTCTTGTTCATACCTCGTTCTCCTTTCCTACGTGAGTGATCTTGATCATCGGCCTTGATTCATTCGGCCCGGTCGACAGGTCATCCTCATGATGCCGGAGACCATGAGGGCGCACTATTGTGCCTCCCTTGGAAGGTGAGTCGTTCCCGGTCCTTACCATCGGCATCGATCATGTAGATGTGGCTCTTTCCATCGGCCGTCGAACTGAAGACCAAATGCCGGCCATCCGGCGACCAGGATGGCGAATCATCAACACCCGATCCCGTCGTCAATTGCAGACGTTTCTGTCCGTCCGGCGAGATGACACAGAGCTTATACTCTCTTTGCGTCCGGCACACATAGGCGATCCAGTTCCCGCGCGGCGACCACGCCGGCGCGGCATTGTATTCGCCTTCAAACGTCAGGCGACGCACATTCGACCCATCCGAACCCATCAGAAACAGCTGCGGCCCGCCACCCCGATCCGACACAAAGACCATCTCTCTCCCGTTCGGAGACCAGGAGGGAGACAAGTCACCGGACGGATTCACCGTCAGTCGTTGGATGGCCTTCGTCCTGGTATCCAACCGATAGAGCTCCGAATTGCCTTCGTGACTGGAGGCAAACGCCAGGAAGTTTCCATCAGGAGACAGGGATGGCGTGATGTTCAATCCCCCCAGCGCAATCACCGTCCAACGCTTGCCCGTTGCCAACTCGATCATGTCGATGTTCTGCGTATTACGATTGCGATAGGAGGTGAAGATGAGGAACCGGCGATCCGGAGACCATTGCGGCATGAGGTTCAGAAATCCATCGGCGGTGAGTTGGCGCGTATCGTGGCCGTCGTAATCCATCACGAACAATTCGCGAGCATCCCCCTGTTCAGCCACATAGGCGATCTTCGTCCGCGCAATCCCCGGCTCGCCCGTGTAACGAAATACCAGTTCGTCGGCAAAGCGATGGGCCATCTGCCGCACCACCGAGGAGGATCCTGCGTAACGTTTCCCCCCCACGAGCTCATCGCTGCCGCTGTCATAGACAAAGCCTTCCATGTTCACATCGGCTTCTTTGTCACTCCCTTTCAACCCCGCTTTCCCCCAAACTAAGACCGAGATACCCTTTTCAGCAACCTGCCTAAATACAGCCTTGGGACCATCCCCCGTCCCGTTACCGATATCGGATGTGCGGATCCCAAGACCGGGCAAATCCACCAGATCGAAAACCAAGGAACGCCCCACATCCTTTTTGAGAACATCTTCGATCCGCGCGCCCAACCAGTCAGGACCTCCTGCGTTTTGTATTCCCGCAACACCCAGGGTAATTTTTTGGAAGTCAGGGCGAGTGGCTTCAAGGAACACGTCCGCCGCCCCAGATTCAAGAATACCGACAACTCCTGCCAGCAGCAAGACTCCACCCAACCACGCACTGACTAATTTCAGCTGTGTCATCCGACCGATTCTCCAACTCGAAATACCATCTCGACATCCTTGTAGCTATCTGCCATATCGGCAGGAAATCCAGGTAGGACTCCAGGCCCACGCACGGCACGCTCCCCTGCCGCATCGACATAGAAATCGCCGGATGATTGCTTCACCAACACACTCTTAACCATCCCATCTCTCTGAAGCCGAAACTCGACGGTGACCGTATAGGTCTGTCCCGGCACACCGACCGGAGGAGGCGCCCAGTGTTTACTAATAATCGACTGCACACGAGCCCAGTAGGGACTAGAGCCATCCGCTCCAGACACCTTCAGCTTCGTATCGAGAGTTTTTGCCGCCGGAGCTTTTACGTCTTGCTGAGGCGCCGGCTTGACCGAGGCCTCGCTCGGTTTCACGTCTTTTGGGATCTCCAACTTGGCCGCCGGTTGAAACTGCTTAATCTTTTTTAACTCTTCTTCCAATTCACGATTCAGATCCTCGCTGACTGTAGACCGCTGCGGAGTCTTCGCGACCGGATCTTGCGTCACATCCGGGACACGTGGAATATCCGGAACCTTCGCCGCCTGTTGGGGCTGTGCCACTGATTTTGTTGCAGGGCTCAACTCTCCGAACTTCGGCGCATCCGGTGGCAGCTCAAGATCCTTCATCATATCCCTTCTCTTCTCGCCTTTTGGCGGTGCGGAGGAAGGAGCTGCACTCGAAGTCACTGCCTTAACTACTGGGGCCGGTATCGGCTTTGGGGCTGGCACGTTTGCCGACTCGACTGGCTTCGCAGTCTCGGTTGGCCGTACAGGCGTCGGCAGACTGACCAATGACACTTCCACGGACGTCAAAGGTCGTTCACCATGCTGCGGAAGCCCAAGCCCCACGGCGATCAGCAAGACGATCACGTGCAGGAAAAGCGACAGGACCAGTGTTCGCGTCAGTCGAGCGGACAGCTTGGATTGATCGCCTTGATCGAACCATGAACCTGAGAGGAGCGACGCCTGGGATGCCATAACAACCAGCCCCTCGCGTACGTTGCATCAATTTTTTCGCGGCGTGAGACCCGGGATTTGCGGCGCTCCCACACGCTCAGGTCCCATTGGCTCCGTCACCATCCCGATCTTCTCGATTCCGGCTTTCTTCACACCATCCATCACTTGCACCACAACACCGTAGGGCACGTCGCGATCAGCCCTGAGATACAGCGACACATCGGGATGGTCCTGTTTCAAGATTTTCAATTTCTGTTCCAGCTGAGCCACCCCAACTGGATCTTTGTCGAGATACAGCCGTTGATCCTTTTCGATCGTGAGCACCGTGCGCATTTCCGGTTTGATGGAATTCGTAGCAGAAGTCGGCAACTTAATGTCCATCCCTCGATACAACATCGGCGCGGTGACCATGAAAACCACTAAGAGGACGAGTATCACATCGACGAGAGGGATAACGTTGATTTCTGCCAGAAAGCGGCGGTGCCGAGACTCAAGGGTCATCCTTGAACTCCGACCGGAACTGGTTTCGGCTTCGATGCAGCAGTCGAGAGGGACGCTAAAAGCTCGATGGTGACCGAGTCCAATCGGAATGCCGTGTTGCGAATCCGTACGAGAAAATAATTATAGGCAATTACCGCTGGGATGGCGGTGAACAGACCGGCTGCCGTCGCGACGAGCGCTTCTGCCACGCCGGGAGCGACAGCAGAAATACTGGCCGTCCCTTGGGTGCCGATCTCACGAAACGCATCAATGATTCCCATCACGGTCCCGAGCAGTCCGACAAACGGAGTAATGTTTCCCGTCGTGGCAAGGAACGGGAGATAGCTCTCGAGGCGTGAGAGCTCGCTTTGCGCGAGATGGGACGCCGTCCGCTCCATCACGTGTCGATCAACCGGCCCCGAGCCACCACCATTCTTCCCCTCGCGCTGCCCAGATCCGGCACGCTCCATCACGCCTTCGAATACATACGCGCTGGGACTCCCGTCGACTCGTCGAACTTGCCGATACAACTCGTCGAGATCGTGTGCCTTTACAAGGAGAGCTAAGAACCGCTTGTCCTCCCGGTCCGCCAGACGAAACGCGCGCCATTTTGAGAAAATAATGGCCCACGAAATAACCGAGAACACGAACAGAAGCAAGAGCACGATTTTTGACACCGAGCCGAGCGAACCCAGGAGTCCTGTGAGACCTGTTTGAAACATGCGGTAATGACCTTTCCAGACGCTAGGAGGATACTGAATATATCGGTCTTCTCACCCGCCCGACCACGGAGCGCCGAGATGCGGCGTTCCCCAAGCGACGCGCTTGTTCACTGCAGCCTTGCTGAACGACATTGTTAGTATCCTGCGGGTGTGCTTCTGTGATTCCAAACGTCGTGAACAACAATGAAATTCCGGCGTGACCACAGAGTTTTACGCAGCCTGCTAGGAAGTACTCACAACTTTGCCTACGGAGGCACGCACACACAGGGAAAAATGGCGGGGCCGACGGGATTTGAACCCGCGACCTCCAGATTGACAATCTGGCGTCCTAACCAGCTGAACGACGGCCCCTTAAAACTCTACGTATAGCGGAAGATGTGAGCGACAAGACTATATCTAGCGGTCGTCCCATCAAACGTTTTATAATTTCTGTTTGCTGACCTGCCCTGTCCCCCATGAACCAGCTTCAACACTGGTAGGCGGAACAGGGATCGAACCTGTGACCTCTGCCTTGTAAGGGCAGCGCTCTCCCAACTGAGCTATCCGCCCGATTTTCTTAGCAACCTTGGCGGATGCTACCAACTACCCCATATCCTTGTCAATCGAATCTCG
>JBBRRK010000011.1:0-32288 GCA_038200765.1 Nitrospirales bacterium
GGCTGTCAGCCCGTCTTTGACTCGCGTGACTGCCACGTTCTTAAACTCGGAGGTGTATGGCTGCTTCGGTATCTTCATCGTCTCCCCTTTCATGGTGACGGCGATTATACGTCACCCGTGGAAGACGAAATTTCGGAGGAAGCTCATTCTGTTCCGACGGGACAGAAATAGATAACCCTACTAGAACCCAAAACTGTATCGCCATTGTCCCTATCCACATATGATCGAACATGTTTCGAACAAACACACCCACTACCATCACCATGAGCATCATGGGCCAAATAGCCAGAGCACTCTCTTTCATGCTCTGAGCGCGGCGAAACCCCGTTCGCATAGCCTCAGCCATCACCCAAAGATACGCCAATCCCGCTGGTATCCCCGCACCCACTGCAAAATCAAGAAATGTATTGTGTAAGCCTGTTGCCATCGGCGGCCCGCCGTCATCTGACGGCGCAGGACTGACATCCGCCTGTGCAACATGGTAAAAATTGCTCTTTCCAAAACCAATCCCAACTAGGGGATGCTCCCACAACTGCTCCAGGCCTAGCTGCCAGACCATTATTCTCGACTTGATGTTCCAGAGCGACAATTTTGAGTTGCTCGGCATGAATTGAACAGGATGAATGGCATTGATGCCAACCAGTATCCCGTTAAAGAGAATCACCGTGAAGACGAGCCCTACAACCCACTTCACTAAAGACTTTCTCCTTGCAACGCATGCAAATGCTACCGCTTCACACAGCATTGCCACTATCCCCGCCCTCGAAAATGTCAGCACCTGACAGAGCAATGCAAGAAATGAAATTCCTACACCAATTACAACCTGAATTGAGCGCTTGCCCATAATTGCCAGCAGGGCAAGCGCTGCACCCAGCGGCACTAATGTCACCAAATATGTTGTGAGCCACACTTCACCTGAAAGAACCGAGGTGATCAGTTTCGGTGTTGCGTCATACTGCACTATGCCGTACAGGCTGACAAATCCAAGCTCACCAAGCAACAAAGCTGCTAGTCGCAACCGATGTTTATCGTGGCGGAAAAACTCCACGATCACATAGAAGATCAGAACTTGCTGAATCAACTTCGCAAACTCTTGCGAGCTGTAGCTTACCGATGCGGAAAATGGAAGGCTAATGGCGATGCACACAACCAACGCTAGCAGCGGTATATCTAGGGGTGTTCTTGAGAAGAACAGCCTGCGGTTCACCACGCACCACAATACAATCAACACTACTAGAATAATGAATCCACTTCTTTCCAGGAACACGAGCTTCTCAAAGGGAAGAGAGAAGCAGTACAGGAACAGTATCCCTCGAATGATGCCATCCAGATTTGGAAAGTACGTTTCAGAGAGGTCCGACATGGAACACTTGATCATGCGCAACCCACGAAATAGGGTCTAGCATGACTGTTGACTTTCGACTCGTGTTGAAAGCGCATGGAAATGGTTCGAGGTTTGAGGTTGAGGCTGCGGTTCAGAACGTCAGCGGTTCGACGTTGCTGCGACATGAGCTACACGCGACGGATACGTCTGTTGCGTCAGAGAATGCGAGATGTGCGGGACGCGCGAGACTAGCAAGACAGTCGCCAAATTCGATCGGTCAATCTGGCTATCTGGTTCATGTGGCCTGTTTGGTTGGACAGACCGCGAGAGCAGCGGGAACCACGCGGAGTCAGCACGAGAGATCTGCAAGGCTTATCCGGCTTTTGAGGCTACGTAACGAACTGGTAGGAGGCGGTCAAGGTCTAGGTGCAGTGAGGCATCTAGAATCTCGATTCCAATAATCTTGCCTCCTGCACCGATGTCCAGGACAACATCATCGGTCACCCTTTTGTTTTCTACCTCCTGCTTGCGCTCGTCAAATCGAAGGTACAGCAGGTCCGTTCTGTCATCATAGGAGATCTTCACTTCTGTTCCTCCCATTTACCGTAGAAGACATACACTGTCACGGTCACAAAGGTATCACCTTCTGCCGTGTAAATCACCTCAACCCGTTTTTGCTTATAGAACTTGCTGTGTCGCAATTGGTTGAACGGGTAGACTTTGGCCTTTATTAACCGTCTGTGCTTGGCATCCAGAGGAAGACCAGTTTCAATAACCTCCTTGATTTCCTCTGCACTGGTTCCTCGTTCTTGTGCTCGCTCCAGGGTATGTGGATCAATACGGATCTTCACCGAACTCCCTTATTCCTTGTCTCAATAGAAAGAGGAACGCCAAAATTTGGTCTAGCGTGACATTGGCCTAGCATGGCCTTTGACTTTCAACTCGTGTTGAAGGCCAGGGCAGCCGGACGATCCCGCAGACCTCGTATCCTTTCGGTAGGAGAAGTTCTGTCTGGTTTGTCTGGTTCATTTCGTTCATCCATCTGATCTGTCTAGTCTGTTCTATCTATCTGGTCTATCTCGTCTATCTCGTCTATTTGGTCTGTCTAGTTTTTTTTCTCTACGATACTTGATGAACCCAGAGATGATTCTTGACCGTTTTGTCGCTTGCGTAGCCCGCCTTCTTGATGGCGGTTCGTGGCGAACGCTTGCAGACGCGAAGCGAGACGGGCACTCGGGGACGTGAAGCCTTGCGGCATACTCGCGCAGTATGTCGAAGGGCTGAACGGCGAGACGGCTCGTCGAAGCCGCATATCCACGCTTACAGCTTGCGCAAGAGAATCCCGTGAATTCCTTGCATCGGACCTCGGACCACTGGGCCCGTTACCTTCTCTCAGGACTCGGCAATAGTCATCGGAGTAATCTGACGGCAATGACCTTGGCGAATTCCCTGAAATCGCTCAAGTGATTCAGGGCGATACCGTGGACAATCGCCCAGTCTATTTCCTCATAGTGATGCACGGCAATATTCCGAAAACCCACGGCCTTCTTGAGTTGTTGGGCCACCGGCTCGGGAATGACTCCGGCATGGACCAACGCATCGAAGATTTGGCCCATCGTATCCGGTGGCAGCACGTCCAGGTCGGCAATGAGGTGCGCACCAAGGTCCACGCATAGTTGCACAGCTCTGGTCGGATCGAGGTGACGATATCCTAAAGATCGGGGTCACGGCCCAGCGTGGCCGGATCGGATGGGCACTTCTCCGCAACGCGCTGGAGACAGCGACGCAGGGATTCGAGTTTCTGCTCAATCACTTCCCGATCCATGCCCGCCTCCTTTCAGCAAGGATTCTTGTGCGATATGGGAGGTAGTCTGCCTGATCGAAAAGGTGCCTGCGGATGAGGTCGGCGTAGCATGTCCCGCCGCCCAACAATCTTTTTCCATGCCGAAGGATTTGGCCTAATAGCGGCTCGCCAACGACGTAGTGGTCTACCAAGTCCACCGGCCTGCCCGTTCGCTTCGCCAACTCAGTCGTAAGCGCCAGTTTTTCGCCAGTCGTGATCCGGCGGCCAGCGCCTACAGCCAGGTCCAAATCGCTGTCCACCCGTTCCCGCCCAGCAGCCAGCGAACCGAACAAAATGGCCAGCCGGATCCCTGGCTGTGTGTCGATAGCTGCCAGGATTGCTCGTGTGAGATTTTCGTCTTGCGTTAGCATACCCGCCTCTCAGTTACACGATACACGAAGATTGTGCCACTAAACTTCGTACCCGTCACGCCGGCACCACATCATTCACATCAATCTCCACCGCTGCCGCTTGCTGAATGAGGCGAACACCCAGCACCAGACGATGCCGTTTTTCTTTCCGCAAGAGAATCCCGTGAACTCCTTGCAGCGGACCTCGGACCACTTCCACTTGCATGCCTTCGTGCAGATAGGGATGCGGATCGTAGGGCAGCACACTGGTCATCAGGGTCTTGATCGCAGCGATCTCCTCGTCCGGAATCGCCGCCGAGCAATGACCGCTGCCCACAATGTCGACCACCCCGATCGTCTTGAGCACCGGCAGCTTTTGCTCCGACGTGAAACGGACGAAACAGTATCCTGAGAAAAGTGGGACCTCAATTTCTTTCTTTCGGTCCTTCCATTGACTCAGGCGCTTGACCGTCGGCAATAACGGCTCAATGCCCTGGTTCGCAAGCTGGTCACGCACGATCTTTTCGTGACGCGATCGCGTCCGAAGGGCGTACCAACGGGGCGTGCCCATGAACTCGTTCATGGGCACGCCCGTGCGCGACTTGCATCAAGAATACGAAATAAGCGGAAAAAGCGAGACGGAGGGAAAAGTAATCCAGACTCGTCAGCCACGCCGCACTCTTCGCTCGTGTCGCGCAAGTGCCGCAACTCCCACTTTTCTCGCAAGTCCTGCACGTCACGCCCCTCCAGCACATCACGCACGTCGCGTCTGTCGCGCGCCCTGCGGGCGGAGCTCCGCCCTTTCACTTACAGATCCACATCGCACAGACCACACAAAAAATCGACCACGCGCGGAAGCGCCACGCCTTATTCGGGCGGGCTGAGTCTCAGCACCTTCTCCCGCGACACTCCCGACTGCACCAACTGTTCTTCAAAATCTGCCGCATGCTCGAAATCCGCAATCAACACCCGATCAAATTGCCATCGGCTAATCTTATCCAGTGAAGAAACGGGACAAGAAAGAAATGATTCGCGCGAGCTTCCATCGATGAATCCCACACAGTCGATATTCATCTCTCGAAGCGCCAGATACGCCAGTTCAGCCAACTCGGTCGTCCCGTAAATCACCACCCGTTGGCCATGAGTACCATCGAACGTCGACATCATCCCTTTGAGCCGAGTGCGCATGTCACGGTAATACGAGAGGGAATACTGCATGTAGAGATATGTCAGCCGTGACTTTTCCGTGAAGCCCTGAGGCGTCAGGAGATACCTGATTCGACTGCGCGGGATGGTCGTGATCTTGATGTAGCCCTTGCGGGCTAACCGTTTGAGATAGAGATTGGTCAGGCCAAGCGCGACACCAAGCTTAATGGCAAGGGTGCGCTGAGTAGCCCCGCCATCTCGATCGAGCTCGCTGAGGAGCAAAAGGTCTCGCTGGCCTTGTAAATCCATGAATGATACGGGTAAATTACTTATGTGTTCATAATATGAACAAAATATGCATGCCTGTCAAGCAGTTTTATCTCTATCAAGTCGATAGCGACGTTCGCCCTAACTAGCAGGATGGTGAAAAATCAGCCCGAGCCACAGACTATGGCGCGAGACGTGCGCGAACCGGCTAGTTTCTCTTGTTTATTCTCCTCGCCTTCATCCCCGTAGCAGCCTACTCCGCCGAAGTAGTCACTTCAGCTATGAGGGCTGGAAGCTACGGGGTATTCGGCGAAGGAGAATACTTTCTACAGTGCGCGGGGAGGAGTGGATACACCATCCTGCTGCTTAACGGCATAGGCCGTGATTTCAGTGCCGTAGCCAAGATGACCGGCAATCAGCGATACGGGCCGGGCAATCAGCAGGTCGATCAATTTCCTGAAAGGGACATCCTTCTGAAACCGATGCTTCCAGAATCGATCCACGCTCGCCATGAAAAAAATGCCGGTGACACCGGTTCGAACACGAGTGAGCCAAAACCCTGCCTGGGCCATGATTCCAGAAAGGCTGTGCCTGTCGAAATGATAGATATGCCTCGGAGGATCCAAGTGGAACCACCAGGGGCCAAACAGCTTGAACTCTAGACTGTTCACATTGGGCACGCTGACGATCAATAGTCCGTTATCCTTGAGCAATCGATGAACCTGCCGTAATGCATCGACAGGGCTCGGGAGATGTTCGAGTGAATGGCTCATCAGAATCAGATCGAACGATTGAGGAGAAAACGGCGCGGACTCCAATGTGCCGGTGTGAATATTCCCTGTAACAATTTCGCGCGCATGCGCGGCAGCGACCTCGCTGATTTCGATGCCAGAGGGCTCCCATCCCTGATCTTGCAAGGCTTTCAAATTCCCCCCCGCCCCACAGCCAACATCCAGCACTTTCCCCTCTCCCCTCCAGGGCAAGGGATGGCGCCCCTTCAACTCCCGCAGCGTCTTATCGGGCCACAAAAGAATTCTCCGCACGATACGGGGCCATCCAACGGAAGCAGTCGGGGGATATCCATAATAGTCTTCCAGCACCCATCGCTTCATCTGCGCAGAAAACTTCTTCGCCTGTTGCTGGAACTGTGGCCGCGCCTTTGCCTGCACCGGAGGGTAATAGACCGTTGGATAATAAGAACCGAGCAGATCTTTCGAAGGACGGGGATTGAGATAGATCAAGCCACAGCGGCTACATTTGACGATCGTGAACTCGTGATTCGTCACTTCCAGCAGCAGATCCCGTTGACGAGTCACCACCTCAGATTGGTCCGAGTGGCACAGGTCGCAGACGACCGATTCCATTCCCGGTTTTAACAGATCACTCCCACTGGACAACGTCATCCCCTTCTACCTAGTCGATCATCGAATGGCCAGTCGAGCCCGACCCATCAGCCCTGCGGCGGTCAGCATCACCTCATCGATCGTAATCAGCCGCATACAGTTCTGCTCTCCCCGCTCACAGGTCGGGTGAAAGCAGATGCGGCAATCGAGCCCCTTATACAGCACCTCCACAGGACCGCCACGAGGACCCCATTCGGCAGGGTTCGATGGACCGAACAACGCCACCACGGGGGTGCCCACTGCCGCAGCGATATGCATCGCGCCGCCATCGCTTCCGACAAAGAGCGCTGACTTCTTGGCGACGGCCGCGAACTGTTTAATGGTTGTACGGCCTGCCATGATGATGGGACTACTCTTCGCCATCTGCCGAATCTGCTGCGCGATAGCGATGTCTTGATCGCTGCCTCCGATCAACACTTGGCACCCATACTGGGACGTGAGACGATCGGCCAGTTCCGCGAACCGCTCCGGAGGCCAGGCCTTGAACCAGTACCGGGCGCCAGGCTGTAAAATTACCATCGACTGCGATCGCTGAAAGCCAAGTTGATCCAACAGTTGGTCCGCACTGTTCTCTTCTTCTGGAGTCAGCCAAAGTCGAGGATCCTTTGAGCCGGCTTGAATGCCCAGGGGATTGAGAGCTTCGAGATCTCGGTCGATTCGGTGCTGTGCACCCGGCACGGACTGGACAACATGTGTGTACCACTTCCCCCGCCAACGATGTTCCTCGTTGAACCCAATGCGAACCGGCGCCCCGCTGATCCAACTCAGAAACGCGGACCGGTCTCCATCCGTCAAATCGATGACCGTGTCGAATTGCCGGTGGCGCAGTCCGGCGATGAGGCGTGATTGTGCCGTCAGAGATCCTTTGTCCAGGACTATGATCTCGTCCAGGTCCGGGTTCCCGGATAACACGTCTTCCGTCCCACGATTCACCATCATCGTGACCAGGACATCCGGTCGTGCCGCTTTGATCGCACGGACGGTCGGCGTCGCCAATAAGACGTCACCGATGTAGCGAAGTTTGATGATGAGAACGCTACGCATCATAAGAAGCGTCGAAGGTCTCTCACGTCGCCACATCTACGGTCTTACTCACTCAAAGACGTTCGACGTTCCGACTGTGACCTCACCGCACAACTCTCGGTACAGTCCAATAGTCTTAACCGCGGCCTGCTCCCAAGAGAACTGCTTGGCGCGATCGAATCCTTTGGTCTTCAAGGCGGCTCGAAGCGGCTCATCCTCAAGTACACGGATCATCGCCTCTCCAAGTGCCCGTGCGTCTTGAGGATCTGCCAACACCGCCGCATCACCCGCCACCTCTGCCAACGCGGTCGAATTGGACGTGACCACCGGCGCCCCGCAGGCCATCGCTTCCAACACGGGCATCCCAAACCCTTCGTACAATGAGGGGAAGACGAACAGATCGGTGAAGGAATACAACAACTGCAGATCGTTCGTGGACAACCGTCCAGGGCAGAGCACCTTTTCCGATAAGCTCCGCCGTCGAGCCGTTTTCTCATAGTCCCCGAACGGATGGATCGGCGAGCCGACAAGGACCAACATTCTCGGCCCCAGTTTCTTCCGCACCGTCTCCGCCGCTTCAAGAAATATCTGGTGATTCTTGCGCGGGTCTGCGCCTCCGATAAATAAGACATAATGCTCGGCCTTCAGACCAATCCGTTTCCGCAACTCCGCCATCGCCTGATCATCCCGCCGTGGCGTAAAATCCTCCGACACTCCGTTGGGAATGACCACGATATGCTCGCGCTTCAAGCCATAGAGCTCCATGAGCTCTCTAGCAGAAAACTCGGACACCGTGATGGTTTTCCTGGCTCGTAACGCCATCTGTCTCGTCTTGAACGACGAGGGCCATTGGCCCAACATCTTCTTCGAATACTCGGGGTGGCGATCTAGCCAGAGATCGTGAATGGTCACGACTCCGCCGTAGCGCCCGACAGTTTGCATTTTGAAGTTGGTCCCATGGTACAGATCCAACCGATCGGATGAACCCCTCTTCCCCATCCCCCATCGGCTCGAATTCATCCACTCAAGCCGCTCAACACCTAGCCAGGCCCCTACAGAGTCAGGCTGCTCCGCGCCCGGCTTCGCATAGGCCACAAAATCTATACCCCCTTGCCGCGCCAGCATCGTACGGAGCAAGTGGTAACTGTGCCACCCCACCCCTCCCATATCCCCCACCATCGGATTGGCATCAATACCGATTCTCATCCACTCCCCTTCTCACAGGATGCTGATAAAGTCCACCAGCATCATTCTCGCATCGCTTAAAGGCTCAACGTACCGAAGCGTACGCCTCGCCTTTTCGCTCGCTGCGGCCTTCCTGGACGGCCTTTTTGAGCATCCTGCACGCTACAAAGTTTTTCCACAGCCTTCTATGCTCCCAATACTTCACCATACAACTGTTCCATGCGCATGACGGACGCATCGAGGCTAAATCGCTCTTGCGCACGAGCCTTGCCACAGAGGCCCATCTGTTCTCGTCGGAGTGGGTCCAGCAGAAGGGACACGACCGTAGCCGCTAATGACACAACATCTCCCGGAGGAACAAGCAAACCAGTCTCTCCCTGCGCCACGACTTCAGGAAGTCCTCCTGTTGTCGTCGCGACCACAGCCTTTCCCATGGCCATCGCCTCGACCACCGCAATCCCAAATCCCTCCATGAGTGCCGGGTGCACATATAGATCGAGCGCAGCCAAGAACGGCTGAACTGGGTCTTGAAAGCCAACAAGATGCACGCGATCGGCAACCTTCAACTCGTGAGCGAGCCGCTTCAATCGATCGGCATAGTCATGATCGTCACTGCCCACGAGCACATAGTGCACCATGGGTACTGTTCGGACAATGGCCGGGAGTGCCCGAAGCATCACCTCATAGCCTTTTCGTGGAAACAGGTTGGCAACAGTGCCCAATAAGACGGCCTCGTTCGGGAGCCCGATCATCTGGCGAATTGCCTGGTCATCATGCGCGGATTGTCCCTTGGAAAGATCAATGCCGCTGTAGACGGTCCGGACATTTTTCACTGAAACCCCACCGGCAATCAGCGACTGTTCAATCTGCTGGGAAATCGCAATGACCGCCTCTACTCGATCAAGCTCGTAGCGTTGCACCTTTGCCGGCTCAATTTCCTGTCTCACATGGGCCACGATCAGCACAGGATTGGATGCACGGCTCGCAATTGCCTTCACGGTATGGGGCACCCACCAAATGTCGTTCACATGAATCAGCGCTGGATCGAGTTGATTCACGAGAGTCCCTAGACGTCCCACTGCCGATCGGCGCTGAAACACTGCGAGGGGTTTTCTCCAGGGAGGAAGACTCAGCGGATGAGTGGGGACGGCGATCGCATGGAGCTGCTCTCGGAACGCGCCTGTCCATGGACAGACCACATGCGGCTCCCACTTATGCCGGTCGAGTGTCTTCAGCAGCGCAATCAGATCGCGTTCCGCCCCGCCGATCGCTTCAATTCCATGCACGTACAGAATTCGAGTTGCCACTACTTGGCGTCCGGGTGAGAGGCGGCCTGCCTGGTGGCATCCCACAGCTTGGCATATTTCACAAAGGTGTACATGCTGGCGAACACACAGATAATGAGTCCTCGCACTCCGTCGCGAAACCCTTGCCTTCGAAAATAGTACTTCCAAAAAGTAAACAGGGGACGCAGCGTCAGATCCGTCCATCGAACCTTCTTCTTCGTTTTTCCACGCTCTCTCGCGGCCAATGTCGTGAAATTATTGAACTTCTTGAAGTGGTCTTCGATCGTCCGTTCCGTGTAATGATCGAGCGCATTGGTCAGATATCCGTGCAATCCTTCAAACACAAACCGGTTGTGAGGTTCGCTATCATCTAACCGACCGACGCCGCGCCGGAACAATCTGAGCTGATAATCTGGATACACCCCTCCCCATCGAATCCACTCCCCATAATAATAATTCTTCCTTGGAAGCGAATAGGCCACCGGGCCTGCCGGGGTGGAGGTCTCTAATACGCGTTGGATGTCTGCGCGAAGATCCTCACTGACGCGCTCATCGGCATCCAGAATAAACACCCACTCTGATGTCGCGCGATCGATCGCGGAATTTTTTTGTTCGCCAAACCCATTCCACTTACGCTGGAAGACATGCGGCGTAAACTCCCGGCAAATCGCAACGGTCTTGTCGGTACTGTAGGAATCGACTGCGATGATTTCATCCATCCACGTGACCGAATCGAGAGCCTCACGAATGTTCCGCTCTTCATTGAACACGACAATCGCGCAGGAAATCGTTTGACGCATATCGGTTCCTTCAGAAAAATGTTCTCAGGGAGCTTCCCACGTCCGGATTATTCATGACGGTACTCCACTGGGCAACAGTGCTGCCGCCTCCTCAAATTGTCTGCGGTATTGATCGACTACGCGATCAGGACTGATCCAGAGCCGGCGCCATGCGGTGGCGCGATCCAATTCTTGAACCAATTTCTTCACAGGCTTCACCACACGCCGAACGAATTGCTGCCCAGCGGACGACGAGGCAAATTCCGCCGGCTTACACCACAACTCGGCTTGTTCGGTCTGACTCCACTTCCAGTCGATCGTCAACCGTTCGTGGGTGCAGGCAAACGGTTCCCGCTTACTTTTCATCGTCGCCCGGATGAAATGGTGCACGAACGACGCCCCCACGACCATGCATCGCTTCATATCCCCGACTACCCGCTCGCGCTTACGCAAGGTGTAGTACAGGTCCCAGTCAGCCGCCTGAATCCGTTCGTCCAAACCACCGAGCGCGTCATAGGTCGATCGCCTGATCATGACGCAGGAGCCGACGATCCCGTCGAACATCATTCCGGAAAATGCGCGGTGCGCCTCCCCGCAATAGCCTTCCCAATTGCCATACATCGCCTGAATCATCGTTCGCAGCTGGTCGATGCCCTTTCCACTCGAAAGCCGTCCCTGCCCGATCGCCGCCCAGCGTCCCTGCATCCAATCAGTCAAGGAGGTAGTCGGCATCATTTCCAGCCCCAGCGGCGACGCGGCATCCAGGCGATGGCGCTCCATCGCCTCGATCAAGAACCCGTTCCAGTTCGGCGCGACGTACAGGTCATTGTTGATGTGGCAGAGAAACTCTCCGCTCGCCAAGTCAGAACCGAGGTTCATCGATTCCGGATAACAGAGGTTTCGATCGTTCCGAATCACCCGGCATCCGTTGGCTTCGAAGAACTCCCCCGACCCGTCCGTCGAATGATTGTCGATCACGATCACTTCGTACGGGCCGGTCGTATAGCGTTGTATCCCCTCTAGGAAGAGTTGGTTGTGTCCCAATTGGTTGTGCACGGCGACAATAATGCTCAGCATGCTGTAACGCTCGGTCGATCTGTCATGTTACCCGCGAAACCCGCGTCGCAGGACTTCCCGATAAAACTGGGGGTTCAGCCAACGATTGCGGCGTGCGGCCCAGCGCCGGGAAGACCGGAGACGATCCACCATGACCGTCGGATGCGATCCGTCGAATTCCTTCAATACGGCATAGTCTTCAAATTGAAAGCTGTCGTGAGAGAGCTGCTTGGCCTCTGCGGCAGGAACGTGGCCTTCTCCATGATACACCGTCACTTGCTCTCGTTTTTTCTCCAGCATCGTCTTCGGATCCTTTACCCACCCATAGTGAAAGACTCGCCCCTCTGATGGGACAATCCATTCCTCCGGTCCGCTCTGAAGATACTGCTGCGTCGCCTTCAGATGAAACCCCACGGCATCACCACAGGATTCCACCTCACCGTTGTTTCTGATGATCCGAACCGCCTTGTGGTAGAACCACGGATTCGTCGACCAATAGTCCGCGATAAAATGCAGGTACCGGAACAGAAGCCCTTTCACCTCGGGATTGGCGAGATGGCGGCCCATCGCTTTCTGGATAGCCGGCAAATCATCTTCGTGCACCACCTCGTCGGCTTGGATATAGAACGCCCAATCGCCAGTACAGTGTGACAACGCAATGTTGGTCTGTTGGGCGTAGATCAGTCCGTCTTTTCGCAGCGTTTCATCCCAGACCGACTCCACGATCCTGATCTTCGGATCGCCGATCGAGCGAATCAGCTCATGCGTGCCGTCGTCGCACCTCCCGACGTTCACGATGAACTCATCGACCACCGGCAAAACGGACCGGATCGACTCCACGACCGGATAGTCGTATTTCACCACATTCCGCACAAATGTAAATCCGCTGACTTTCATCGGTTCTTGTCTATTCGGTCCGATCAGTCTGGTCTATTTGGTCATCCAGTTGCATGGATCTAAAAGACTGAATAGACCAGACAGACCTCTACACTACACAGACACTTTGTCCTTCATAAGCTCCCAGAATTTCGCATACTTCATGACGGTGTAATAGGCATAGAGGCCTGAAAGAATCAAGCCTGGCATACCGTCGAGGAAGCCGGCCCGCTGTACATACATCTTGAAAAACGCACCGAGCGGATGGGTAATCAGTTGAGGGGGGGAAAACCTCCGGCCCTGCTCCGCCATGCGACGGGCCATCAGGCTAGAATAGCGGTCCTGCTTCGCTACGTAGTGATCGATGTCTCGAAAGGGATACTGCAGCGCGGGACACGTGAGATACCCGACCGGCCCGTCGCAATCGAAACTCTCGTGGACGAGTTCTTGGCGATAACGAAACCGCCCCTTGCGAAACAACTGCGGTTGCCGATAATCGGGATACCAGCCGCAATGTTTAATCCACCGGTCTAAAAAATAGTTCTTTCGTGGAACAAAGTAGGCCTCTGCCTCCGGCCCTCGGTCGAGCAGCAGTCGAATCTCTTCACGCAACTCGGGCGTCATCCGCTCATCGCTATCCAGACTGAAGACCCACTCATGGGTCGTGAGTGCGACCGCCTGATTGCGCAGATCGCCGAATCCTTTGAAGTCGACTTGATGGACCTTGTTCGTAAACTCACGACTGATGGCAGCCGTCTGATCCGTGCTGTGGGAGTCGACGACAATCAACTCATCGCCCCAGCCTGCCACAGACTCCAGGCACGCCCGCATATTGGGCTCGTCGTTGTAGGCAATCACATAGACCGAAAGCTTCGTCATGCTAGGCCTGCCGGGGATGCGCCAGCCCGCGATACACCGTTTCCATCCGGTCCAGCATTTTGTCGATCGAATAAGATTGCTCGACCAATGCTCTGCCCTTCGCTCCCATACGAGATCGAAGCGAAGCATCGGCCAGTAAAACCTCTGTTCGATCGGCGAGCGCCTGTGCATCGCGCGGAGGAACGACAAACCCGGTCTCTCCCTCGACGACGACGTCCGGAATCGAGCCGACTGTCGTTGAGACGACCGGTAGTCCCATCGCCAGAGCCTGCATGAGCACTTGAGGAATGGTATCCCCTTCCACCGACGGGATGACAAAGACGTCCAGCGAGCGAAACACGTTCAACAGATCCTCGCGGAATCCCAACATTCTGATCCGTGAGGTTAAGCCGAACTGCTCAATGAGCCTGCGGATCGGCTGCTCTTCCGGACCTTCCCCCACAATGATGAACGTGACATCATCACGCGTTGCCACAATCTGCCTGGCTGCTTCAATAAAATATTCATGCCCTTTGTACGTTCGCAGGTACGAAATCAAACCGACGAGGAGCTGCTCATTGGACAGACCCAGCTCCAACCGGAGGTCGGGATCGGCTGAGGCGGGATGAAAGTGCGCCACGTCGAGCCCGATCGGAAAGGCGGCGACTCGATCGGCGGCCAGACCATCTCGATCGATGAGCCCTCGCCTGGTCCGCTCTCCTCCCGTAACGACTACCATATCGACCAGCCAGCGATAGAGCAGGCGCGTCGTCAGATTCTTGTTCAGCGGGGTGGAGATGTGGCGGATACGAATGACTTTGGGCCTTACGCTCACGAGCTTGGCTGCGATGCTTCCAATCCAACTATCCCGCGAGCTGTTGACCTGAAGAATAGTCGGCTGTTCTGACATAAGCATATGCCTGAACGCACGGATAGCGGACGGATATTGCGACCGCTTCATCGGGACTTGCCGGACCGGCAACCCCTTCGCCAAGGCCATCGCACAGATGGGACTCCCCGGTTCAAGGATCAATTGCAGCTCATGCCCTCGCTTGATCAACCCCTCGGCATGGAGCAGAACCGCAAGTTCCTGTCCCCCAACGGCTGTACTGGATTCAGAAATGAAGATTTTCATGGGTGTTCATGCACCGAATGAACTGCCAACTGGTCTTGCGCCACGGCGAAGACCAGCTCAGGAGTAATACGAATGAGACATTCTAACTGAACCGGGTTCTCACAGGTTCGGCTCAGGCAGGGACGACAGAAAATCCCGGTGGCCAATACGCGATGGTCAACCCCGTAGGGGCCGGTCCGAACTTCACTCGTTGGCCCGAACAGAGCCACAACCGGTGTGCCAGCCGCCGCCGCGATATGCATCGGGCCTGAATCGTTCGTGATCAGCAGCGAGGCTCTGCTCAGAAGCGCCGGCAGCAACCTCACTGACGTGGCTCCGGCCAGATTAATGGCAGGGGTCTTCATCATCCCGCTTACCGCAGTCACATCCGCTCGTTCGTCAGGACCACCGATCAGCACCACTGCGCCGCATCCCTCTTGCTGTAGCCGGTCTGCGACTTCGGCGAACGACGCGGCAGGCCACCGCTTGGTCGGCCACCGGGCAGAAACATTCATCGCCACCCAACTCGTTCCAGGCGTCACACCGGATCGAGTCAATAGACGATCGATCTCATCATAATCGGTGTGCGGGATACGAAAACGGAACTCCGGCGCACCGGACTCCACCGCCCCAACAGCCTTGGCCACAAGCAGGTAGCGATCGACCGCGTGCATGTCCAATTGTGGAACCGGCACGCGCCTCGAATAGAACCAGGGACTCCCCTCTCGCCCATTGGTAAATCCCACAAACAGAGGAGACCCACTGAGCCACCCGATGGCGGCGCTCCGAAAGAGGCCTTGGAGGTCCACGACGAGATCGAAACGCTCTGCACGAAGAAGGGATATCTGAGAAAGCCACCCCGCAAACGTCGATTCCACTGGCCAGACCCGATCTACCCCTTCGATTCGCTCGACGAGACCAGCCCATTGGCGCTTGACCAGCCAGGTGAGTCGAGCCTTGGGATAGGCCCGGCGAATGGCTGCACAGGTCGGCATCGCATGCACGATGTCACCCAGTGAACTCGGCTTGATCAACAAGATGCGGCGATAGTCTTCCATCATATATGCCACGCGAGACTGGCGGGAAATGCGAGACAGGCGTGACGCGCAAGATCCACGAATTTCACGATTCTTGCCTCTCTCGCTTTTCTCGCTCGTCGCGACCTTTCGCGTTCTTCGCTGCCTCAATCAGAATCCAGTCCACTGCCTCGGTCATAGACTTCGCCACGGCATCCGGCATGGCCTGTTCAACCTTGAGCCTCTCCAACGACTGCGCGTCCACCGACCCTGGCGTCAGGAGAATAGACTTCGCGCCCACCCGATGTGCCAATTGTATGTCGCGTGCGTGATCGCCGATCAAATAGAAACGACGGAAATCCAGTTGCAACTCCGACACAGCCCGTTCCACCATTCCCACGTTCGGTTTGCGACAGCGGCAGCCATCGTCAGGATGGTGCGGACAGAAATAGATCGCGTCAAGCGCTGCGTCCTCCTGCTCCAACAGCCCTTGCAATCTGGCATGGATCGCTTCCAGATCCATGAGGGTCAAGATTCCACGGCCGACACCGGATTGGTTGGTCACGACGACGAGTTTCGCCCCAGCCCTTTTCAACCGCGCCAGAGACGGCCCGACCCCTGCCAACAACTTCAGATCAGCGGCAATTTTCAAATAACCTGGATCGTAGTTCAATGTCCCATCGCGGTCCAGAAACACGGTGACGCCGTCGAGCAGGTTCCTTTGGTTGATTTTATTGAATTCGTGTGCGGACTGAATCTCTTTTGAACCAGAGGCATCAGATAAGTGAGATGCACCCGAGAGACCAGTCATCTGTTTCGTGGCCGCCTCATAGACTTGATCAACGGTCACCCTTGTCATGCACCGATGGTCGATCGGACATTCCCGCAACAAGCAGGGGGCGCAATCGACCGGCTGACGCACAATGGCATGAGCGCTCCCGAAGGGCGAGGTGGTACGCCAATCGGTCGGCCCGAAGATCGCAACCACCGGGACCTGGAACGCAGCGGCCATGTGCATCGGACCGGTGTCATTCGTCAGAAGCACGCTGCACCGTTTCACTGCCGCCATGAGTTCCCGGATCGTCGTCGCCCCGGACAAGACCAGGGATCGCGACGACAGACGCCCAGCAATCTCCTCGCCCAAAGGCTCTTCCCCCTTGGCCCCGAAAATGACCACACTGACATGTTGGCCGGGAGATTCGCGGATCGTTCGGCACAGCCGCTCTGTGACGTCCGCGAACCGTTCTGGCAACCAGCGTTTGGCCTCGCCATAGGTCGAACCAGGGTTGATCCCGACGACGACATCTGTGGCGGTCAATCCACTCTGCACAAATCGCCCCGCCATCGCCTGTTCCTCTTCAGGCAAGACGACAAGTTCCGGCGCGGGGGGATCGCCTGTGAGGCCCAGCGGTTTCAACAGGTCCCAATAATAGCGAACTTGATGGACGAGCATGCTGCGATCCGGCACAGCGACTGGATCGGACAACAGCAGACTTCGCCCGTCTGTCGCATAGCCATAGCGCCGAGGCACACCGGCCAGGAACGTGAGAAAGGCCGCCTCAAACGCATTCTGAAATAAGACCGCCAGATCGAAGCCCTGCCTCCGCAACTGCCCGGCCAGCGCCCACTTACCGGAGAGCCCCGCATGACGCCCCTTGGTGTCGTAAGTCAGTACGCGCGTCAATGCCGGATGGCCTGCGAACAAATCGACCACCGCCGGCTTGACCAACAGTGTGATGTGCGCATCAGGAAACAGTCTCCGCAGTCCACGGAGCGCTGGCTCGCACATCACCGCATCGCCAAGCCAGTTGGGTCCACGCACAAGAATTTTTTTGATGAGGTCTCTATTCACCGGTCTCCGTAACAAGCACGCGCGAGAAGAGCCTTCAGCCTTCAGCCTTCAGCTTTTCCGAGAACGAGTCGCCGCAACCGCTCTTCCCCCACGATCACGTGCGTGGTCAACCGGACTGCCCACCAGTAATCGGTCGGGTGTAGCAGCGCGGCCAACTTACAGGCGTCTTTTTCCGTCGTCACGACCAGCTCTGCCTGAAGCTCAGCTGCCCTAGCTCGTAAGTGCTCGACATTCTGGCTCGTATAGGCATGGTGATCGATATAGGTCACTTCGTCCAGAATCCTGATTCCTATGCGCTCGACAAGGGAGCGAAACGATCCAGCATGACCCACGCCGCTGCAGAGCAGCGCGGTCTTTCCCTTACACCAGGAAAGCGGCTGCGACACACCGGTCGCCATCGACACGAGATTCTCCGGGTGGAAGACCGCCTGAATAGGGTCCGGCATCGAACCGAGTGTGGCCTGTAGCTTGCGACAGACCTCTTTCACCTGAGCCGGTACGTCCGCTCTCGTCACCACGATCGCGGTCGCGCGCGCCGCTGCCCGCAGCGGTTCTCTGAGCCGGCCGGCCGGCACCAAGGCCGCGAGCCCCTCCGCATCTGTGGCATCGATCAGCAAGAGATTCACGTCGCGATAGAGCCCCCGGTGCTGAAATCCGTCGTCGAGGACCAGACAATCGATTGGAAATCGTTCCAAGACCCAGTCACCGAGCTCGTAGCGATCCGCGCCGACCGCCACGATCGCCTTGGGACAACGTTGCGCTATCAAGAATGGCTCATCGCCTGCCTCCCTCGGGCCGACCAGCAGGCGCTCGCCATTCGACACTAACAGATACCGATCCGTATTTGCCCGCCGATAACCCCGGCTCAGGATCGCCACCCGTTTTCCCTGTGCCAGGAGCCAGTCGGCAAGCAGAATGACCACCGGCGTTTTTCCCGTTCCACCCAGCGTGAGATTCCCGACACTCAACACAGGGACCGGCAATCTCTGCTGAGCAAACCAGCCCCAGTGGTACAGGAGCGCGCGCAGCCGCACAACCACCCCGTAGGGAATTGCGGCCCACATCAGCCACCATCTGACCTTTGTTCCAGGACTCAACACGCTGTTTATGATCGCCTAGCCATGAGGGAACGCGACCGGTCCGCGAGAGGAGACCCTCTGGTGCCTTGCTGCGGCGTCAGCAGCCTGTCGATGGCCTCCACCGTCCGTTGCAAGGCTCCCTGATTCTGTTCGACCACCTGGCGAGCCGACCGGCCCATCCGCTCCCGTGCTTCGTGATCGGAAAAGAGGGCTGTGATGTGTTGAGTGAGATCCTCTGCCTGGGAAACTCGACGGCCTCCTCCCGCCTGGATCAAGAGATCGGCAATCTCCGCACAGTGGTCGGTGTACAGCCCAAACAACACCGGCTTCGCCCACTGAGCCGGCTCCAACAAATTGTGTCCGCCGATCGGCACGAGTGTGCCTCCGACAAACGCCACCACTGCTTCCCGGTAGATCGCAGCTAATTCGCCACGCGAATCGAGCACCACCACACGGGGGCCGATAGCACGCAACACGCCAGCCTGCCCGATGGTACTGCGTCGCTGCACGGTAATTCCACGCGCCCGAATCATCGCCTCGACCGATTCCGCTCGTTCAATGTGTCGCGGAGCCAACAGCAACACCGCGGAGGGACAGCGCGCCACGAGCGCCCGATAGCATTCCACGAGGATTTCCTCTTCACCAGGATGGGTACTGCCTGCCACAAACAGCTGTTCCGTATTCTGAAGCCCAAGACGCACTCGAGTCGCCCCACCTTCCGCGATGGTCGGTATCGGCTGGTCGAACTTGATATTCCCTGTTCGTCTGACTCGCGAGGCCTCTGCTCCCAGCGCCACGATACGGTCGACGTCCCGGTCCGACTGCATCAGGCAGAGGCTGAGCGTCTGCAACATCGTCCGATAGAACGATCGCACGGGCGCCCACTGCTGCCGCGCAAAAGACCTGGTCGAGAGCCGTCCGTTCACGAGGACCGTCGGCACTTCGCGCCGACGCAGATGCCACAAGAGATTCGGCCAGAGTTCGGTCTCGACGAACAGATAGAGGCGGGGTTGCAGTCGTTCGATGAAGCGGGAGACGACCCAGGGGAAATCGAGCGGTGCATAACAGTGGTTTGCCACACCGGCCAACCGTTGTTCCACGGCTTCCCTCCCCGTTTCGGTCACCGTCGAGACCACCAGGCGGTATCCAGGATGACGGCGATGCAGCTCGTTGACGAGCGGTGTCACTGCCACCACTTCACCAAGAGAGACAGCGTGAATCCAGATGACTGGTTGGGTCGATGTATGTGGGGTGTCGTGTAACCCAGACCGACTGGATGAACCTTCCTGCAATCCTAGTCGTTGAAGCAATCCAGGCCGGCATCGTCGCTTGGCCAGCAGGACCGCCACGATAAGCGGCGAAATAGCCAGCAACAGAATATTGTAGAAGAGACGCCACATGGCTTTGGGCTTTGGGCGTTAGACGTAAAAGGTGAAACGTGAAACGAGGGTCAGCCTCGCATCTGGCCGTACTTCCTTCGCCTCGCCACGAACGGCAATGTCGGACAGGCTCCTAGCCTCCCTACCTTCAACGTCTAACGTTTCACGTTTCACGTTTCACAGCCTTTTCCGCCTGATCCGTCAGCCGATTCAACACCATCTCAAGCTCCTGGCATGCCGCCTCCACCGCCTGTGCATCAGCATCTCGCGGAACCCAGATGGGACCGCCCCACAGATAGAGACCTCGGGACCATGGATACGGGACCATGAACCGATCCCAACTCGCGAAGAGTTTTTTTTTGAGCAGCCGAAGGCCAGCGGGACAATCGGCAGCCCGGTCGCTTTCGCCAGCTGAACCACCCCAAGTTTCGCAACGTGGCGAGGCCCCTTGGGTCCATCGGGAGTCACCACAAGATCGGCACCGGATCGCCCAAGGCGGATTAATTCTCGTAACGCAAGCGCCCCGCCTCTGGTGCTCGATCCACGAACTGCACGATGCCCGAATCGAGAGATGATGCGCGCAATGATCTCGCCGTCCTGATGCCGGCTGATCAACACGT
Organism: Nitrospirales bacterium; assembly: GCA_038200765.1. Taxonomy (GTDB): domain Bacteria; phylum Nitrospirota; class Nitrospiria; order Nitrospirales; family Nitrospiraceae; genus Palsa-1315. The sequence goes on from JBBRRK010000011.1 coordinate 20,457, forward strand.
TGGCCCCTGATCCACGATAGCCTGTAGGGATCATCAGTTGCTGCGCGTGCCAAAACGCAAGAATGATATGCCCGCCTTGACGATACAAGGCATCCACCTGCTCATGGCCCTGCGACTCCATCCGCATCGACCGCCCCAGCCCTCGAATCACCGCAGCGCCGATCGGAGGGAGCACAGAGAGCTTCAGCCACTTCTCGACGTGCTTCATGACGGGTTACACATCGGGCACATCCTGGAACTGCATCGCATGGAGCCGCTGATACTGCCCCCCGCGGCGAAGCAACTCCTCGTGTGTCCCCACTTCGACGATCGAGCCTCGGGCCAGCACCATGATCCGATCGGCCTGTTGAATCGTCGATAACCGATGGGCAATCACGACGGTCGTTCGATTCTTCATCAAATTGGCAAGCGCCAGCTGGACGACCCGTTCGGACTCAGTATCCAATGCCGACGTCGCCTCATCGAGGATAAGCAAAGGAGGATCGCGTAAAATTGCGCGGGCAATGGCCAAGCGCTGCCGTTCCCCGCCGGAAAGTTTGACCCCTTTCTCTCCCACAACCGTCTGATACCCCTGCGGAAGGCGCTCGACAAACTCATGGGCATAGGCCAATCGCGCCGCCTGAATGATGTCTTCGTCGGTCGCACCCTCCCGTCCAAAGGCGATGTTGGTGCGAATACTGTCATCGAACAACACCACATCTTGCGACACCATCCCGATCTGCGATCGGATCGAGCGGAGGGTGTACGACTGAATATCGACCCCGTCGATAAGAATACGGCCGGCCGTCGGTTCGTAAAAGCGCGGGATCAGATTGACCAGCGTCGTCTTTCCGCTGCCGCTGCTGCCCACAAGGGCCACCATTTCTCCGGCTCGAATCGTCAGGTTGATATCATTGAGCGCCGGCACCGCCTGGCTCTCATAATGAAACGTCACATCGTCGAACGTGATCGACTGCGCAATCCGCGGCAACTCCAACCGGCCCTTCTCCGCGTCCTGCTCGGTCTTGAGGTCCAAGACGCCAAAGACCCGCTCCGCCGCGGCCAGCGCCTGTTGAATCTGATTATTAGAACCGGACAGCCTTCGAATCGGCGTATAGGCCATAAACATCGCGGTCAGAAATGAAAAAAATTCCCCCGGTGTCATCGAACCATGGATCACAAGGAATCCGCCATACCAAATAATCGCGGCAACCCCCACGACACCGATCACTTCCATATGCGACGACCCGAGGGAAGAGACTTGAATCGCCTTCATCGTCGTACTGAGAAAGGAACGGTTGCTCTGCTGAAACCGCGCCGCCTCCGATTCCTCGCGCCCATAGGCCTTCACCATGCGAATGCCGGATAACGTTTCCTGAAGTGTGGAGGCCATATCCCCCATCCGCTCTTGACCGCTTGCCGCCAACGCTCGCAGCCGCTTCCCCATCCGCACCATCGTAAACACCGCCAAGGGAATGACGATCACCGAGAGGCCGCCCAGCCGCCAATTCTGATAGAAGATCACGCCCATCATGGCCAGGAACGTGAGTCCCTGCTGGAAAATATCCTTCAGCACCCCCGCCACCGCATTGGCCATCAACGTGACGTCGTTCACCACGCGAGACACCAACCGTCCCGACGTATTCACATCGTGATAGGGAACAGGCAGCCGAATGAGTTTCCCGAACAGCTCCTGCCGAATGTCGGTGATCACCCGATTCCCGACATAGTTCATGAGATAGTTTTGCCCGTAGTTGAAGACGCTCTTGAGCACCGCCACGGCGAAGAGCGCGAGCGGAAGGACGAGCAACAGACTTTCGTTCTTGTTGATGAAAATCTCGTCGAGGACCGGTTTGACGAGCCAGGCATAGGCGCCGGAGAAGGCCGCCACCAACCCTGAGCACGCGAACGCTGCGCCTAACCGAATCCGGTAGGGCTTCAGATAGCGGACTAATCGTATCAGCCGATCTAGCGTCGACATTCTGCCAATACCACCTGAGCCGCCCGATGCGAGGCGCCCGGTTCGCCTAACGACTGCCGTACATCCAGCAACGCCTGCTTCATACCATTATATGCCGACCGATCACGCAAGAGGTGCAAGACTTCCTGACAGAGCCGCTCCGCCGTCGCCTCATCCTGAATCAACTCCGGCACGATCGATCTGCCGGCCACCAAATTCACAAGCCCGATCCATTTTACATTGATCAGCCAACGCGCCAACCGATGGGTCAACGGCGACGTCTTGTACAGCAACACCATGGGAGTCCCTACCACTGCCGCCTGCAACGTTGCGGTTCCCGAGGCGATGAATAACACATCGGACAGGGCCATCACCTCACTCGCTCGATCATGCGCCACTCGGACCGGCACAGGGCTGTGCTGTAACAAGGCTTGGATCAGATTATCGTCAATTGAAGAGGCCTGCGCCAGGATAAACTGCGTTCCCGGTTCAGCCGCAACCAATTGAGCCGCCGCCTTGAGAAGGACCGGCAGGAGCATTTCGACTTCGCTCCGTCGACTTCCCGGCAATAATCCGACCACGTGGGCGGACGCATCAAAGCCGAACTCCTTCCGAAGCGCCGCATGATCATACTGCGGCGACACTGAATCCAGCAGCGGATGGCCGACGAACGTGCACCGAACTCCTGCCCGGCGATACAGTTCTGGCTCGAACGGGAGGATGACGACGACATGATCGACCCGACGCTGAATCCACTTCATGCGCCCCGGTCGCCAAGCCCACACTTGTGGGGCAATGTAGTACAAGACACGTCGGCCTGCAGCTTTGGCCACCCTGGCAAAATGAAAATTCAGGCCCGGATTATCGATCAACACGACGAGATCCCACACCTCTGCCTTCAGTACCCGCCGGATGGCGCGTACACGTTGAACCATGGATCGGATCGCGGACAACCCGATCAATCCCATCACGTCCAGCTGAGGAACACCAGGCACGAGCTGCACACCAGCGGCGCGCATCCCAGATCCGCCAATCCCTATCAGCTGGGCCGACGGGTCAAGCGTCATGATCGCTTTGGCTAAGTGAGCCCCATGGAGATCACCCGAGGCCTCGCCTGTGACGATCAGGATTCTCATGACTTCGGATACGGGATCACGGGGTAGAGGGATAACGGGGCATACATTGGTACAGGGTCTGTCATGTCCATCCCGCTATCCCGCTATCCCTCTATCCCGTTTACCCCTTCCCATACCCCATTACCCCCCGTATCCCTGCTACCCCCTCCTTCATGGCGGGCCGCAAAGGCCGCAATGGCCTGCAAGACCTGATGCGCCACGTCCACTGCCGCCGCGCCATCCTCACCAGACACCACCGGCCTCGAACCAGTGCTGACTGCGTGAAGAAACGATTCAAGCTGGAGTTTCAAGGGTTCTTCGTCTCCACCCTGGAGTTGCTCGACCTCCACGGTCGGCCGCGCTCCGGCCTTGGTATGGCGTCGGCAGATCATTCCTTGCCTCGTCTGGAAATCGATCGACAGATAGTTGTCTCGTTGGAAGAGGCGTAGCCGACGCATCGTATTTGTCGACACCCGACTGGAGGTCAGGTTGGCGACACAGCCGCTTTGGAACTGAATGCGGGCGTTGGCAATATCGATCGAGGAAGACAACACCGCCACCCCCGCGGCGCGCACCTCTTCAACGGGACCAGGATTCAACGACAACACGAGGTCCAGATCGTGAATCATCAGGTCCAACACCACATCCACGTCCGTTCCCCGTTCACTGAAACTGCTGAGACGATGACATTCGATGAACACAGGCGGCCCGATATGGGGACGCATCAGCGCCATCACCGGATTGAACCGTTCGCTGTGACCGACCTGTAAACAACAGCCTCGCTGCTTGGCCAACTGCACCAACTCCTGCGCTTCTCCAAGCGTGGCGGCAATCGGCTTTTCGACCAGGACATGCTTGCCCGCCTGCAGGCAGGCTTTTGCAACGGCATAGTGGCCCGACGTAGGCACCGCCACACTGACGACATCGACGTACGGCAACAATTCATCAGCCGTACGAAAGATGCGCGCCCCATGCCGATCTGCGACCACCTGCGCACGCTCAACCGACTGGTCCGTCACTCCAACTAGTTGCGCCCCATGCAACGAGGCATAGAGGCGCGCATGGTGCCGACCGAGATGTCCGACGCCGATGACGCCTGCCCTCAACGGTGTCATACTTTGAGCCCTATTTCCTACTCGGTTCGAGTTTGGTGATCCCGACGATCGCAATCCGAGCAGACCGGGCCTTGGCCAAGACGATCTCGCGATCCAATAGGACCGTCCGCCCGGCCTCGATCGCCAAGACAGACGCCTTGACCGAGGCCATCACCTCAATGGTTCTGGGTCCTACAGCCGGGAGATCGAACCGCAAGTCTTGCTGCGGCTTCGATCGCTTGACCACCACCGCGCCGTTTTTGGCCAAATCGCCGCCGCGCTTGATGGCTCCATCGGTGCCCTCAACCGCCTCAACGGCCACGACCACGCGATCTTTGATTACCACGCACTGCCCGATATCGAGACGTCCGATGTCATGCGCCACTTCCCATCCGTAACGGATGTCCTCCCACTCTTTCTCCGATGGAGCCCGCGCGGTCAAGGTCCCTTCTTCTGCAAGGATTCCCTCAAGCCCAAAGGTCGACTCACAGATGGCAATCCCTTCTCCTTCAAGCTCCTTCGCAAACTCGCGCAAAATGTCATCGTCTTTCCGAAGTGCCACGCGTGTCGCCAACGCCAAGGTGCGGAAATCCGGCCGCAGCGTGGTGAACATATGAGTCTTCTTGATCCCGCCCAGCATCACGGCCTGGTGGACCTTGTCCTCCTTAAACGCCTTGATCAGCTTGTTGAGCTGGCCGATCTTGATCCAATGGATCCGATCCACATGGCCGGCCAATTCAGGTTCCGTCTCGCCTTCATGCGCCACGGCCGACACGTGATAGCCAAGCTTCCTGGCATTATCTGCAAAGATGATCGGGAACCGGCCGTTGCCGGCAATGAGTCCAATCCGCTCGCCATTTGTGATGTGAGGTCGTGCGGCCACGGCGCTTACTCCTCATCCTCATGGTCTTTGCCGACCGACCGGCAGATGCCACGCTTCGTTCCCTCTAGAAACCCCACCACTGTCATAACATCGGGCTGGTCTCCGAATTCAGCCTTGGCGAGCCTGGCCGCTTCAGCGGTTCGATGCCCCGATCGGAAGAGCATGTCGTATGCCCGTTTGAGCACTGAAATCCGATCGGTCGAAAACCCCTGCCGCCGCAGCCCCACTGAGTTGAGGCCATACATCCGCGCACGATAGCCGCCTGCAGCCCGCATGAACGGCGGAAGATCTTGACCGAGAGCGCAACAGCCGCCGACCATGGAATATGATCCGACCCGCACATGTTGATGGATACCGGTTAGCCCCCCGATGATGGCATGGTCGCCGATGGCAATATGGCCGGCTAAACTGGCGGCATTGGCCATAATGAGATGGTTGCCGAGCCGGCAATCATGCGCCACGTGGACATAGGCCATCAGAAAATTCTTTGACCCGAGCGATGTCACCCCACCACCTTGTACCGTCGCGCGATTGACCGTGACATACTCGCGAAGGATATTGTCATGACCGATGACAACCTTGGTCGGTTCCCCATGATATCCGAGATGCTGAGGTGGTCCACCGATCGAAACAAAGGGATGGACCTCATTCCGCTCGCCAATCTCCGTCCATCCGTCGACCGTCACATGGGACAGCAGTCTGGTTCCCTTTCCGATGGTGACATGCTCACCGATCACGCAGAACGGCCCGACCTCCACGTCATCGGCAAGACTCGCCTTCGAATGAACGATCGCTGTTGAATGAATCTGCACGCTTAACCTCCAGTGAAACGAACATGGTGAATCGTGATGTGTGCACCGCACGTATTAATGCGGGCCATAGGTCTTTTCGTCTCACGCTTCACGCTTCACATCTTTCTCCTCGGTCACCATGGCGGTCACTTCGGCTTCACAGACCAGTTCATCTTCGACGAATGCCTTCCCCTGCATCTTCCAAAACGGCACCCGCTTCTTGACCACGTTGATCTCTAACCGCAACCGATCACCAGGCACGACCGGCTTCCGAAACTTCGCCCCATCGATGCCGGTCAGATAGACCACCGGACGTGTGGCGTGCCCCATCGACTTCAACGCCAGGACCGCACCGACTTGCGCCATGGCTTCGAGAATCAACACCCCCGGCATGACTGGGCGTCCGGGGAAATGCCCTTGAAAGAAGGGCTCATTGACCGTCACGTTCTTGATTCCTACGATCCGCCGGTCGAGGTCCAGCTCCTGCACGCGATCGACCAGGAGAAAGGGATACCGGTGAGGCAAAATGGACTGAATTTCGGCTTGCTCCATCACGGACATCGGCGAAACCTCCTCTATCAAGATGCTGAAAAGTCCGCCAGCGGCGTTCTCGCTTCGCTCAGAGGCTCAACGTACCGAAGCGTACGCCTCGCCTCTTCCCTCGCTGCGGTCTTGCTGGACGACCTTTTTGAGCATCCTGATGCTATGTTGACATCGACACCAGTATGTAAGATTTTAACGGTGTATTGTGCATAAATTGTGCATAAACTGATTTTTTCTCAGTCTGCCATAGACCAAACGGCAATTGTGTGCATTCTGAGGTTGTGGCGATACTACGAATGCTCCCTCCAAGCTTGCTCTCTATCTTTCTACGGGGGCGGCTTGGTTTGGCCCTCTACTGTGCACATTCAATGATCCTTCCAAGCTTGCTCGATATCTCTTCAGGGATGGGGACTGATTGATCTTCCCCTGCGCGCAATTTTCTCACCCACCCACTGGCAGATACTTTTCACCCGCCCTACCCTCCGATTGCTTCGCAATCGATTTCCCGGGACGTGCCAGTAGCCCAGGCGAGGGCTTTCCAATCCTCTTCAACTCTCGTTAAGGGAGTGACCAAGGCTGCCCTTTACTGCGCGCATTGAACGGGCACTTTCCGAATGTGCGCGTTCTGCGAGCAAGAAGGGCAGCCTTGGCCACTCCCTCCCCATCCTTCTGAGGCCGCGCGTTGCGCGAGCACAGAAGATCATCAGCCTCCATCCCCTCCTCTCCTACTTATTCTGCCGATCGAACTCCTTCACCACGTGATCGGTCACATCCAACGCAGGCTGATGATAGAGCACGATCTTCATCACCGCCTCGCTCCCCTTGTCGATAACTGCCACGTACCCGTTTTTTTCCCCCACGGCTTGCGCAGCCGCCTGCACTTTTTTCGAGTATTCGGCCACCATTTCACGCTGTTTCTGCTGAATCTCGCGATTGAAGTCGGCCAGACGGCGTTGATAGGCTTCCATCTTGGCCTGAAACTTGATCTGCTTCTCTTGCTTCGCGCTGTCAGTCAACTTCTCGTCTTGAGTTGCCTGTTGCAATTCCTTTAGTTCTTGATCGTCGGCATTGATGATTTTTTGCCTGGTTATGGAGTAGGCCTTGAGCTCTTCCAAGGCTCGTTTGCCGGCCTTCGACTGCTCAATCACCACCTGTTGGTTCATCACGGCAACCTTGAGGGTTTCACCCGACAACACCGGCGACACCATTGCCGACCACAAGGCCACTGCACCGATCAAACTAGTCACTCTCAATCGTTCCATCGAGTCCTCCTTCGCTGCTCACGAGTACGATAGCAACCCATAATATTCACGACCACTCCTGCTGCAATCGACAATCCGCTGCTCCGGCATGTGACGCGTGAGCGAGACGGGCAAGACAGACGCGACTCGCGAAGATGAACCGTCCGACCCATCCCGCTTTTCCCGCACGTCTCGCATACATAACGAGAGACGCTCCACGAGGAAGGCGATTGAGGGCAACTCACAACGAACAGCCATCAATCATGCGGGCGAGGAGCCTGTCTGACAGAGCCATTCATCACGAGGCGAAAGAAAAGCCGGCAGAGGCGCCATCGCAGACCCCGAAAGACCTGAAACGGATTCGCTGGAATACCTTGGAGATTGTGTGGACCGAGAACGGCGGAAATGCCCGGCCATCGCTCGTCGCCGTAGAATCATCATGTCAGACTGAGCCCTAGGGATACTCACGATTAAACTCATCGATGACCTGACCGGTAATATCGAGTCCCTCATCGCTATATAAGGTGGGACCACCTTTCCCCTTATCGATGACAACTTGTAAACCGAGGCGTTTCGATACTTTTCCCACGATGAGTCCCACCTTCTCTCGGAACCCTTCGAGCACGTCTTTTTGTTTTTCTTGAACCTCCCGGTTCATGTCGCTCGCTTTCTGCTGATACTCTGCTACCCGACGTCGAAACTGCTCTTCGCGCTCCCGTTTTGCCGTTGCGCTCAATACACTGGCCTGCCTCCCAAAATCTTCTTCCATGCGGCGGAGTTCTTTCTCATCCATCTCGATCAACGCCTGGCGATTCTTGGAATAGACGCTCAAGAATTCTTTGGCTTTCTTGCCGGTGCTCGTCTCGTTCAGGACGCGGGCTGGATCGACGACACCTATCTTTCCTTCGATTTTTGCCCCGCCGGCAGCACAGCCGGAGACAATGAGAAGGGCCACCAATAGACCACATCCACGGAACACCTTCCGCTTGACGTTACCAACCTGAATCACACCGTTACCTCCCACTCGTGGTCAAAACCTTGCTCTACTTAGAACAACGTACCGATGGTAAACTCGAAGGCTCCTTTGGCTTCTCCTGGCCTGGGATCCAGATTAATCCCATACGCAGCGCGAAGAGGGCCGAAGGGTGAAATCCATCGCCCTTCCAATCCTACCGTTTTCCGCAACTTCGTCGAGAGAGGCTCACCGTCGTCGAAGCCTTTCCCGTAGTCGAAAAAGATCACCCCGTTCAATTTCGCATCAGCGGAAATGGTAAAGATAAAATCGTTATTAAAGATCAACTGTTTGGTTGCTCCGAGTAGGGAATTACTGGGGGTCACCGGCCCTGCGCGCCCGAACTTGAACCCGCGAATCGTATTGATGCCGCCGACAAAATATCGTTCGGTTAATGGAATCGGCTCCCCCTCGATACCAACTGCTGCGCCATAGCGAGCGCGGACTGAAAACCTCGTATCGGCCGGCAAGGGGATATATTTAATCACATCCAGATAATATTTATAAAAGTTATTTGTCCCGCCCAGGTAGGGAGTCCCCACATCGAAGCCTATGGCAGCTCGCCAACCGGTGCGAGGATCCATATGGTAGTCTCTCGTGTCGCGAGCCAGCGTGGTGCGGAACCCGGTTGTCGACTGGCTCCCAAGTTGACGACACACAAGCGGAATTAAGTCCGGGCAAATGCCGACTGCCGGATTCTTAAAATTCAACTCCTCCGCGAACAGGCTCATGCTCCCGGAGGTATATTCAGAGAGATATCGGCCTAACGTCACACTGGCACCGGTTTTTGTCTCAAAATAGGTGATGTAGTTCGTGGCCGTGCGGTAGACGTCCAGCTGCATGGAGGTCAAGGAGTCGTTCACATAGGGATTGCGAAACGTGACCAACCCTATTTGCCGCCGTTGACCCAACTGACCGCGGACTCGTCCCATCCAACCATTCCCGCCAAGGTTGCCTTCCGTAATATCGGCGATTGCGACCACCTGGTCCAACGTGCTGAATCCGCCGCCGATACTGAACTGGCCGGTTGGTTTTTCTTTCACGCGGACATTCAGATCGACCTTGTCCACGCCGACCTGCGCCGGGAGAATTTCCACCGTCTCGAAAAAGTTCAAGTTATTCAAACGCTGAAAGCTCCGCTTCAACGCGGGGGTATCGATGACATCCTGCTCATCGACACGGATTTCACGGCGAACCACGTTGTCTTTGGTCTTCTCGTTCCCACTGATGTTGATCTGACGGATCCGCATCATCTCTCCTTCCTTGATGGTCAGAATGACGCTTGCGGTCCGCTCCGCCGTGTTCGGAACCACATTGGGCGACACATCGGCAAACGAGTAACCCCTGCTCCCATACAGATCGTTCAGCCGTGTGACCTCGTCACGGAGTTTCTGGCGCTGAAAGATCTCCCCCTCCTTCATCTTGAGCCCCTGACGAAGTTCCGGATCTTCGAACACCGTATTCCCGCGGAACCCAATTTCGCCGATGGTGAACGGCTCCCCTTCCGATACCGCGTACGTCACCACGAACCATTTCTTCTCGTCGCTGAGTTCCACAGTCGGCAATCCGACTTGGGCGTTTAAATAGCCTTTGTTGAGCAAGACTTCTTTGATCCGCTCGACGTCGGTGACCATTTCTTCTCGCTTCAAGACACCGGCATCAGAGAGCAGCGAGGGCAACTTCAGCTGGGTGATCAGACCGTACCAGGGAATCCATTCCCGGGTCGCCATCACCTTGAACATCTCGTCTTTCGTCGCCGCGCGCAGGCCATCGAAATTGACCGTTTTGACACGCGCCTTGTCCCCTTCTTTCACCAAAAATGTCAGGCGCTTCCGATCCTCTTCCAAGGTCTGCACGACCGGAATCACACTGCAATTGAAGTAGCCGTCCCCTTGGTAGGCCAGACGAATCTTCTCCGCACTCTCTTTCGCCTGTAACTGATCGAGAAAGGCTTGGCTCTTGATCGTGATCTTCTCTTTGAGCTTGTCGTCGCTGAGCGCGGTGTTCCCGTCGAATACGATTTCGGTAATAAACGGTTTCTCGCGGACCAGAAAGGCCAGGGCTACCCCACCCGCTCCCAATTCCGTCTCCACCTGCACCTCTTCAAAGAATCCGGTTTCGTAGAGAATCTTGATCTGTCCACGAACATTTTCAGGGGTATGAGGATCGCCGGGCTTCAATGTCAATCGACCGACAATCGCCGGCAACTCGATCCGCTTGTTCCCTCGAATCTCAATAGCCGTCACTGTGACTCCTGCCTGCTCCGCCACAACCGCAAGCACCGGCAACACCCCACACGCCAGGGTCGCGAACACCAGAACGAAGAGCCAACGAGCCCCGACTGAATAACAAGGTCCCCTCACCGGATCCGCGTCCCGCAAGTAGACGGAGAAGTTAATGCCGGCATCATGGGTAACCCTAACATTGGCCGTGGCCGTACACCCTGCGTCTCCACCTTTCGTTCACCTACGACGCATCCTGGGCACGCGTAACGATGGCGGCAGCAGACATTACTGGCGTGAGAGATTCACGCGGTCAGCACACACGTGTCCGTCGTGGAAACATCCGTGAAAAACTTATGGATTATATTGAGCAAGTATTTGAATGTAAAGCTGATACCCTGGAAATATTCGCGCGGGTTCTCCCAACCTTGCGGGGAGGGCACGACAGACGACGGTTCGAGGTTCGAAGCTCGGAGTTTTTGGAACTTCGAACTTCGGATCGCCATTCATGCACGTCTTGCCCATCTCGCTCGGGCAAGGCATCTGCCCTGCGGGCTTCAGGCTTCCAACTGCTCATCTCGCTTCGTGTCTGCACGTGTTCGCAACGAGCCTTCATGAACAATGCAGGCTACGCTCCTGCATTCCCGCAATGTTGCCGTAAATATCCGACAGTCCATAGTACCCTATGGACATGCAGACTCTCACGCAAATGACGCTGGCCTCTGAGCTCGCCGAACAAGGCCTGAGTCACACGAAGATTGCGGCGCATCTGGGACGACATCGGGAGACCATCGGGCTCTGGCTGAAGGGCATGGCGAGCGATGGGCTCGCGGGCTTTCTCGATCGCCATACGCAGGCGAAGAAGGGGCCCCGACGGGCGCGCCAGGTCTCGGCGACGATCAAGCGGCTGATTTGGGAGTTACGGGTCCGCGAACACGATTGCTGTGGGCAGAAGATCGCGTATTTTCTGGAGCGGGAATATCATGTCCGAC
>JBBRRK010000012.1:0-31875 GCA_038200765.1 Nitrospirales bacterium
ACGTCCCGTACTTGGACGGAGGCCGTGCCGAGACGAACGGTCAGATTGAGCGGACAGTCTTGTAGCCGGTCGCAGAACCGGCCCGCCCATCCTCCGTCCTGCTCGACATGATCGGACACCAACCCCGAATAGAGCCGTTCCTTAATGGGCTCGAGCATGGAATAGGGATAGACGATGAACAGATCGCGCCCTGTCTCTCCGATCAAGACTTTCAGGGTCACGACGGCGACAATCTCGGATGCGGAGACCACCATGGCAAATTGGGGATTACTTTCCGAACGAATATGCTGGATCTTGACAGGCATCAGCGCTTCCCAGGCCTTTTCGAGGTCGAGGAAGGCTTGCTGAACCAGCTTCTTGATGACGCGCAACTGAATGGGCGTGAAATCTCGACCTTCCGGCTTGACGTGCGTCTGGCCTTTGCCGCCAAAAAAGTAATCCACGATGAGATAGACAAGAAACGCATCCATAACGAACAGCCCGTTGCTGCGGAGCGGTTCCATGTGAAAGACGTTCATCGAGGACGGCATGGGAATTTTTTTAACAAAGTCGCCGAATTTCGTTATCTGTGTCCCGACGACCACGAACTCGATGGTATCGTGAAGCAACGCCCCCCACGTATTCGACTGGCGACGAATGAAGCGATCGTTGATCAGTTCGAGCGTCGGCATGCGCCCGCGGATAATGCGTTCTTGATTGAACAGATCGAAATGCTTGGCCCCTGCGCCGGCCGGCTCTTGGCCCTTTGAATTGGCGTCCACCTCGCCGGAGCTCACCCCCTTGAGGAGCGCATCGATTTCGTCTTGGGAAAGGATTTTTTCCATAGGATGAATCGTCCTTGCGGCTATTGCACGACGAATTCCGTGAAATAGACCGTCCGCACGGACGGCTTGGGAAGAATACTATTGACCCGTTGCGTAATCTCATCGCGTAACTGGAACTTCCCCTGAGTGCTTCGGATCGACGCGGAGTCCTTACTGGTCAAGAGCACGAGAATCGTATCGCGCACTTGAGGCATACGGCCGGTCAGTTCAGCCGACGCCTCTTGGGAGTCGAGTTCCAGTTTTACGGTCAGTTTCAAATATCTGACTTCCTGCATGTCGGCCAGGTTGACAATGAAGGGCTCCACATCGAATATCAGGCCAGGCTGTGCGACCTTGGCTGCGCCTGATTTCGCCTCGGCTGCCGCGGGCTTCTTCTCGGCTTCGCTGTGACTCTCTTCTTTCGCTGCGCCGGCTTCTGATTTCGCCTCCTCTCCCCCATGCCCTCCGGCCATGAGCTTGAACATCAGGAAGGCCCCCCCGCCTGCGAGCAAGAGCGTGGAAACGACGACGATGATGATGACCATTTTCATGGGCATCCCGGGTGTGACGACGACCGGGGATTTCTCACCCTCGGGGGTCGCTGCGGCTGCATCTGCCATACAATCCTCCTCTGGTCGAACGGTGACTGGAACAAAGAGATAGCAATGCGTATGCCACAAGAATCGCGCGCGGCATTCTGCGCGCCATGCGAGAAACGCTATGCTGGATGCAGAGATTCCTCGTGATAGGGGGAACGAGGATTACTGGGAGACACGACAGGCTGCCAGGCGATTGACGATGTCAAAACCTTGACGTAAACCGTCGGTCAAGAAGCAGTGGGATGCATTCCCTCCGGACTGAGTCATGCGCCGGTGCGCACATGACTCAGTCGCAGTAGAAGTCTACCGTTTGAGATTGACGAGTTCTTGAAGGATCTCATCGGATGTCGTAATGACGCGGGAGTTGGCTTGAAAGCCACGTTGGGCCGCGATCATATCGATAAAACTTTCTCCGAGGTCGACATTGGATAGTTCTAGCGTATTGGACTTCAACTTCCCCAATCCTGCGCTCTCCGGCACTCCCGTCACCGGTTGCCCGGAATTGCCGGACTCCGCAAACGTATTGTTGCCGGTCCTGGTCAATCCCAGCGGGTCGGGAAATCGCGCCAGCACCACTTGCGCCAACGCTCTCAACTGGCCGTTGGAAAACCGCCCATTGATCACACCGTTGCCATCGACCGAGAAAGCCTGGAGGGAGCCGGCCGCATAGCCATCTTGCGTCAGTTGGACCACCGCAGATTGAGAACCGAACTGGGACGTGCCATCCAGCCCGTTGCCGCCTTCGGTCGTCACGCTGGTGCCGAAGTTATAGGTGAGCAGTTGATCGGCCGTCGCGCCGTTAAAGTCGACTTGCAGTTGTCCCGGCGCGGCCCCGACTGCGCCGGCTGCCGTTCCAGTATCGAACCGAAGGGCCACACTCTCGCGGTCCAGCGTCCCGTTCGTCCCAAATGTCAGAGTCCCCGCTCCAACCCGTGTGATCCCGAGCGTGGAATCGATGTTGGCCGATGCATAGTTGGCCGTCACCATATCGTTGCTGTTGGCCGTCACGTTATAGTTCCAGGTATTGCTCCCGATCTTGGTAAAATAGGTCGTAAAGAGGTGATTATTCCCAAGAGAATCGTACACGGTCATGGAGCTGGAGAAGTTCGAACTCCCCGTCGGATTGGAGAGGTCGAAGTCCGTGCCCGTCGTGGAGGTACCGGCCGGCATATTCAAGTTCGCGGCCAGGGTGTCGGCGCCGTTGGCAGCGATGACGACCGTTCCGGTACTTGCCGTGGTGTTATCCGTCACCCCGGTAAGTCCGGAGGCGAGGGTGAAAAACCCTGCCGAATTGACCACGGCGGTGAAGCCCGTATAGGCAGCGGCGCGGAATGGATCGGTGGGAATCAAACCCCGCACCGCGTTCTGAATCGCCGTGGCTAAGTCTGCGTTCGTCGCGATGCCGGCAGCCACGGTGACGGTCTGAACGCCGTCGCCGTTCAGATCAATATCGAATGAAAGATTACCGCCGGCGGTGGGTACGGCTATGGTCGCAGGCGCGGAACCGACCATATTCCCTCTCACTCCCGTAATCGGCGTCGCCGAGTTTAAATTTGCGGCAAGGAACGCCAGAGTGGTCGCGCGCGGCGAGGCGGTGGTGGAGGGAAGAGCCACATCGCCGATCGATCCTGTAATCGTCCCGGTGGTGTCGGCGAGAAATCCTCGCAGTTTGAACCCGCTGGGATCGACGACATTGTTATCCTTGTCTAACCGAAACGCCCCCGCTCGGCTGTAGAAGGTTCCGCCCTGAGCATCTTGGACAATGAAGAATCCGTTGCCGTCGATCGCCATATCGAGGACGTTCGACGAGGTGGCCAAAGAACCTTGTGAGAAATTGCCCTGCACAGAGGTCAACGCCACGCCGATTCCAGTCTGGACTGAACCGGATCCGCCTGATATCGACGAACTGATCAGATCGGCAAAGGTCGCTTTGCTCGACTTGAACCCGACCGTTTGCATGTTGGCAATATTGTTCCCGATCACCGATAAGGCGGTGCCGTTGGCGTTGAGACCGCTCACCCCGGCGAATAATGCGGACAAAATACCCATGATCGACCTCCTTCTAATTTCTGTGACAATACATGATGCAGGCTTGTCCCTGCTGTCTTAGCGAAATTCGATGACGGACCCTGGATCGATGGTGAGATCGCCGGCCGCCAGTTTGGGCTGCCCCTCTTCGAGCCGGATACCGGTAATCGTCAGTCGCGATGTCATCGTGGCAGGCACCGCCTGATCCTGGGCGTCATACGCGGCAACCGCATAGCGATAGGTCCCCGGCTGCATCATCGTTCCGTTCTGATCTCGACCGTCCCATGTCACCTGTTGCGCACCGGCACTCTGAGCGCCGAGATCGAGCGTGCGAACGGCCTGACCCGACGCATTCATGATGGCCACCTTGACCGAGGCGGCATCCCGGCTGAAGCTGTAATCGAGCGGAACCGGCGCGTCTTCCAATTGGGCAAACCCGCCCTCGACACGAACCACTCGACCGACCAGCGGCAACAACGAATACTGCAGACTCGCTTGCTGCGCGTCGAGCACTTCCTGAAGTATCTTGCTTTGATTCGCGCTTTGTTCCAATTGGCTGAACTGAGCCAACTCGGCGACGAATGACGAGCTGTCCATCGGCTTCAACGGATCCTGGTTCTTCAACTGCGCTACCAACAGATTGAGAAAATCGTTTTTGCCGAGTTCTGGCGGTTTCAGCGTGGTCTCTGCCGCCGGAACGATGGACGATGTCGTTGCGCTGACGATAGCCATGATGGGTCTCCTTTGATCGCGCGTTATGCAAACAAGTTGAGCAGACCGGTTCGGGTCCGAGAAGGAACCGGAGTCTCAGGAGAACGATCCTGCGGCCGAGGATCTCCCTGCTCTTTGGATGTGCCGCCCTGAGCCTGCGACGGCCACTCCTGCCCCGAATGGTGTGTTCGTTCTTGATTGACCTGAACTTGGAAACGCCCCAAATCCAAACCGGCGGCAGACAGTTGTGTGTTCAATTGCTCCTGCTGGCCCATCAACATCTGGCCGAGTTCGGCGCGATCGGTCTTCATGAGCGTATGAACCGTGTGGTCGGACAAGACGACCCGCACCCGAAGTTGGCCGAAGTCCGCCGGAGCCATGTCGAACTGCACGGCGTGGGTAGCCGGAACCTGTGTTATCTCAGCATCCAGACTGGGCCTCAACGTCTGGGCCGAGGACGGAACGGTCGGTGCGGGAGTGGGCTGGAGGTTCGACGGCGCGCCGCCTTGGCCCTGCTGATACGGCAGAGACTGATATCCTACGTTGAGCGACTCGCTCCCCGATTGCTGTGGCATGCGAGACAACGCGTCCGCCGAATGAACGTCGGGACGAGAGAGCCACTTCAGGCCGGCTTCCTTCCTCTGTCCGCTGAACTCTGCGTTGGCGCCCTCAGTCTGGGTGGGACGGGACAAGTCTGCCGCTGTGAGGGCCTCAGGAGATTCCTCCTGCATGTTCTTCTGGTGAAGCGACGGTTCGGCCTTCTCCAGAGTCTGTTGCGCCGACAACCGATCCACCTGTGCTGTGGTTGCCTCACCATTCTGGCGAATCGGCTGAAGCGTCACCGTCTCGGCAAACCGGGCACGGTCCTCTCCATCTGCGGCAACCTGCCCTGCTGGAACCAGGGTCTGAGGCATGCCGTCCTCTTGGCGCTCCATGATCGGAAACGCCTGACGAGAGTCGTGGTTCTCAATCGCCTGGCCCTGCAGTGCTGTGAACGGCCGGCGGATTTCTGAATTCTCAACAACCAGGATGGCATCGGTAGAGCCTGATTGCCGCTCGGGCATCGGCAGGAATCGAGATGCAACAGCTTCCTCTGCAGTCGATGTCCTATTGTGGCCGGTCATTTCACCAAATCCAGGATCTGGACGCACAAGACTGGCGATCTCCTCAGCCGACTGATCCATCGGCTGGATTGCCGGCCCTCGGGGCATCTCTGAAAGCAGGACGGCCTGGTCCGTTGATGTGTCGACAGCGACAAGATCCTGCGTGACAGCAGCCGTGGACATCGGCGTCGCCATCGCCGCTCCAAGAAGCGAAAGCAGCAAGGGCTCCGAGTCGGAGGTTGTCGTGGAAACCTCGTCTTCGGGTTCCGGCTGAGCAACCCTGGACTCTGTGCGCGCACCATATGCGGACTCGTGCGCCACACCAGTAGGATGGACTTCGGACGTCGCCGTAGAAGACGTGTTCTTCATCTCAGATTGAGGGGCACGAGGCTCTGGATCCGCGCTGCCGTTGGCCTTGCGCGACAAGCCACGTTGAACGGTCGGCTTCGTCATGGCCGGCCGATCGTCGACTTCAGATCGAGGAGCACGGTGCGTTGTTCCCTTGCTATCGCCGGTCTTGCGTAACGAGCTACGGGATATCGCCGGTTTCGTGCTGGCTGGCCGATCATTGGCCTCAGAGTGCGGAGCCCGATACGTTGCTTCCTTGCTGCCATTGGCCTTCCCTGATACGGCATGGAGCAGAGTTGAGAATCCCCTTTTGTCCGATGGCGATCCAAGGCGGTCCCCGCCACCGAAGACATTCAGTTCTCCGCCGGCGAGCTGCAGATTAATCTGTGTGTTGAGTTGTCTCACGTCCATATATTCTCGGCTTCCCGGTGGTGATCCGATGCGGTGCGTCGACCCTAGACTACTTCAAGGCTCGTGCCACTCAGAATGGACCGGTACATGTCGTTTGGCGTAGGGTTCCACCTTGTCGATGAGGAAAAGAGACCGGCAGGAGAAAAAGTTGCCGAGCGGTTCGGCAAAGAGTACCGGGGAAGAACGGGAGACAGAAACAGATCAGGGGTTGGAAAGAAGTTGTTCGGTCAGTTTCGCGGCCTTGTCGACTTGTATTTGTGCGAGGATCAATCCGGCGGTTTTACCCTTTACCAGCCGGAGAATCTCCAGAGCCTTCCGATTCGGCATCCGCTCGATTCGTGCCGCCGCTTCCTCGGACGGCATGCTTTCGTAGATCTTGGTCAGATGCGCGTAATTCTGGGCGCGCGACTCGGCTGCCTGTTTGGTCCGGCCCTCACCAGCATTCTCCTGCTGCTCCTTGAGACGAAGACGCCGCTGTTCGGCAGCTTCGACTTTACTCAGTATCTCTTCAAATTCAGCCCTGAGAATGGTCAATCGTTCCTCGGCGGTCCGAACGGCCTTCTCTCGACGATCGATGTCTTCTTGCCGCTGCTGAAGCATGGCCACCATTTCCTCCGGCACATGTAACGCCGGGCCTTCTACCCGCACAGACTCTGTCGATGGAGACTCAGCCCCCGATGTCTTGGTCTCTTCCGGCGGCCGTAACTCAGGTGGCAGGCTCTCGGAATCGCCGGCTACGGGGAGCGCTGTCCGAGAACCAGGAGGCGCTGCCGTCTGAGCAGAAAACGCGTGGTTGAACTGGACCATCGTCCAGCCCAGCGCCATGAATACCGCAAACAAGACACCGACAGACCAGATCCACGTTCCCCTTCCGATGGGCGAACGAGAATGTCCTTTCGCACGACTGTGTGCGCCAGTGATGTGATCGCGGTTCTGGTTCATCCTCAGCCTGCTCATAGAGGATTCTGCATGCCGCCCATCGCGCCAGCACGTCGCGCGGCCTCATCCATTTGCATGTGCTCGAGTCGGTGCTGCACGGCCAGGGATTGTCTGCGTTGTCGTTCCGCAAGCCGATCGAGTGTCCGGCGCTCCTGCATCGCATCCCGCAAGTCCTGCTGTTTCCGATTCCACTCTTCACGAAGACGCGCTTCAACCTGCCGAGCCTGCGCGAGCGATGCAGCCTGGGCGTCACAGGCCGCCTGCAGCTCGATAAATTCCTCCAGCACCATTCCCACGCCGGCTCTGGCCACATACCCTTCGGACGTCGCCTGCATCTGCGCCTCAAGAGCCTGACACGTTATGTCGGCATCCTGTAGGAGTTGGCGGGCCACAAGAAGTTCCATTCGCGCAACATCTTCCACTTGTGCCCGATAACGCCGCACCGCATCGAGTTTCATACTGTACTCTTCACCAGCGCGAGCAAATCCCGGACCGATGCGCCGAAGTCAGACGGCTGCTCAATGTCCTGGCGGAGAAAGCCGTTGATCCCGTCTTGCGCCGACACAGCCCTGTCGAGCGCGTGATTCGTCCCTGCCTTATAGGCGCCCAGGAGGATGAGATCCTCCGATTGTTGGTAGCGGGCCATGAGCTCGATCATGGACCTGGTCGCAGCATAGTGGTCGCGACCCACGATATCTTTCATGACACGGCTGGTGCTGTTGAGGAGATCGATCGCCGGAAAATGATTGCGCGCGGCCAATTGCCGCGAGAGCACGATATGCCCGTCGAGAATCGACCGGACCGTTTCTGCAATGGGATCGGCCAGCTCGTCGCCGTCCGTGAGCACCGTATAGAGTCCGGTGATCGTACCGGCGCCGGGCCCTGTCCCGACTCGTTCCAGAAGCTTTGGAAGAAACGTAAAGACCGACGGCGTATACCCTTTTGTGGTGGGCGGTTCGCCGATGGCGAGCCCGACCTCCCGCTGGCTGTGCGCCAACCGGGTCAGGGAGTCCATCATCAGAAGAACCTGTTTCCCACAATCGCGAAAATACTCCGCAATGGCGGTCGCGATGAGCGCGCCCCGCAACCGCACCAGCGGCGGTTGATCCGATGTCGCGACGATCACGACCGACCGCTGCAGCGCGTCTTGGGTCAGGTCCCGTTGAAGGAATTCGTTCACCTCTCTGCCTCGTTCGCCGATCAGCGCAATGACATTCACGTCGGCTCTGGTGTAGCGGCTCATCATGCCAAGCAGCACACTTTTCCCTACGCCGGCGCTGGAAAATATCCCGATCTTTTGGCCCAACCCGCACGTCAAACAGGCATTGATCGCCCGGATCCCGAGGTCAAGGGGCTTCGTGATGCGGGCGCGCTGGAGCGGATTGAGCGGCGCCGCATGAAGGGGGTACCGATGCTCGGTGACCAGGGGACCCCGCCCATCGAGCGGTTCTCCCAGTCCGTCCAGCACTCGGCCGAGCAGAAGGGGGCCGACCGGAACCGATGCGCAGCGCCCTTTCATCAGCAGTCGGCTGCCGGGGCCAATGCCCCGCATCTCCCCAAGCGGCATCAGCAGTACTCGCTCTCCTCGAAACCCGACGACCTCGGCAAGCACGGTTCCTTCCCCGTCCTCACGCGTGACTTCGCATAGTTCTCCCACCGATGTCATGGGACCATAGCCCTCGATCACAATCCCCACCGCCTGTGCCACCCGGCCCGAAACCACCAGCGGGTCTGTCTGTTCAATCAGCTCAACGAGGTTCACGCCGACCTCGGTTCTGTAATGCCTCGCCGAGACGCAGTAACTGTTGGTCCAGCGAGGCGTCGACCAGTCGATTCGTGGATTGCACCACACAACTTCCCGGAGAAAGAGAGGCGTCGCCTTCAATATGCAACGTCAATCCTCCTTCTCGATCACGACTCAATCCCACTCGCGCTGCTTCGAGAACCGCGACGCCGGAGGGGTGCGTTCGCACCGTCACGACGCCCGATTCACGAATCGTGGCCAATGCCGATTTCAGCAGTGCCGTCACAGCCTCCTGACGTTCGGCAACCGTGTCCCGCAAGATGCGTGTCGCCAAACTGAAGGCCAATGCCGCGACATCTGCTTCCATCGTCTGACTGAGCGACTTCCAAACCCCCTCGAGCTGGTGGACCGCATCGGCAAACAAGGCCTCCTCCTTCCGCTGGACGACTGCCTTTTGCTCGCGGGCCCGTTGTTCACCCTCGGTAATGCCTCGGTCGTAATCCGACGGACCGCTGGTGCCGAGAAACTGATGCCCTGTGCCGAAATCGGTCAATGCAAGCTGCTGAAGATGCACACCTCCGGCGCGCACGACCGCCTTTTTCAGGACCGCGTTTTCGATGCGCAGGCGGTAAAGCTCCAGCAGCCGCTTGACTGTCAAGAGCACGACATCGATTTGGAAGGGTTTCATGAGAAACTCCGCCGCGCCGGCCTTCATCGCTTGGACCGCCAGGTCGATCGTGGCATATCCGGTCATCACCACGCCGATCATGTGCCGATCGAGGGCGCAGGCCTGCTGAAGCAAACCGATGCCGTCCTGATCCGGCAATTTGATATCAGTAATCAGGAGCGAGGCAGGAGCGCTCTTCAGCGCCGCGAGCGCCTCTTGCGCAGATCCAACGGCGCGGACGCTGTACCCCTCTGACTGTAACAGCTCAACTAACAACCCCTGGATCGACACCTCATCGTCGACGACTAAGACAGACCCACCTCGCTGCCACGGAGCGCGCGAGGCTGGCTGTGAAATGCCGGGTTCCAGACTCAATGGACCGACCATTTATACCAACGCCTCTCCGGCGCCTGCGATCACGATGCGCCCTTCCTCTTCCAGTTTGCGGCACACTTTGAGGATATTCTGCTGGGCTCTCTCCACATCCGTGACCTTCGCCGGTCCCCGCACCTCCATATCCTCTTTCAACATATCGGCGGCTCGGTTCGACATATTTTTCAGGAACTTGTCTTTGACGTCCGGACTTGCGCCGCGAAGCGCTACGGGAAGGTCTTCTTTGCTGACCTCTTTCATCAACTCCTGCATCCCGCGATCGTCGACCTTGATGAGATCGTCGAACACGAACATCAATGCGCGGATCGCATCGGCTAACGTCTGGTTGCGTTCAGCAAGCTTCCCCATGATGCTGCCCTCGGTGTTTTTGTCCAGTCGGGTGAGAATATTCGCGATCACCTGAGAACCACCGATACTCAAGGCATGGACGCCGGTGCTGGCCACCAATAAATCTTGCAGTGAACCACTGAGTTCTTCGAGCACATCCGGTTGGACCTCGTCCATCGTCGCCACCCGCAACGCCACATCCGCTTGCAGATCGGCGGGCAGGCTGGTCAGGACCTGACCGGCCTGCTCCGGCTCCATATGCGCCATGACGACGGAAATCGTTTGGGGATGCTCGAACTTGAGCATTTGAGATACGCTCTTCGCATCCACCCACTTCAACGCGTCCAACCCCGGGTACACTCTGCTGTTCATGGACTCAAGAAGGCGGGCGGCCTTTTCGGGGCCAAGGGCTTTCGTCAGGATGGTTTTGATGTATTCTTGTCCATGAAACGATACTTCGCCGGACGCGCTGGCCCTCTGAAAATCCTCCATCACGCTCTGTTCTTCTTCCCGCGTAATATTGGCGGTCTCCTTCATGAAGGTTCCCAGTTTGCGGATTTCTTTTGGGTCGAGGCTCTTCATGACGAGCGCCGCGGCGTCTTCACCGATTGCTCGCAGAAGAATCGCGGCTTTCTGCTCACCGGATAATTGTACGGCCATCGCGAACACTCCTCACTACTGATTGCCCTTCAACCACTGCTTCACAATCACCGCCGTCGAATCCGGATTACTGCGCGCCAGATCGACCAGTTGGGAGCGCGGTGGTCCTCCCAATGCCGCTTCGACCTGGCCGACCGAAGCCGGTAGCGTCGGCTGGTCCCCCTGGGCTGACGACGCTCCCGTCGTCCCCAGCATGCTCAGAAGCGGACGCACAACCATGAACAGAATCACGGCAAAGAACACCCCGCCGACTCCATAGCGGAGATAGGGCATGAGGGAACTCGTCGAATCTGCCGCCGCCTCGATGCCCAGAGTGGACGGTTCTTCAACTGCAATATCGAATTGCACGTTGGTCACCTGGACTTGATCCTTGCGTTCCGCCGAATAGCCCATCGCTTTTTTGACGATTTCTTCGATACGCTTCATGTCTTCTTCGGGTCGTGCGACATACTTCTTCGGCTGATCGGCAGCCGATGTCCCCGCTGCAGACGCCTTACCCCCTTCGTAAATCCCGTCCACCAGCACCGCCACAGAGAGTTGCTTGATGCTTCCGCTGGATTCCACGATGCGGGAGACGGTCCGGCTTATTTCATAATTCACGGTTTCGTTCTTGGTCTGATTGCTGGTCGAACTCGATTGAGTCGGCTCCTGCTCCGTCCCGGGCGGTATATTGGACTGGACGCCCGGCACACCACCGGATGTGCCATTCAGACCGTTGGACTTCTCCTGGCCCCGCTGTTCGCTTCGCACGACTTGACTGTTCGGATCGTACCGCTCTTCCGTCGTTTCCACTTTACGGAAGTCGAGTACGCTCGATACCCGAACCACGGCTTTATTCTGGCCGACGATTCGCTCCAACATCGTTTGAATGCGTGTTTCAATATCCTTTTCGACCGTCCGCTGATATTCCAACTGCGAGCCGGTGAGCCCTGCGGCATCGTCCCCTCCCGCTGTGGATGACAGGAGCCGTCCATGACCATCTACCACGGTGACATCCTTGACTTGAAGTCCTTCGACACTGCTTGCAACGAGATGAACGATCCCGTTGACTTGTATCTTGGCCAGGGCTTGCCCGTTCCGTAACGACACCACGATGGAGGCGCGCGCGCGATCGGCGTCGTTCCCGAATAATCGCCGTTCCGGTGTGGCAAGGTGCACGCGGGCTCGCTCGACCTCCGGCATTTGCGCAATGGTCCGCGCCAACTCTCCTTGCAGCGCGCGACGATAATTGAGCTTCTGAACGAAATCGGACATGCCGATCGACGACCGATCGAATATTTCAAAACCCACACCACCTCCATGGGGGAGGCCCTGGGTCGCCAACTGCAATCGCAACTCATGGACTTGCGCGCTGGGGACGAGGATGGTGGTGCCGCCGCCGGTCGTTTCATACGGCACCTTCGTCTCTTTCAGTTTATCCACAATTCCTGCCGCATCCTCTGAATTGAGGTTCGTGAACAGGACCTGCATGTCGGGCTGCTGAGTCCAGAGGGTGATGGCGATCAAACCGGCAATAGAGCCGGCAAGTGCAACCAGAATGATCATCCGTTGATTGATGGAAAACTTGGATAGCATGGACGACCTTACTCCTCGCGACCAGAAAGGCGCAGACTCGGCGACGGAAAACTATGTACTTCGATGATCTACTCACACAGGATGCTCAAAAATCCCGTCCAGCAAAGCCGCAGCCGACGAAAGCACCGGAGGCGTAGCCCCTGGCTACGTTGAGGATGCTTTCAAGGCGAGAACGATGCTGGCGGGGGGGTTCAGCATCCTGCTAGATCTGCATCCGCTGAATGTCTTCATAGGCCGACACCAGCTTGTTCCTGATCTGCATCATCAACTGAAAGGACACATCCGCTTCCTCCAACGCGACCATTGTTTGATGGACATTTTGTGTCTGTCCAGTCATCAACGCCTCAGTCGCCTGACTCGCTTCCAGTTGGATGTCGTTGGCTTTACTGATTGCATGCTGCAGCGTATCCAGAAATCCACCGGAGGGCGCGCCGGCTGCAGCTTGAGACAGGCCGACTCCGCCCCCGAACGCCGGTGTCGGAGGCGTGATCGCTTTGATCTGATCCATGACTACCTCCCAATCTCCAGTGCCTTACTCTTCATGGCGCGGCTCGCGTTAATCGCTTGCACGTTGGCCTCGTAGGAGCGCGACGCACCGATCATGTTGACCATTTCTTCCATGACATTGACGTTCGGCATCTTGACGAACCCTTTTTTGTCTGCGTCAGGATGGCGCGGATCATAAATCACCTGCCCGGGCTTTGAGTCTTCCTGCACACGCAGCACCTTCACGCCATCGAGCGCATGGGCTCCCGGTCCCGTCGCCAACTGTCGCAGCGTACGCTGAAAGGGGCCTGCAACAGGCGTAGACTGGAAGACCACATCGCGACGTTTATACGGGCCTCCTCCCGGCGTATGGGTGGACTGTGCGTTCGCCAGATTGCTGGAGATCACGTTGAGGCGCTGACGTTGCGCATCTAGAGCGGAAACGGACACTGCCATACTATCGCTCATTTCCATAAAACCTCCTTGCCATCGGCGGTCAGCTTTCGGATCAGAGCTGATGGCTGATGGCGTGAATTTGTTGCTACCGCGCGTCGCGGATCGCCCCCATCAACTGCCGGAAGCGGATCGCCATGATCGTTGCGGCACCGTTGTATGCACCGGCGTTATCGGACATTTTTGCCATTTCCAACTCAATGTTCACCGAATTGGCATCCAAGGGAAGGTCCCCCGCAGGCACGTCGCTGAGTTTCCCGACAACCCGTTGAAGCCCCTCTCCGCGTATACCGAAGTGTTTGCCTTGCGTCACCGCGAGCGTCACCGGTCCTTGACCGCGCTGAGCCGCTTGCAGCGAGTCGAGGAAGTTGAAATCAGTGGCGCGATAGCCAGGCGTTTCTTCGTTCGCGATATTCGAAACAATGACCCGGTGCCTGGCCCCTCGTAAATCTAGGGTACTATTGAGCACTTGCATGGTGTGATCAAAGAGCGTCATGATGTTTTCTCCCCTGTTTTCGTATCCGTCGACATGGCCGTCATCTATTGCAATCGCGATGCCATGAGCGACCTCCTGAAGGCCACCGCGACGGCACGCCCGCCGATCATCTCGCTCGACCCGCTTCTGCCGATCGGCAGCGAATGCCGATCGCTTTCTGCCCATGCCACCCTAACCCGCTGGGTTACTCCGAGACCTGATAACTGAGCCCTCGATATTCTCGAAGCTTGTTTCGCAAGGTTCGAATGCTGATGCCCAGTTCTTTTGCCGCATGAGTCCGATTCTCTTTAACCCGTGTCAGAGTTTGAAAAATCAGCTCACGCTCCATTTCCCACAAGGACCCGTTGACGGAAGACAGCGGGACGGATGGTACCGGCGCACAGACGACCGGTTGCCCATTGAAGTCCTCCAATACGTGGATTGGGAGGATCGGCTCGTTCCCGGCTAAGAGAACGGCGCGTTCCATGACATTCTCCAGTTCGCGCACATTCCCTTTCCATCGTCTGTCCTGCAGCGCAACATAGGCCTCCGGAGATACCGTCGGTTGCGGAACACCGTTGCGCGCAGCAGAGACGGCTGCGAAATGCCTCACCAGCAAGGGAATGTCCGCCGGCCGGTCCCGCAACGGAGGCACCGTAATGGGAAAAACATTCAACCGGTAATACAAATCCTCCCGAAACCGTCCCTGCTCTACTTCCCGATAGAGCGAGCGGTTTGTCGTGGCGATGACACGAATGTTTACGGATACCGGCTCACGCCCTCCGACTCGATCCACTTCTCGTTCCTGGATCACCCGAAGCAACTTGGCCTGCAGGCCGGAATTCATTTCACTGATTTCATCCAGCAGCAAGGTGCCGGTATGCGCCATCTCGAACTTCCCGATCTTCTTCATGATGGCGCCGGTAAACGCCCCCCGCTCATGGCCGAACAGCTCACTCTCCAACAGCCCGTCCGGTAACGCCGCGCAATTCACGGCGATAAATGGGCGGTGCGCGCGCGGGCTTCGGCTGTGAATAAAGCGGGCCAGCAATTCTTTCCCCGTGCCGCTTTCTCCATGAATGAGGACCGTCGCTTGGCTCGCGGCGACTCCCTCAACGGTGCTCAGCAAGCGAACCATACCGGGGTCTTGCGTCAGGATGGATCGCTGATCGAGCGGCGCAGACGACAGGGCCGAAGCATCAGCCCCGCGGGCTTTCAGATTGGCAATCACCCGATCGAGTAAATCGCTGGAGAACGGCTTGAGGATGTAATCGCTCGCTCCGTACTTCATCGCCTCCACTGCCGTTTCCACTGTCCCGTAAGCGGTCATCAGCACCATCAACGTGTTTGGCGAGCGGCGCTTGATCTCCTTGATCAGATCAAGTCCGCCAAGACGCGGCATCTTCAGATCCGTCACCACTAACCAGGGCTTGTAATCGCTGACCCGTTCGACGGCATCGGCGCCATCGATCGCGCCCTGCACCTCATACCCTAAACGCCGGACGGACTCCATTAAGGCGGTCCGCATGGAAGGATCGTCATCGACGATCAAAATTCGATCGGCCTGCGCAGGAATACGAATCGCAGAGTCTCCGGTGTCCTGTTCGCTCATGCCGAAGCCTCCTCTTCGACACGTGGTCGCTCATCGATCTTCTCGGACCGGCAATACCGGTTCACGGACATCTGAACGGGCGAGTGGCCGTCCGGCATCGGACTCGGCTCTTCATGATTCGGGAGAGCGATTGTAAACGTGGTGCCGCGTCCCTCCGCACTCTCGACGTCGATTCGGCCGCGATGCCCTTCGACAATCGCGTGCACGATGGCAAGCCCTAATCCGGTGCCTTCATCCTTCGTCGTAAAGAACGGATCGAAAATTCTCGAGCGCTGCGCCGGCGGGATGCCGGCGCCGGTATCCGAAACAGACAGGCATACTCCGAATCCTCCGGGAGGCGATTCTGCTGTCGTTTTTGCGGACAGCGTCAGGGTTCCACCGTTCGGCATCGCGTGAATGCTGTTCAGGATCAAGTTGAGAAGCACTTGCTTCATCTGCCCCGCATCGCACCAGATTCGAGTCACCAGAGGATCGACCTCCAGACGAATGTCGACTCTGGCACCGGCAACGGCATGCGCTCCCAAGGTCAACGCATCCAGCATGAGGGCTTCCGTTTCATGCTGTTCGCGGTGGGAACAATCGGGTTTGGTGTAGAGCAGAAGATTCGTCAGGAGGCGATTCATCATATGGACAGACGACGAGATATGCTCGGCATATCGTCGTAGCCCCGGCGCGTCATTCAAATCGCGGCGCAACATCGACGCAAACAGCTCGATACTGCCGAGGGGATTCCGAATTTCGTGAGCAATCCGACCAACCATCTCACCCATGGCCGCTAAGCGATTGCGGCGCTGCAGCCGGTCCTCCAATTCTCGTATTGCCGTCACATCTTGAATCACCGCCAGACTGCCGGCATGGCGCCCATCCCTCGCCTGCAACGCCCGTTGAGAGAGTGAGACGAATGCTCCGTGCAGTGTCGTCAGCGGATACCCCTCGCCGTCCAAACACGCCTCCTTGAGACAGGCGGCTAACGAAGAGCCGATAATCTTCTCGCGCGACAGCCCCAGCAGTTGCTCGCCGGCTTGGTTGCAGCGCGTAATCGTTCCGGCATCGTCCATGACGAGCAAACCGGTCGTCAGGGACTCGACGATTGCCGTTAAATGCTCGCGCAACTCTTCATTGATACCTAAATTTTTCCGCAGCGCCTCGTTACGGTCGGCCAGCTCTACGTCGAGCTCTTCCAGCCGAGAGGTCAACGTCTGATAGGATTGTTGCAGCGTCGCCGCGGCATCATCGAAGCTCCGAAACGCTTCCTGCAGCAACCCACTATCCGTGCGCGCCAAGTCAGGCTGTACATTCATCGCATCATTCTCCTTCCTTCTCGCTGGTGAGTCGGAGACCGGCCAGTATTGCTGCCGATGCCCGAGAGAACAGTGGATCGCCGGTTCCTGCGCCGGGCGTCAATACGGCCTGCACCGGACCAAGCAGTTTCTGTGTTCCCAGGTTTCTGACGATCTGCAGGCGCGCCCATTCGGCTTGATCCGGCGTCGGACGGGAGGCCAGTACCCGCTGGTAGAGGTCCACTGCCTGCTGATGTTTGTTGAGCGTCGTCAAAAGATCTGCAAACAGGAGACGGTCGCTCGGCGACTGCATGAATTTATGGCGTGCGGCCTCTTCAAATGCAGCCACGGCTTTGCTGGTTTGGTGATCGTCCGCAAGAGTTTTCGCCAGCGTCAGCTGCATCCATCCCCGCTCCTGCTCTTTGGGATGCGCCAGAAGCCACCGCCGCATCAGTCGAATGGCACTGGGGCGGTCTCCTTGCTCGATCATGGCCGTGGTCAATTGTCGCAAGACCGGCATCGACTGTGGGCTTTGCGGATACTGGAGGCGGAAGCTCTCAAACACGTTCCGAGCTGCGGAGGACTCCTGCCGGTTCATATAGCTCTCTCCCAAACCGATGAGTGCAGACTCGTGCAGCGGAGCCACCTTCCGATCCCGTACCAATGTTCGATAGAGGCGCCCGGCTTCGGCTGAAAATCCCAGGCGGCGATGGGCGTCAGCCACTTCCAGCAACAGGCGCGTGCCGAGATAATGTTGTTCCGGAGCAGGTCCGTGGCTATGGAACAATGTCGCCGTCCGAATATCGTTCTTGGCCTTCACCGCGGCTTCCAACTGAGGTCTCAACATCGCGGCAAGACGGAGTCTGGCCGCCTGAGGCCATGGATCCGGTTCGGCAACGCCCGCCCGCCGAGTCACGTCGAGATAAGTCTGGACGGCGCGAGAGGGCGCGCCTCGTAACTCGTGGTGCGCAGCCAATTGAAAGAGCGCCTCGCTGCCGAGGGCGTCATGAGGATGCTCCTTCTCGATACTCTTGTAGAGGGTCTCGCCTGCGGAGGACTCCAGATAGGAGGCGTCAGCCCCCCGGATGAGGCCCTCCACCTTTTCCTTCAAGAAGGACGAGCCCGCCGACACTGCCGTCTCCTGTTCAATCCGTGCCAGATGCATCCCGGCGATCTCGGCTTCCGGCGTGCCGGCGTATTGCATCTGAGCAGCGAGATAGAACATCTCCGCTTGTTGTGGCAAACCCAACCGGTGATGAATGTCCCCGAGGCGAATGAGTGCCGCGCCGACATGTGGGTACGACGGATACAGGTTATAGAGAAGCATGTCGACGTCGCGAGCGCGCTGCAGCTGATTCGTCTCGACGAGGACTTCGCCATACTGCTGCAAGCTCTGAGGATCGCGTTTGAGAAGGTCCGGCGAGCGTTGATAGAGCATGTCATACAGCGATTGCGCCTCTCGCTTGCGCTTCAACGCATATAGCGCGTCGGCCAACCCCAATGTCGCCTTCCCAACAAGACGATCGTCGCTCGAGCGTTTTCTGACCCTCTCGAACGCCCCTTCCGCTTCTGTCCATCGCCCCAGCTCTCCCAATATCACCCCTAACGCGAGCAGGGATCGATCCACATCCTGAGCAGGCAGCTGGCGGGAAACGGCATCTCCATAGGCGACAATCGCTTCCTGGAACCATCCCAACTCGACATAGAGCGCGCCGACACGCCACATGGCGCGTGACGCATTCGGGTCTTTCGGATACAGCCGAATCAGTGTGCGATATTGCGTCATGGCTTCCAACCGCCCGTGATTGGTGGGATCCTCAATCAAAGTGAGCTCCGCCAAGAACGCCTTCGCCGCCGCCCCCAGCGCGCTATCTGAATCGTGTTGAACGAGGGCGGCAAAGCCTGCATGAGCCAGAGCATGTTCTCCATGTTTGAACGATGCCACGGCCTCCATAAACAGCAAGGCATCCGCTCCCTCGGCAATATGGTTGTAGCGAGGACCCTCATCCATCAGCCCAAGCCGCGATGAGGAAGCTGGAGGCCCGGCATGAACCGGTCGTGGATGGATAGGTGAAGTCGGGAGGTCTCCCGGTCGCATTTCAGCTGCCACTGCGACGTGTAACAGCAGGACCTGAGCAAGCAGAGAGGCGAGCAACCAATGACATAATGTCGTGATTCGCATAACCACAGAAGGGATCAGCAATTTCTGTGCCCTTATCATTGCGTGAATAACTGCCGCCAATATGAACAACCTTGCCGCGTGGCGCGTGACGATCTGGCGAGTCGTGTCAAACATCCGACGCTTTGCCCATGTGTTCGTCATTCAATTGACGGAGAATGCGTCGAGAAGACCTCGACATCCGATATGAGTGGGTGCTGCTCCCCGCAAGAGGCTGCGGGGTACTCAGTGAGGGGGGAGAATGTCGATTAGAACGCCAAACAACTTTGATCCTTCGAGGCAAACCCTTTTCGTTTCATCTTCTCGACGAGGGTGGTGCGGTTCATCTGGAGCAGCTGAGCGGCTTTACTGGTAATCCCGTTGGCCCGGCGGAGCGCTCCCATAATGAGACGGTTTTCGAGCTGCTCGAGTTCTCCTGACAGACTGACCCCCTGATGAGAGATTACGATGACATGCTGCTCCGTCTGTGCCTCCATCGCCACCGCAGGCCGTGGAACGACACGCTCTGGAAGATCGGACACTTCGATGATCCCTGCTTGCTTCAACACGACGAGGCGCTCGATCATGTTTTCCAACTCGCGAATATTTCCAGGCCAGTGATGGTCCATCAGACAGGCCATCGCATCCGTGGAACAACCTGTGACGGCGGTCTGCTTCGCGCGATTCAATTTCCCTATGAAATGGTTCACCAATTGCGGGATATCGCTTCGTCTCTCCTTCAGCGAGGGCGTGGTAATGGGAATCACGTTCAGGCGATAGTACAGATCTTCCCGAAATCGCTTCTGATGGGTCGCCAGTTCCAAATCTTGATTCGTGGCGGCAACGACGCGGACATCCACGTCGATCGTTCTCGTGCCTCCCACTCGTTCGAACGACCGCTCTTGCAGCACCCGAAGCAATTTCACTTGCAGCCCGAGGCTCAACTCGCCGATTTCGTCGAGAAAGATCGTTCCGCCGTGCGCCAGCTCGAAGCGGCCGATGCGTGTATGCGCAGCGCCGGTAAACGCGCCCTTTTCATGACCGAACAATTCGGACTCAAGCAGGTTCTCCGGAATGGCCCCACAGTTGACGGGAACGAACGGACGGTCTTTGCGCAGGCTACTGAAATGCAGCATCCGCGCGACCAATTCCTTGCCGGTCCCGCTCTCTCCCTGAATCAAAACCGTGCTGTCGTGGTTCGCCACCTTCGCGACAAACTCCAGGACACGCCGAATCGGTACGCTCGTGCCGACTAACGGCTCAGCCCGATAGGACGCGCGCGCAGGTTTTCGTGGACCAGGAGCGTCCTGGCAGCGGCGATATGCCTCCACGGCTTTGTCGACCAAGCCGAGCAGGGACTCTGTGTCGAATGGTTTTGTCAGGAAATCGAATGCGCCGGCTTTCATGGCCTTGACGGCGCCGTCGATTGAGCCATAGCCGGTCATCACAATCCCGATCACCTTGGAGTCGATCTGGCGGATGCGCTCCAGAACCGCCATACCATCGATATCGGGCAGCTTCAAATCCGTCAGCACCACTTGAATGGGAATCTCCTGGGCCATGCGAATGGCCTCCTGTCCACCTGCGACCACCGTCACCTGATGGCCTTCTTGAGACAAGAGTCTCCGCAGCAGATCTTGCACGCCTTCATCGTCCTCGACTACAAGTATCGAACCCATGCTCATTCTATACTCCTCATCAAAAGTGACGACACATGAATACGCCATACAACAAGCGCAGAGAATGGGCGCAAATGCGGGATCGGCATGACCCGGCCGTATCACCTTCCTCCGTCATGACGTACACCCAGCGCATCGATACTAAGCGTATAGGAAACTCTCTAATCTGAAAGTGCCAAATGGCTCTAATCGCAATGGTATTTTAGTCTCACGACATATCCTGCTACGCGTCTGCAGTGATTGTTGTGCGAAGTGTATGGCTCAGTCCGCCCTGCACTAGGAGCCTGTCCGACATAGACCGTTCTACTACGGCGAACGATCCGCAACCATCTGCGTCGTGCTCGGCCCTGAAAAATCATCAACGTATTCCAGTGTATACGCCTCTGGTTTTTCCGGGCCTGCGGCCTCGCATCTGCCCGCATCTCCTTCGCCTCGTCACGAAGGCAATGTCAGACAGGCTCCTAGTCAGAGAAAACCAGCCGATGTCGGACGGCACTGGACGATCCACGATGCGTGGGAGGAGAATGAGGCTCCCCGCAGTACATTGCGGGCTATTCGGCAAAGGAAAAGAGCCGACGAGGTGACCGTTGCGATACCGAACCTCTTGTCCGAGGTGGGGAGGCTTCCTGAAATCCCGACGAGAGAAGGATGGTGCCCCCCCACAGTCGGATACCGAGATCTCAGTGATTCTTTCAGTGATTTTTGCGGTTGTCGGCTGATCGTTCTTCCGCAGAAGAATCGCGGGTGAAATATGCCGCAGCTTGAGCGCGCCGGGTCACTTTCATCTTTTGAAAGATAAATCGGATGTAGTTCTTCACGGTCTTATCGCTGAGTTCGAGCGATACGCCGATCTCCTTATTCGTTTTTCCCTCGGCAACGAGCGCGAGAACACGCTGTTGTTGGGCGGAGAGGACCGCCCGTTTGGGCTTGGATTCCTCTTCCTTCTGCAACCGCATGCGGGTCAAGATAGGCTGCGTGATGGCCGGATCGAGGATAGACTGCCCCTGAGCGACGGCTTGAATGGCTTGCAACAACCCCGCGGCATTCACATGTTTCATCAGATAGCCGGATGCCCCTCCCAAAACCGCAGCGAGCACCGCCTCATCGTCTTCATAGGAGGAGAGAAAAAGCACACGCGTATCAGGGCAGGAATCCCTGATGGCACGACACGCGGCCACTCCACTACTGCCGCCAGACAAGCGGACGTCCATCAAGACCATATCCGGTTTAAGGTGGCAGGATTTGATGACAGCATCCGTGGCGGTCGCCGCTTCGCCGACCACCTTGATCGCGTCCTGACGACTCAGCAACGTGTGCAATCCCACACGAACGACTTCGTGATCGTCGACGATCAGCACGCTGATTGGTTTCGTCGTAGATCTCCTCAGGCGACTTCTCCTTCTTGAAAATTATCCAATGCTGGGAGAACAAGGCCAGCCATCCCTGTCTCCATGCGGCAAGTTCGCATCGGCGTGCGAATCCTTTTGGATCGGGTCAGACTGATACGCAAGAGCGCGTTCAACGGTGTGTATCCATACAATGAAAGAACCGCTAGAAACGCGTTCGGCTTAAAATTTTGGATGCCTTCGCGCCGCTTATAATCATACGTCTCCTTGGCTCGTACTTCAAGACGTCTAACCGGCTCTATGCGCCGGGGGAAATACCGACATGAATAAGAATTTATTCCTTCTATAATCACTGACATCTTACAGCTTACGTATACATAGACTTATCCTCACGCGCATGAGCCTCGAAAGATAAACTGTCCCGCCTGCCGCCGCTCTAGCAGGAAGCTGAAAAAGTCCGCCAGCAGCGTTCTCGCATCGCTCAGAGGCTCAACGTACCGAAGCGTACGCCTCGCCTCTTCGCTCGCTGCGGCCTTGCCTGGGACAAGGCGCGTCCATGGGTAAAGAGGCTCTGTCTTGGTAGACTCTGGGCGAGCGGGTAAAGTAGTCGCCATGGTTGGGCGGGTGAGAAGTTTGGCCATTTTGAGCATCCTGAGGTATTGTGGCGGCAGTGGCATTCGGTGAGATTTCAGCGATATTTTATGTGTACACCGAGTTTTCCCGCACCCTGCCAACGGACTGCGCGGAAAGACGCTCTTCGTCCGTCATTCGGGAATCCATGTCTGAATCTGGCGATTTGACGGTCGTGGATCGATTCGAATTTGAATAGGAGCACGTTTACCAAATAGCACATCGCCAACAGGGACCATCTTTCAATCAAGCCCGGGAGCCATCCAGTCCATTATGAAACGTCCATGCGGGGATATCGTTGAGTTCATACTGACCTACCGGTCATCAAATATCTTCGACTTCCCATTTCTCGCTTCACGCTCGGATTAAGATTCCGAGCCATTCGACCGACAAGAGCAGTGACACCAACCGACATGAAGGGGCGACAGCAACATGGACACAGCCAT
Source organism: Nitrospirales bacterium (assembly GCA_038200765.1). Taxonomy (GTDB): domain Bacteria; phylum Nitrospirota; class Nitrospiria; order Nitrospirales; family Nitrospiraceae; genus Palsa-1315. The sequence goes on from JBBRRK010000012.1 coordinate 22,874, forward strand.
ACGGCGCCCACACCACGTGGACATGCCGGAGCAGGTCGAACGGGCTCTAGTCGAACGGATCGATAAGGATCGGATCGACCTCCCCGTGCTTCCACAGGTCGCAGGTCGGGTCATGGCCCTGGCCAGTGACCCATCTGCGGATGCGGCTCGGCTGTCCGCCCTCATCCACCAGGACCAGGCATTGGCGGCACATGTCTTACGAATCGCCAACTCGCCCGCCTACATGCCTCGAACTCCTATTGTTTCGCTCCAACATGCCGTCGCCATGCTCGGCGTCACTCAGTTATCGGAAATCGCTGTCGCGATCTCCTTGAAGAGCGGGGCCGTGACGATTCCTGGATACGAAGCCTACATGCAGCAGCTCTGGCGCCACGCGCTGGCCAGCGGGGCCTACGCCAAAGAAATCGCGCGCCTGCGCCGGTACAATGTGGAAAGCGCCTACCTCTGCGGGCTCCTGCATGCGGTTGGGAAACCGGTCGTGCTCAAGGCCGTCACAACTATTGCCGCAGACATGCATATCCCGCTAGATCCCAGCGCAATCACCGCCTTCCTCGACGGCTATCATTCCCGCGTAGGCAACTTGATCGCAACTGAATGGGCCTTGCCCACACAGGTGGCTGAGGTCATCGGCTATTATTGGGCCTACGAGCACGCGCCCTCACATCGGCAGGAAGCGATGATGACCTGCCTGGCAGACCGGCTGTCGACCAACCTGCTCATTCCCGAATCCTTCGATGGCAGCACGCTTCGCGAGCACAGTGTCTTTGCTGATCTCAATCTCTACCCCAACGACATTGACGCCTTGCTCGGTCTGAAAGAAAAAGTACTCAGACTCGTGGACGCCATGGCGCAATGAGCACCGTGATTCACTATGATATCGTGGTGATCGGGAGCGGTCCAGCCGGCCAAAAGGCCGCCATACAGGGAGCGAAAGCAGGCAAGCGCGTGGCTGTGATCGAGCGTGAGCCGGGCGTCGGAGGCGCCTGTGTGTACCGGGGAACGATTCCGAGCAAAACGCTTCGAGAGAGCGCGCTGCAAGCAGACCGGATGACACGGTCCTCGGCTAGGCTGGACGGACCAGCCCCTTCGAGCATCATGGTATCCACGCTGATGCGCCGCTTGGACGAGGTCGTCACATCGCATGGCGAGTATATGAGGAACCAACTGACGCGCAATGGCGTCACCTTGCTCCACGGTCGAGCCCAATTCCTTTCCGATAGCCTGATCGAAATGCTAACGGTCGACGGCATGAAACAAACCCTCACCGCCGACACCATCGTCATCGCCACAGGGTCCCGGCCTCGCGCTCCGATCGATATACCCATCGACCATGAGCATATTCTCGACAGCGATTCCATTCTCTCGATGATCTATTTGCCACGCTCCCTTACCGTATTGGGCGGCGGCATCATTGCATTGGAATATGCGTCGATTTTCGCTTCGCTCGGCGTGCAGGTCACCATCGTCGATCGGGCCGATCGTCCCCTGCAATTTTTTGATACGGAACTCGTGCGCATGTTTGTGCAAAGCTTCGAGCAGAAAGGTGGCCGCTATTGCGGGGGGCAGGCGGTCAGAGACGTCCAGTGGGACGGAATCTCTCAGGTGACGACGACGATTCAGAACGGGCAGGTGTTCACAAGCGATAAGATGCTCGTGGCCTTAGGGCGGCAGGCCAATATCGAGGAACTCAACCTCAGCGCGACAGGCTTGACCGTCACCGAAAAAGGCACGTTGGCGGTCAACGAATATTGCCAAACGGCGATTCCTCACATTTACGGCATCGGCGACCTCATCGGTCCCCCCGGTCTGGCATCCTCTGCCATGGAGCAAGGCCGGCGCGCCGTGCGTCACGCCCTCGGCCTCCCGGAAGGACAATCAGCCAATACCATTCCGATCGGGATTTATACCATCCCCGAGATGTCCAGCATCGGACTCGATGAAACGGAGGCTCGGAAACGATATCGAGAGGTCATGATCGGCCGAGCGAAGTTCGACGAAATTGCCCGCGGCCAGATCTCTGACATTCGCAACGGCTTACTGAAGATGGTGGCCGACCCCACAGGCGAATACCTCCTTGGAGTCCAGATTGTCGGGGAAGGGGCGACGGAACTGATTCATCTCGGCCAGATGGCGCTTCAGCATGCGGCCACGGTCGACTCATTTGTTGAGAACATCTTTAACTTCCCGACACTGGCTGAGACCTATCGCGTCGCAGCGCTCGATATCGTGGGCCAGCGTCAAAAGCGTCTGGCCGCGACCGCGGCATAGCCATTCATCATCACACCCAACCTGCTCAACCGCACGTTCCATCATTGTTTTCTCAGGATGGCGCAATCAACGACAACCCGCATCTTTCTTGTGTCCTCCTGTCACGCCAGACTCGCTCCTGCCGAATGCTCTCGCGATGTACATGAATAGATGCGTGAGAAGAAATCACGATTTTCTCCAAGTCTCTCCAAGGACGTTCCTCGTCATATTTCGATCTTATCCCCTCTCCCCATTTTTGGGGCTGGACTTTTCAAGGCCTTCCAGCGACACTAACCGCTCCGCGTTACCGTGCAGAGCCAACCATTGGGGTGGGCGCAATGCGGTTCTTGCGACAGAACCGCTACTCACCGGATGCGATGCCATTATATCTCCTGGACGTCTCCAACGAACGATGTCGCGGTCTCTCCCCTATCTCCCTCTTACTCCGGCGCCGTGGTAAAGCGTCAACGCCCCGTACGACGGCGGATCCACGATCTCGTCGGCCTAACCTGGACTTCACCACCGTGTGCCGGGCTTGCGCACGGCAAGGAGTTGCACCATGAGCAGTATCGATCATCTGTCGGAAAACGAGTCCTTGCGATCGCAGGTGGCAGAACTCGAGCGCACGCTCGCCGAGCGAGACCGCTCGATGCAGGATCTCCGCGAACATCGGCATCTCCTGTGCACCATCGCCGAAGGCACAGCGGCTGAGACCGGAGATGAGTTCTTCGCCTCACTCGTAACTCACCTGACCTCGACGTTGCCTGTACAATATGCCGCGATCGGCGAAGTGTTTGGAGACCAGCCCAAGAAAATCCGCACCCTCGCAGTCTCCACCGCCGGTGCCCTCATTAACAACTTCGAGTATGACCTCGCTCACACGCCTTGCGCCCTCGCATTGTCACAGACCTTCACCTGTTTCGAACGAGATGTCCAGGCCACGTTTCCTCAGTTCCAACGTTTGGCAGACCTCGGAGCCGAGAGCTATTGTGCTGTGCCGCTGTGGACGAAAGGCAGAGGCGTCATTGGATTGCTCGTCGTGATGGATACCAAGCCCCTGACTAACAGCGACGATCTGCAGTCACTGTTGAAAGTCTTTGCCCCACGTGTCACGGCAGAGATCGAGCGGAGGCGAGCGGAGCAGGAATATGTCCAGGCCCTGACCGATGTAGGCAATGTCATGGACACGGTCCCTGATATTCTATTCACCCTCGACAATCAAGGCCGCTTGGTAAAATGGAATCGGCGCCTCGGGGACGTCACGGGATACAGCCCAGAGGAATTATTACACAAACCGGCCTTGGCCTTCGTGCCTCCGGAAGAACAGACCCGCACTGCTGCTGCCATTCAAAGGGCTTTCACGGAAGGGTACGCCGAGCTTGACGGCCATCTGTTGACCAAAGAACAGCGTCTCATTCCCTACCACTGGACCGGCGCCATACTCAAAAATCCTCACGGCGAACCCATCGGCATCACCGGAGTCGGACAAGACGTGGCTGAGAAGAAACGGACGGAAGAGGCCTTGCAGGAGAGTGAGGCGCGTTACCGGATTCTGAGCGAGGCAACCTTCGACGGCATCGCTATCCACGACCAAGGCATCCTGATTGAGGTGAATCCAGGGCTGGAGAAGATGTTCGGCTATGGGCCTGGTGAACTCATTGGAAAGAACATCCTGGACATGGTCGCGGACGAGTCCCGCGAGATGGTCATCGCGAACATGCGCATGGGAGCGAGCGGGCCGTACGAGTCCGTGGGGCGGCGCAAAGACGGCTCAACATTCTATGGAGAGGTGGTCGTTAAGTACCATCGGTATCAGGGGCGGGAGGTTCGCCTTGTGGCGGGCCGCGATATCACTAAGCGTAAGCGGGCCGAGGAGGCGCTGGCTCGGCGCGAGCAGGAACTGCGCACCGTGCTCGATGCCTTGCCGGTCGGCGTGTGGTTCACCGACGCGCGGGGCAAGATCGTGCTGAGCAATCCTGCGGCGAGGAAAATTTGGACCAGCGTGAAACAGGTCTCAATGTCGGATACAGAAATGGACGCGCAGTGGTGGGAACGCACCGACCCCCTGGATGAGCCGCATCGGTGGGCCCTTACACGCGCGCTGGTCAAAGGCGAATCAACGCACAATGAGATCTTGGAGATCGAGTGTCAGGATGGGTCTCGAAAGATCGTCAGCAACTCCGCCGTGCCGGTTCACGGAGCCCACGGGAGCCTGCTGGGAGCGATTCTCCTCAACGAAGACATCACCATGTTGCGGTCGACCCAGGAAGCGCTCAAGTTGACTCAATTCTCCATCGACCATGCCGTCGAGGGTTTCTTGTGGGTCGGTCCAGACGCGAGGATTTTGCACGTCAACGATGCGGCATGTCGGCTGTTGGAATATACACGCGAAGAACTGACGGCCATGACCGTGCATGATATCGACCCGAATTTTCCTCCCGAGGTCTGGCCGGCTCATTGGGCTGAGTTGAAGGAGAAAGGATCCTTGACGTTCGAGTCACGACATTGGGCGAGGACCGGGCGTGTCCTCGACACGGAGGTGACCGTCAATTATCTGCAGTACGAGGGAAAAGAATACAACTGCGCCATCATCCGGGACATCGGAGAGCGCAAGCGGGCGGAAGAAGAGCTGCGAGAATCCCACTCCTTTCTCCGGCAGGTACTCGACATCAATCCTAATTTCATTTTCGCCAAGGATCGCGATGGGCGATTTACCTTGGTCAACAAAACACTTGCTGATGCGTACGGGGCGACGGTGGACGAGTTGATCGGCAAGACCGATGTCGACTTCAATGCGAACCAGAAAGAGGTTGCGTTCTTTCGTCAGAAGGATTTGGAGGTGATGAATACCCTTCAGGACATCTTTATTCCTGAAGAAGTCATCACCGATTCGATGGGGATACCTCATTGGGTTCAGACTATGAAGCGGCCGATTCTCGACGAGCAGGGCCGAGCCACGATGGTGCTCGGCACTGCGACCGATATCACAAGCCGCAAGCGTCTGGAAGAGACGTTGCGTCAGAGGGAGCGCGACTTGCAGGCGGCGATTCAAGAGCGCGAACGAATCAGTCAAGACCTGCATGACGGAATCTTACAGTCGCTCTTCGCGGTGGGCCTCACCCTCGAAGTCTCAAAATCGTTGATGTCCCCACAAGTACGCAAGAAGTCCGGCGCATCGCTCGATCGGGCCATCGACCAATTGAATCGTGTGATGCAGGAGATCCGGAACTTCATCGCGGGGATTGGCTCAGATCTCCTCCAGGGGAAAGACTTGCCTGCGGCTTTGCAGCACATGCTGGATTCGCTGAGGAAGCACCAGGCTATGTGTGTGCGCCTCAAGGTTGAGGACCGTGCCGCACGGGCCTTATCGGCTGAACAGTCCCTGCACCTGTTCCTCGTCATTCAAGAAGCCGTGAGTAATTGTATCCAGCACGGCCATGCGCAAGAGGCCAGGGTTTCGCTCAAGATGCTGAAGCAGGGTGTCCGGCTCAGCGTTCGCGACAACGGCCGTGGATTCGACCAGGAGACCGCCATGGGGACCGGGCATGGGCTGAGTAATATGGCCGCCCGTGCGCACAAGATCGGAGGACGATTCACGGTCTTGTCAAAGGTGAATGAGGGGACACGCATCGTCCTCGACTTGCCGAATGGAGCTTCCGATGTCCTCCGCTAGGGTGGCCCCGATCCGCCTGCATTTGGTCGACGATCACGAAGTGGTCCGTGTCGGTCTACGGACCCTGTTACACAACAATCAGGGCATTTCCGTCGTCGGCGAGGCAGGATCCAAAGCCGCCGCGGTGCGGGCGGTCACACGACTCAACCCGGACATCATCCTGATGGATGCCCGACTCCCGGATGGCTCCGGGGTTGAAGCGGCTCGTGAGATTCATGCCAGTCACCCCACGACACGCAGCATCTTTCTCACATCCTATGCGGATGATGATTCCGCCTTGGCGGCCTGGCTGGCCGGCGCACAGGGCTATGTTCTCAAGAATATCGACTCCGGCCTGCTGATTCGGTCGATTCGTAATGTTTTTACGGGCCACTTGATTTTCCATCCAGCCTCCGCCCCCGTGGCGCCGGATGGGACTTCAGCAAGGCCTGGCTCACGTAGACCAGGCGCGCACACAGTCCCTTACCCCTCAGGAAGAGCGCGTGTTGGCGTTGGTGGCGGAAGGATTGACCAACAAGCAGATTGCGACGAGGCTGCAACTCACCGATAAGACAGTGAAGCACTATCTCGCGAATATGTTCCAAAAACTAGGCATCTCACAGCTCGCTTAAGCCGCCAACCTCTTTACCAAACGTCGGATCAGACGGCGCATCTGCGGCGGCTAACGCAATAGCACGCGATACGCCCTGCCTTCGTCGCATCGGGTAACGCTTTATCCAGATCATCCCACAATGCTTGTACGAAGGGTACCTGGTCTTCAGGCGCCTCCTTGTGAATTTGCAGAATGCGGTTTCACATTCCACGTGCAACGAGTCAACGATGGCGCAGGGGCGCAGAGACTTCCAGGGGCATGGCAAAGTTGGGGCATGTTCTCGGGCGCTTGGTGAGGCGATGCGCAAGGCGTTCAGCTCACGCGGCCTGCACTCCGACCAGTCCGTGCCCTTCGGCACGAACTGGTGCAACAACCCGTTGGCGTGCTCGTTCGTGGCGCGTTCAGACGGACTGTAGGAATCCGTAACGAAGATCTTGATCGCGAGCCCTGGGCCAACCGCTCGTGTTCGGCCATCTCTCCCCCCGATTGTACGTCAAGATTTTTCGCAGGGGGACGGACACGTGCCGAAGTTTCTGGCTGAAGTCCTCGCGGGCAAGGTGCCGCATCCGTCCCCTCCATCCGTGCCAGGAGGACTAGCCGCGACGTTCGCTCTACCGGCGTACCAACCGCAGAGCCATTGCGAGCCCCCGTGTTGAGACCCCTCCTTCCCGATGGGCTGGGCACCGCGCGGGTGGCCACCTGCGCGGTGCGTTCTACTCTACAATAGGCGTCATGTGGGGGATCTGGCCTCGTCGATCAGCTCCCCGCACCCGAGGGCGACGCACGTTGCGCGCCTACCGCAACGCCGCCAACAATTCGCTACGCAGGGTGCCGCGGGCCAACAGATACAGGCCCACCTAGCCAAGAGGTGCTTCTGCATGTCGTCAGGATACTTGCGTTGGAGAGGACCGACAATCTGTTCGGAGGAGCAGGCTTCAGCCAGATGTGTCCGCACATACGCCACAGCGAGGGGACGAAGAGTTTACGCGGTCGCCGTGGCTGACAGGCTCTGGCGACCGCTTGGGTCTGCGCCGTACAGGCCCGATAGGGAGGCCCCACACAACGTTGCGGGCTACCACGCGGCTCATGGTGCTGGGGGGCTCGCCTCAACACTCGCGCCATCGTCCGTAACGACTGGCCCTGAGAAAGGCCCAGCTCACATTCTCACGGTCTTCAGCACTCACGTGCGTGTAGCATTGTTTTTGGCATGACAACGCTGTAGCCCATTCTCAGGATGCTCAAAAATGCGAGACTTCTCACCTGCCTACCCTGGCGGGTGAGAAAAGCGACTGTTTCAGCTCGTGCGCCAGCCTTGACACCCTGATCTGCTCACTGCTAAAAAGATTCCGCCACAGTATTCCCACTTTAGTATGCCTGTCGTGAAGGAACCGTGCCGAGGTAGCTCAGTTGGTAGAGCACAGCCCTGAAAAGGCTGGTGTCGACAGTTCAATTCTGTCCCTCGGCACCACTTTTCCACTACTTACGCGATTCTGAATTAGTTCTAAGTAGGATGGTGGCACCTCTAGTGGCACCTGGAAGAGTTTTTCCTGCTTTTTGGCACCGATTTTTTCGCGGAGTTTCTGCTCAGTCAAGACCGCGAGCCGGGTGACCGCTTCACGTAACCGCGAATCCCAGTCATGAATATACAAGTCACCAGTTCCGGGAAGCCGATGGCCGAGAAGTTTTTCGATTACGATGTAATCCACTCCCGCTTCGAGCAACCATGTGGCGAAGGTATGGCGCAGGTCATGGAAATGGAGTTCATGCACCCCTGCCCGTTCAATCGTTTCGAGCCACCAATGCTTGAAGGAGCTCGCGTCTTTCCACCGGCCAAAGAACCGACCACCGATTCTTGACAGATCACTATGAAGTGATGGGATTGCCTGCGACACACCGCTAGTCACAATTCCCTATGCTCAGGTGCAGGCCAAGAGAATCCCTCCAGTGGAGTGAGGTTGCGGCGAGACTCCGGGCACTCCTCAATCTCATTCGTGCGCATGCGCTGCTCCATAGGGCGACCCGAGCCACCAAAACAGACGGGACATTGGGTTACCTCCCTCGATGACATGCGGTCCTGCGCACTTGATTGCTGATCTAGCAGCTTGCTGAGTCTTTCGTTCAAGAATTTTCTGTTCTGAGGACTGAGGCGGTGACTTTAGAGCTGCTAGCGTCCTGAGCGCTAAGCCACCGGGGGAACCGATAAAATTATTCCCGCCGTCGAGAAATGTCAGCCATTTCTCACAATGATCAGGATTGCCGTCAACGTCACGATCGGTCTGTGACGCAAAAAATCACGTCCATATACCTCCAAAGATGGGTAGACACACACGCTCCCCTTAGTTTACATCAATCGCAATTGGTTAAGTAGTTGCCACACGGGCCCACCATGAATCCACCCTAATCTCATGCCACCAGAAAGCCTGGAGGGTCAGCCAGTGTTGTGATTCTGCGTCCTACTTCCTGTCAAGAAAGGAGGAAGCGTCGCGAAGT
>JBBRRK010000013.1:0-31539 GCA_038200765.1 Nitrospirales bacterium
CCTACCAGCAGTTAGCGACACAGTATCGCAGTCGGTTCACTATTCCCGTGGTGGCGGTGACCGGGAGCAACGGCAAGACGACGACAAAAGAAATGGTGGCGGCGGTGTTGGCTCAGCGGTGGCCGGTGCTGAAGACCGAGGGGAATTTCAATAATCGAATCGGCGTGCCCGCTACCCTGTTTCGGATTACGGCTCGCCATCAAGCGGCTGTGATTGAGATGGGGGTGGATCAGCAGGGGCAGACAACCAGGCTCTGTGAGATTGTCAGGCCCACGATCGGGGTGATTACCAATATCGGCCCCGATCACCTCGAGTTCTTTGGAAGCATGGAAGGATCGGCGCAGGCCAAGGCGGAATTATTGGATCTGCTTCCGCCCGATGGCATGGCCATGTTGAATGCCGACGATCCCTACTTTGACTACCTCGCTGCGCGCGCCCAATGCCGCGTGATGTCGTTTGGATTTTCAGAAATGGCCGATGTCCGTGCGAGCGGGGTCACGTCCGATGCACGCCACGGTACGACCTTTCGCTTGCACCTCCCTGGAAAGAGCCGTCCCACGATCGTGCGAATCAAGGTACATGGGGCCCACAACGTCACGAATGCGCTCGCCGCCGCGGCGGTGGGTTCAGCGCTGAACCTTTCTGGTTCGATGATTGGCCAAGGGCTGGGCCGATTTCGTCCAGCGGCGATGCGGTCGCAGGTCTTGACTCACCACGGGGTCCATTTCATCAACGATTGCTACAATGCCAACCCTGCGTCGATGAAAGCGGCGCTCCAACTGCTGGCCCAGTGGAGTCCCGCACGTGAACGGATTGCTGTGTTGGGAGACATGCTCGAACTCGGCCCTGAGACGGGCCGGATGCACCGGGAGGTTGGGGAGTTTCTTGTCGCACAGGGGCTGTCGCGGCTGATCGTGTGCGGGACGTTGGGTCGGGACATTGCGGAAGGAGCCAGGCAGGGGGGGATGGCAGGTTCGCAGATCAACGAAGTGGTCGATGCGGGTGCAGCGGCTGAATGTCTAAAAAGGATTGTGCGGCAGGGTGACGTGGTGTTGGTAAAGGCCTCTCGCGGCATGAAAATGGAACAGGTGGTGCAAGCGTTGACGGGGATGAGGGCAGTCATCAAGCAAGCATCATAAAAGGTCGGCGTCCGTTCGACTCACGAGTCGGTCGGTCGGACGGGCCGGCTCATTATTAAAGTAAAGATCGCATGCTCTACCACTGGCTGTATCCGTTTCATACGGAATATTCATTTCTGAACGTCTTTCGATATTTGAGCTTCCGGATCATCTATGCAGCGGTGACGGCATTCCTGATCGCCTTTGTGTTGGCCCCCTGGGTGATCAGGAAGTTGCAAGACCTTAAGCTGGGCCAGCAGATTCGCGCCGACGGCCCTAAACGTCACCTGACGAAGAGCGGTACGCCCACCATGGGCGGGATTCTCATCCTCTTCGCGGTCGTGTTCTCGACGCTCCTCTGGGCCGATATCGCGAGGCCCTATGTCTGGCTGGTGCTCATCGCCATGTTGGGTTTCGGCGCGATAGGATTTATCGACGACTATCTCAAGTTCATGAAGACCCAATCGAAGGGGTTATCGGTGGGACAGAAATTCACGGCGCAAGTGGCGGTGGCCTTGGCGATCGCGCTCGCCCTCTATTTCCTGCCCGGTTATACAACCAATCTCAGCATTCCGTTTTTTAAGAGTATCGTGCCCGATCTCGGCTGGTTCTATGTCATCTTTGCCGTGATCGTGATTGTTGGGAGTTCCAATGCTGTCAATCTGACCGATGGCCTCGATGGGCTTGCGATCGGACCCGTCATGATCGCGGCGATGGCCTATACGATCGTGGCCTATGTCACGGGCCATCGACTCATGTCGGACTACCTGCTCATCCCGCACATCGAAGGGGCCGGTGAGCTCGCAGTGTTCACTGCCGCTATTCTGGGGGCGAGTTTGGGGTTTTTGTGGTTCAACACCTATCCGGCTTCCGTGTTCATGGGGGATGTGGGCTCGCTTCCACTGGGAGCGGCGCTGGGCACGGTTGCGGTGATCAGCAAGCACGAGTTGCTGCTCCTGATGGTCGGCGGCGTGTTTGTGATTGAAGCGGTCTCGGTCATTTTTCAGGTGATCTCGTTCAAGTCACGTGGGAAACGCATTTTTCTCATGGCGCCCATCCACCATCACTTTGAGATGAAAGGGTGGGAGGAGCCTAAAGTTGTGGTGCGTCTGTGGATTATTGCCATCCTGTTGGCCTTGCTGAGTTTGAGTACCTTAAAGCTTCGGTAACGGCATGGTGGGAGAAGCAGTTGTGGAACTTGCGGGAGCGCGTGTCACGGTCATGGGGCTTGCCAGAAGCGGCGTGGCGGCGTGCCGGTTGCTTCAGGCGGCGGGAGCACGTGTCACGGTGGCGGATCGGAAGGAACCGGCGGAACTGGCATCCGTGCTCGGCGGCATCGACCGCGATCACGTCGGCATCACCGTTGGGGCAGGGTACGAATCATCGCTCGATGAGGCAGATCTGGTGGTGATCAGCCCCGGAGTGCCCTATCGACTAGCCCCGCTCGAAGCGGTGCGTCGGCGTGGAGTGAAGGTGATCAGCGAATTGGAGCTCGCTTCGCAGTTCTTCCGAAGCCCCCTCCTTGCAATCACAGGCACCAATGGCAAGAGCACGACGGTGACTCTGATCGGCATGTTTCTCGCCGAGAGCGGCAAGCGGGCGTTTGTGGGCGGCAATTTGGGCACCGCCTTAAGCGAAGCGGCGGTGGAAGACCTTCGCGCCAGCCAGGCAGGGAAGGCGAGTCCGTTCGACTATCTCGTCGTCGAGGTGTCCAGTTTCCAGCTAGAGACGATCGATCGATTCCATCCCTGGATCGCTGCATTACTCAACGTGACGGTTGATCACCAGGACCGGTATGAGTCGTTGGATGAATATATCGCGGCGAAACAACGGATCTTCGAGAACCAAATCGCATCTGACTTTGCGCTCTTCAACCTTGACGACGACCGTGTGGCAGCATTGCGGCATCGAGTTCGCGCGACAAGGTTGGGGTTTACGAGTGGGGCGACGATCGGCACTGATATGCATGGGGGCATCTACCTCGAAGGCGACAGGATCGTGACGACGGTGACTGGGGTGCGGCAGGAGATTTGTCATCGAAGCGAGATCCGTATCATCGGGAACCACAATGTGGAAAACGTCATGGCGGCGACGACCTATGCCCTGCTGTGCGGTTGTCCTCTCGACGCGATTCGCCGTGTACTCGCGACGTTTCCAGGGCTCGAACATGCGCTTGAAATCGTCCGCGAGCGTCGGGGGGTCCGATTTGTGAACGATTCGAAGGGCACGAATGTCGATGCCACGCTCAAAGCGCTGGAGAGTATTGAGCAACCGATTTGGCTCATTGCCGGTGGGCGGGATAAGGGCGGCGATTTTTCTCGACTCACCCAGGCCGTCGGTCGGCGGGTCAAGCACGTGATTCTGATTGGAGAGGCCTCGTCGCTGTTGCGACAGGCGTGGGCGGGTGTCGCCACGATGACCGAGGCGGCCACTCTACGAGACGCCGTGGATTGTGCGGCGCAAGGGGCCTCACAGGGAGAAGTCGTGTTGTTGTCCCCGGCCTGTGCCAGCTTCGACATGTTTGCGGACTATCAAGACCGTGGCCGTCAATTCAAGGCATTGATTCATGCCTTACCGGCGTGACGTGCAAGGCGTGGAAGGGACGATTCTGAGCCATGGCGCATCGATCAGCAGGGACTCTGGCGCTGCCATGGTCCCAGACCACCGGCCAACGGTCTGGCAAGCAACGGGTGGCGGCGGACCACACGCTCTTGGCGATCACCATGATCCTGGCGTTGGTGGGACTCGTCATGGTGTTCAGCGCGAGCGCCATTATGGCAGGCAATGGGAAGCATCAGGATCCCGGTTTTTTCCTCAAGCGGCAGGTCGCCTGGCTCGCCTTTGGCGTTGTGTTGATGCATCTCATGTCGCGTATCGATTACACGCTCTGGAAAAAACTCTCCATTCCGATATTGGCCGGCATCGTACTGCTGCTCGTCATGGTGCTGATGCCGTCTATTGGTGTGTCGGCCAAGGGAGCGCGACGATGGTTGCTGTTGGGGCCTATCTCGGTGCAGCCGGCGGAAATGGTCAAGCTTGTGGCGGTCATCTATCTGGCCGCCTATCTGAGCAAAAAAGCAGCCAAGATCAGGTCGTTTCTCGATGGCCTGCTTCCGGCCCTGATTGTAATCGGACTGCTGAGCGGACTGGTACTGCTCGAACCGGATCTTGGGACGGTGGTGGTGCTTGGACTGGTGACCATCGGCATGTGTTTTCTCGCCGGGGCACGCCTCTCCCATCTCTTGACTCTAGGTCTCTGTGCGATTCCAGCCATGCTGGTGCTGGTTCTTGGTTCCAGTTATCGGCGCCAGCGGCTCATGACGTTTCTGGCTCCATGGAAGGATCCGTCGGATGCCGGATTCCAAATCACCCAGTCTTTCTTGGCCTTCGGCAGCGGCGGTTCGTTCGGAGTGGGATTGGGCGAAGGCAAACAGAAACTCTATTTCCTCCCGGAGGCGCATACGGATTTTGTCCTGGCCCTGGTCGGCGAAGAATTGGGGCTCATCGGCACCGCCTCGGTCATCTTGTTATTTGCATTTTTTGTCTGGAGAGGGGTTCAGATCGCCGCACGCGCACGGGAGCCGTTCGGTCGCTATCTCGGTATGGGGATTACCCTGTTGATCGGCGTGCAGGCCTTGGTGAATGCGGCAGTGGTGACGGGGCTGTTGCCGACGAAAGGCCTCACCTTACCGTTCGTGAGCTATGGAGGATCGTCGCTGGTGGTCAGTCTGATCGGGGTGGGAATCTTGCTCAGTATTTCTCGGGATCGGCATGCCGGTGGATCACGTGGTGGATCGGATCACGGATGACGATCGTGATTGCCGCAGGAGGAACTGGTGGCCATCTCTATCCGGCTGTGGCCTTGGCGCGAGAGTTTCTCCGCTCCGATCCCAGGACTCAGGTGCTTTTCGTGGGAACGGCGCGTGGACTCGAGTCGAACGTGCTCGCCCACGAGGGGTTCGAGCTGGCGTTGATCAGTGCAAAACCAGTGATGGGCAAGAGTCTGTTGGGGGCGCTGACCGGATTGTGTGCGCTGCCGGTCAGTTTGTGGCAGTGCCTGAGAATCCTTCGAACTAGACGGGTGGATCTGGTGATCGGGGTCGGTGGCTATACGAGTCCGATGATGGTGCTTGCGGCAGCGTTGGCGAGGGTGGCGCGAGTGATTCTTGAGCCGAATGCGAATCCCGGCATGGCGAATAAAGCGGTGGGACCCTTCGTTCAACGCGTCTTTCTTGCGTTTGAGTCGGCGGCTGATTCGTTCGATCGTTCCAAGGTGCGTGTGGTAGGAACCCCGGTTCGGAAGGCGTTCCTGGAAGGTCTTGAACAGGATCGAGAGATGTCAGGGCCGCCACATCTGCTGATCTTCGGGGGAAGTCAGGGGGCCAAGGCGATGAACACCGCGGTGATGGAAGGATTACCCGATCTGATGACACAGCTACCGCATCTCACCGTGACCCATCAGACCGGCGAGTCCGACCATGCGCGGGTCTCCGAGGCCTATCGTCGCGCCGGCATCACGCCACATGTCATGCCATTTATTTATGACATGCCGTCGGCGCTACGGGAGGCGGATCTGGTTGTGGCGAGAGCCGGAGCGATGACGGTGGCGGAACTCACGGCCTGTGGAAAGCCGGCCATCCTCATTCCGTTGCCGTCCGCCATCTACGACCATCAGACGAGAAATGCCAAGGTGATGGAGTCGGCCGGGGCGGCCGTGCTCCTTCCGCAATCTGCACTCACGGGATCTCTGTTCGTCCGCACCGTGGCGGGCATTCTCGGGGACCATGAGCGATTGCGGGCGATGGGAGCGGCGAGTCTCTCGCTGCGGCGAATCGATGCCGCAGAGGTGATCGTCCGCGAATGTTACGCACTCATGGGGGGACATCATGATGTCAACAGGTCTGTTGGAGCGGCAGGAGTCTAATGGTCTTGGGCCACGCGGATAAAATGACAGTCGTATCCACCGGTTGGTGGAGTAAGGCGCGCACGGATGTTTCGTAAGACACAACAGATTCACTTAGTTGGAATCGGGGGGTCTGGAATGAGCGGCATCGCTGAGGTGCTGTTGACGCTGGGGTTCAAAGTGACGGGCTCGGACCTGCAGGCCTCCGAGACGACGAGGAGATTGGAAGAGCTCGGCGGGCGCATCTATATCGGCCATCAAGAATCGAATGTGGGAGAAGCGCAAGTGGTGGTCATCTCTTCCGCCGTGTCGGCTCAGAACCCTGAGGTCGTGGCGGCCAAGGCGAAGCAGGTTCCCGTGATTCCTCGGGCCGAGATGCTTGCGGAGCTGATGCGGCTGAAATTCGGAGTCGCCATTGCCGGGGCTCACGGAAAAACGACGACGACGTCGATGGTCGCCAATGTGCTGGCGCAGGGCGGGTTGGATCCGACAATGGTGATCGGGGGCAAAGTGAACGCGCTGGGGAGTCATGCCCGTCTTGGTCGAGGCGATCTTCTCGTGGCGGAAGCCGATGAGAGCGACGGATCGTTCCTTCGCCTGTCTCCGACCCTTGTCGCGGTCACGAATCTCGATCGGGAACATCTCGATCATTACGGCAGCATGGAACGCATCAACGAGTGCTTTCTCGAGTTTATCAATAAAGTGCCGTTCTATGGGTTGGCTGTATTGTGCGCCGACGATGATCGGCTCCGGGCGCTGTTTCCGAACATCGTGAAGCGCTATCAAACCTATGGGCTCAGTGAACGTGAGGGAGTCATGCCCGACTTCTTTGCGACAGAGATCAGTTTGAACCAATGGGGCGCTAGGTTTCGGGCGCAGTTCCGTGGGCGCAATCTGGGCCCGTTCCGTCTGGCGGTGCCAGGTCGACACAATGTGTCCAACGCGCTTGCGGCGATTGCAATCGGCATCGAATTGGATGTGCCGGTGGACCTCATCAGGAAAGCGCTGGCGGCCTATGCCGGGGTCGAGCGTCGCTTCCATTTGCGAGGAGAAGCCAACGGGATCATGGTCGTGGACGATTATGGGCATCATCCGACTGAGATCAAAGCCACTTTGGCTGCGGCAAAACAAGGGTGGGGGGACCGGCGGTTGGTGGTGGTGTTTCAGCCGCATCGGTATACCAGGACGCGAGACTTGCTGGAGGATTTCGGGAAGGCGTTCGATCAATCAGACGTCTTGTTCTTGGCGGACATCTACGCGGCAGGGGAGCAGCCGATTCCTGGGGTGTCTGGAGCCAAGTTGGCAGATATTGTCCGTGCGGCCGGCCATCCGTCCGTCACCTTTGTGGAACAAAAAGATCAGTTGGTGGATCAGGTGCTGCCTCACCTGAAATCGGGAGATCTCGTCATCACATTAGGGGCGGGGGATATTTGGAAGACGGGGCTTGGATTGTTGGCCAAATTGACCCCCACCGCATGATGTCATGAAACAAGGTGGTCGGCAGGTCACGACAGCAGGGAGAGTGCGTGGGCGATTTACACAGGCCGATGTGCGGACTGCCGTGGCAGGGCTCCGGGGATCCGTGTCCTTTCAGGCTCCGCTGCGGGAGTACACCTCGTTCAAGATCGGAGGGCCGGCGGATGTCGTGGTGGAACCGGCTGATATTGAGGATGTCTGCCTGGTGATCAGTCAGGCGCGTGCGCGCAAGATTCCGTTGTTCGCCCTGGGTGGAACCAATCTGTTAGTTCGAGATGGGGGAATCCGCGGCATCGTGGTCAGTCTGGCGCGGTTGCGGGCCATTTCAGAAGAGCCAGGGTCCGTTCTGTATGCGGAGGGGGGAGTTGGGATGCCGACGTTGATTGGGTATGCCATCCGCCACTCCCTTGCGGGATTGGAATGGGCAGCGGGAATTCCCGGGACTGTGGCCGGTTGTGCGGTGATGAACGCCGGGACAAAGCTCGGAGAGATGAAGGATTCGATCAAGGCCGTTCGCATGGTGAATATGAAAGGACAGGTTGTGGATCTTGAGGCAGCCCAGGTCAGGTTCGAGTATCGACGAGCCTTGCTGCCACGCGGCATCGTCGTGGGGGTGTGGCTTCAATTGACGCAGGGGATACGATCGGAGATCGAGCGCGTCGTGAAGGACTATCTCCACTATCGGCGGGACACGCAGCCGCTCGCGATGCCAAGTGCTGGTTGCGTGTTCAAGAACCCTCCGAACGATTCCGCTGGCCGATTGATCGAGGCGACCGGCCTCAAGGGGGCACGTGTCGGCGATGCGGAAGTCTCGTTGAAGCATGCCAACTTTATGGTGAATCGAGGGCAGGCGCGTGCGGCGGATGTCATTGCGCTGATCGGGAAAGTCCGTAGCGCGATTCGCCGCCGGGCGGGTGTGCGGTTAGATCTTGAACTCAAAATCGTAGGAGAGACATAGCGATATGAGCGAGCCTCGTCCGATAGAACGACCCCTTCTGACTCACGTCCGCATTGGGGTGCTGATGGGTGGGCAATCGGCTGAGCGCGATGTGTCGCTCAGGACGGGCGCCGCGGTACATCGGTCGCTGGCCCGTCGTGGCTACGATGCAGTGGCCATCGATGTTGGCCCGACGCTCTCTCAGGATTTGCGCGATCAGAAGATTGCCCTGGTATTTCTGGCTTTACATGGACCGGGCGGGGAAGATGGCTCGATCCAAGGATTTCTGGAAACTTTGGGAATTCCCTACACGGGATCCGGCATCCAGGCCAGTGCGATCAGCATGCATAAAGTGACGACGAAAACACTCTTGGCCTCAGCGGGTATTCCTGTGCCGGCCGGCACAGTGGTGAAGCGCGGAGAGAAGGTCTCAAGCGCGACGCTGCTACGGGTGGCGAAATTGCATTGGCCTGTTGTGGTGAAGCCTGCGTCGCAAGGGTCCACGATCGGCGTCACCATTGTGCGGAAGCCGTCGCAATGGCACGACGCCCTGGCCCTGGCCCATCGCTATGATCCAGAGGCGATGGTCGAGGCCTACATTCCGGGGCATGAGGTCACGGTGTCGATCATTGGTAGGCACAAGGTGTCTCCATTGGTGCTCCCTGCTGTGGAAATTGTGGCGCCGGGAGGGTTTTATGATTTTGCCGCGAAGTATGAGAAGGGGAAAACCCAGTATCTTTGTCCTGCCCCCTTGACCGCGGCAGTGACTCGGCAGATTCGGACGTTGGCGTTGCGCACCTATCAGGTGCTGGGCTGTGAAGGTGCGGCCCGAGTCGATTTCCGTATCACCCCGCGTGGCCGCCCTGTTGTGTTGGAGGTTAATACGGCGCCCGGTATGACTGAAACGAGTTTGCTGCCGATGGCGGCGGCCCAGGCCAAGATCGATTATGACGAGCTGACCGAACGGATTCTTGAGTCCGCTCTCGTTCGTGCCGCCTGCCTCGACCGTTCGTCAGTCGAAGGGATCCTGCCATGAAGGTGCTCATACGGAAGCGAGTGACGCCTCCTATCGGCCCACGGTTGAACCAATGGAAGGGTGCGCGTGCCAGTCAGATCTCGGACCAGCATCAACAGGCGCGTCGGGAGAGACTCCGCTCGCGGGGCCGGCGTGCGCTGCGTGTGGGGCTATGGATCGTCGGTCTTGCGGCGTTGGCTTGGGGGCTGACTATGGCCACGCGAGGGATGGGGCCGATTCTTCAGGACTGGTTGGAGATCCGCGAGGTAGAGGTTGAAGGCATTCATCACGTGACGAAACAGGAAGTATTGGAGCGGCTCGTCTTGAAGCCCGGCATGGGGCTTCATCAAGTCAGCACCGTGTTTCTTGCCGAGCGAGTGCGGGCACATGCCTGGATCAAGGAGGCGACGGTCGAACGCCGGCCGCCGCATCTGCTGCATGTCATTGTATTGGAGCGTACGCCGGCTGCCATTATTCGGGCAGGTGTGGACCATTGGTTGAGCGATGAGGGCGGATACCTTCTTGCCAAGTTGGGCAGGCAGGATGACCCGACACTCCCCTTGTTGATTGGGCTGGAGCCGCAGTCCCTTCAGCGCGGCGAGGCACGCGTACGCAACGCGGTTCAGTCCGGGGTCGTCTTGGCCAAGCTCATCGCCAATACCCTCGATGGGCGGGTTGAGGTCGATCTCTCGAATGTCTCGAATGTGGTGGCGCTCGCCAATGGGGTGCGATTCCAGTTTGGCGAGGATTCTCTGGTTGATCAGTGGGAACGGTTCAGAAAAGTGAATCCATCATTTAAAACTGGCTCATTCGATGAGGGAACGCGCGCGGTGAGCGAGATCGATCTGCGCTATGACAACCGTGTCATTGTGCGAGAAAGGGTGTGAAGGCTGTGCCGAAGCGTGATCAGATTCTTGTGGGGTTGGATATTGGGACCACAAAGATCTGCGCCATCGTGTCTGAAGTCACCGATGCGGGAGCGCTCAACATCATCGGGGTGGGATCGAGCCCGTCTCGAGGGCTCCGCAAAGGCGTCGTAGTCGATATCGAAAGCACGGTGGAATCGATCAAGAAGGCGGTCGAGGAAGCTGAACTGATGGCGGCGGTCCAGATCAATTCCGTCTATACCGGCATCGCTGGCAGCCACATCTCCGCGGAAAACTGCAAGGGGGTTGTGGCGCTCAAAAAGGCAGAAGTCACGCGAGAAGATATCCAGCGTGCGATCGAAAACGCACGGACTCTGGCGGTCATCCCTCATGAACGACGGATTCTTCATGTGCTCCCTCGTGAATTTATGGTGGATGGGCAAGAGGGGGTTCGGGAGCCGTTGGGTCTGTCCGGAAACCGTCTCGAAGTCAACGTCCATGTGATTACCGGGGCGGTGACTTCAGCGCAGAACATCATCAAGTGTGTGAATCGCGCAGGACTCGATGTCGTGGATATGGTGCTGCAGCCCTTGGCGTCCAGTGAAGCCGTCCTCAGCCAGGAAGAGCGCGATCTGGGGGTCGTCATGATCGATCTCGGTGGTGGGACGACTGACCTCGCGATTTTTCTCGATGGGAGCATCAGACATTCTGCGGTCTTGCCGATTGGTGGGCAGAACCTGACGAAGGATCTTGCTATCGGGTTGCTGACCTCTCAGACTGAAGCCGAGAAGATCAAGCTGCAGTACGGGATCGCCCGAACGGCATTGGTGCAGGGCCATGAAACGGTGGAAGTCCCGTCGGTCGGGGATCGTCCTGCACGGACGTTCTCGCGCCGTGACCTGGCCGAAATTCTTGAGCCCCGGGTCGAAGAAATATTCGAGTTGGTTCGTCGGGAAATCGCGCGTGCCGGCTACGAGGGCATGGTGGGGGCAGGGGTCGTGATTACAGGCGGAACTTCGTTGTTGCAAGGGATGCCTGATGCGGCAGAGCAGGTCTTGAATCTTCCGGCTCGCCGGGGCGCACCCAGCGGAGTCGGAGGGCTTCGGGACATCGTCAGTAATCCCATGCATGCCACGGGTGTCGGTCTGCTGCTCCATGCCCGACGCCATCTTGCGGAGATGGCCACCGCTGGTCTGCGTAGCGGACGACCGTTGCATAGAGTATTCGATCGTATGAAGTCCTGGATGTTCGAGTTCTTTTAACCGGTGCGCGCGACGAACGGATGTCACGCGGATTTAATAAGGGAGGTGTCCTGATGTTTTCATTTGAAGAGGATGTCGTGTCCCCCGTTCGGATTAAAGTGATTGGTGTCGGTGGCGCCGGGTGTAACGCGCTGAACACCATGATCACGTCTGGATTGGCGCGGGTCGATTTCATCGCGGCGAATACCGATCTGCAGGCGTTGGATCGGTCGCGGGCGTCGTATAAGATTCAGCTGGGTCCTGAGCGGACCAGGGGGCTCGGAGCCGGGGCGAAGCCTGAAGTTGGGAAAGACTCGGCATTAGAAAGCAAGGATCAGATTCGGGAGTGTCTTGAGGGCGCTGACATGGTGTTCGTAACCGCGGGGATGGGCGGCGGAACCGGGACGGGCGCCGCACCGATCGTGGCGAGCATCGCGCGCGAACTCGGCATCTTGACGGTCGGGGTCGTGACGAAGCCGTTTTCATACGAAGGTCATCGCCGGATGGTGCATGCGGATGAAGGGATTCGCGATCTCCGTCGCCATGTGGACACCTTGCTCGTGATTCCGAATCAGCGATTGCTCGGCATCGTCGACAAAGCGACGCCGCTGCTCGAAGCCTTCAAGGTGGCCGATGACGTGCTCCGACAGGCGATTCAAGGGATTGCGGACGTGATCACGACCACCGGCCATGTGAACGTGGATTTCGCCGACGTCCGCACCGTGATGTCGCATACAGGTCGCGCGGTGATGGGGATGGGTGTGGCGCGTGGAACGAATCGGGCGATCGAAGCGGCACAAAAGGCGATTTGCAGTCCGTTGTTGGAGGAAGGGAGTGTTGAGGGCGCACGCGGTGTGTTGTTGAACATCACCGGTGGACCTAACATGACGCTGCACGAGATCGAGGAAGCGGCTACGATCGTCCAGCAGACAGCCGATCCTGAAGCCAACATCATTGTTGGACAGGTGATCAATCCCGATATGGGCGACGACCTGGTCGTGACGGTGATCGCCACCGGATTTGAACGGGAAGATCTGCCTACTCCGATCCCCGTGGCTGCGGCTCGGGCTTCCCGTCCTATGCCACAGACAGTGACCACCGGCACCGGCCAGACGCTGGGAGAACGATCGTATGCGGAGCGGCCCTTCAAAGATCTCGACCGTCCAACCTACTTGCGGCGGATGGGAGATGGCAGAGTATCGATGGAGCGAACTGCCGCGGTCACTGACGATGAGTGGGATGTTCCCACTTTCCTGCGTAAGCAGGTCGACTGAGACGACGAGTCGATAGGGGGAGTGGTTACAGCGGAGTATGGCCATGCATGCAGCGGTCATCACGGTTCCTGCCTTCGCGTCCACGCGCGACGGCGTTCGGCATTTCTTCGGCACGCGCCGTCATGCAGACTCGCTGGCATTCGATGTAGGTGTCCCAGCCCGTCAGTCTGGCGCACAGGGGCGTGATTGGCTGCTGTCTGTGAAACAGGTACATGGGACCGAGGCCTTGGTGCTGGATCGTCCACTCACTGAGTGGGATCAGTTTCCCGGCGGGTGGGATGCGCTGGTGACCGATCAACCAGGTGTGACAGTGGCGGTGCGCACGGCGGATTGTGTCCCCGTGCTCGTGCATGACCCACGCCGGCGTGTCGTCGCGGCGATTCATGCCGGTTGGCGAGGCGCGGTGGCGGGGATTGTTTCGAAGACCCTCACCCTGATGGAGGATAGGTTCGGATCGACGAGGTCGGATCTCCGAGTCAGTATCGGGCCATCGGCCGGTCCCTGCTGCTATGAAGTGGACGATCCCGTCCTCGACCTTCTTCGCGTGGGATTGCCCGATTGGGAGTCGGTTGTGTGTGACTACCGAGGGCATACGGCTCGGCTGGATCTCAAGGCTTTGATTCGTCGCCAAGTGGAAGGGGACGGTGTCTCCGCACCCGCTGTTTCCATGGTGAATGTATGTACGATCTGCCATGATCAGCTTTTTTATTCCTATCGACGGGAAGGTCGGGTAAATGGGACGATGGTCAGTGGGATTACTCTGCTCTCTCACCGATAGGAGCGAGCCTCGCAGGATGCTCAAAAAGGCCGTCCAGCTTCGTTCTCGCATCGCTCAGAGGCTCAACGTACCGAAGCGTGCGTCTCACCTCTTCGCTCGCTGCGGCCTTTCTGGACGGCCTTTTTGAGCATCCTGAGGCGATTGAGGCTTCCATGCCATACGGAGTATGTCACCCGTGTTTTTCGTAGACACCGAATTTTTCAGCAGCCTGCTAGGTGTGTGCGCTGACATTTTCCCGGCGGTTTTGTACAATAGATGAGAATATTCTGGAGGCGAAGGGGCGCATGACGATTCCACGTTCAACTCACGATTTGGATCAGACTCGCTCCTACTCCGGCGTCTGTGTGAGTTGGCTCTGAGTCTCCCACGTCAACTGATTGATTCCATCTCATTGAGGAACGTTCGCTGGGCATGTTGAACGAGCGTCACGGTGCTGTTGAAGAGGGGGCCACGGTAATCCGGGTCTGCACGATTTTTTTTGGAGCGAGGCATGTCTAGTCCAACGATCATGAGCAAGATCGCGTTTGTCGGAGGTGGCCAGATGGCCGAGGCCATGATCGGTGGCCTTCTCTCAGGCCAGGTGCGTCCTGCCGAGTCGATATGGGCGACAGATCCCATTCCCGAGCGCCGTGATCGCTTAAAGGGTCAGTTCAGCATTCGGGTTGGTTCTGCCAACCGTGAAGCGGTCGCCTGGGCTGACGTGGTCGTCTTGGCGGTGAAGCCTCAGACACTTCCTGTTGTCCTCAGTGAGCTTGGGCCGATCTTGGGCCATGCCCTTGTGATTTCTATTGTGGCAGGGGTGACGATTCAGATCATCGCGGAACAGATTACCGGAGCGATGCGGATCATTCGTGCGATGCCGAACATTCCGGCATTGGTTCGGGAGAGTATGACCGCGATGGCCTTGGGCAATGCGGTGTCTGAAGATGACAGTCGCGTGGCTCGAACAGTATTTGAAGCAGTCGGTCGAGTGGTGCTGGTTGAGGAACGATTGATGGATGCGGTGACCGGACTGAGCGGCAGTGGGCCGGCCTACATATTTCAGGCCATTGAAGCGTTAGCAGATGGGGGGGTGATGATGGGATTACCACGGCAGACTGCCGAACTTCTTTCCGCCCAGACGGTGCTAGGGGCTGCGCGCTTGGTGCTGGAATCAGGCATACACCCTGCTCAATTGAAAGATCGGGTGTCGTCTCCCGGAGGCACGACTATCGCCGGGCTTCATCAGCTCGAACAGGGAGGGTTCCGTGCTACGCTCATGGCGGCGGTCGAAGCGGCCACCACACGATCGAAGGAGTTGGGGCGCTGATGTTTGTCGCGGGAAATGCTCTTTCGGCGGTGGCGACCATCCTTGATTATGTGTTATGGCTTTATATGTGGGTGATCATCGCGCGTGCCCTGATTTCATGGGTCAACCCGGATCCATGGAACCCAATCGTTCAATTTCTCAATCGTGCGACCGAACCCGTTCTGGCGCCGATTCGACGCTGGATCGGGGTGCGGATAGGGATGGATGTCTCGCCCATTGTCGTAATCCTGATCATCACATTTCTGCAAATCGCGGTTGTGCAGTCGCTCAAGGAATTCGCCATGAGGATGAACTGAGATGACCAGGGGGGATGCCATGAGAATTACACCGCTCGATATCCAGCAAATGGTGTTCAAGGTCACCTTCCGCGGGTATGACAAGGAAGAGGTCAATCGCTTCCTCGAAGAGCTGGCACAGACGGTCGAATTGTTGAATCGAGACTATGCAGTTCAGCGAGAAAAGGTCATATTTTTGGAGCAGCAGCTCGCCGAGCTGAAGCGGACGGAAGCGACCTTGTCGAGCACCCTCCTGGCTGCTCAGTCGCTGGCGGAGGATGTGAAGCAGAATGCTCATCGGGAGGCAGACCTCGTCATCAAGGAGGCTGAACTCAAGGCCGGCGAGTTGATGCATCGGGCCAGGGTCGAGCTGACCGATACGCAGCGTGATCTCTCAGCGCTTCAGAAACAACGACTGCTCATGGTTGAACGGTTGCGTGCGTCGTTGCGAATGTTCGAGCGTATGTTGGAAGTGGAAGAACAGGAAGCGTTCCATGATGCCGCGATCGCATCGGAGGAGAAGCTCGAAGGAGAGTCGAATCCGAGATGATAACTCATCCGACGTGGCGGCTGTCCTCGACTCAGGCGTTCTGAAAATGACGTCGCGCGGGTCATCCACCGCAGCGTCTTTCCCCACCAGTGACCAGGACCCGCCTATGGCGACCCCTCACGTCATTCAGATAGCACTACAATCGGCCGTTGACGATGGTGTGTTTCCCGGTGCCCAGTTGGCTGTTCGTTTGCACGGCGAGCTGCAATGTGTGGTTGTCGCCGGGCGATTGTCGTCAGAGCCTCCGGGTCTTCCCGTACACACCACGACGATCTATGACCTCGCTTCTCTCACGAAGCCGGTCGCGACGGCAACGTCCGTCTTGCTCCTGATTCAGCGCGCCAAGGTGGTTCTTGAGGATCCCGTGCAGGAGATATTAGCCGAACTTGAAGGAACGCCGATCGGTCAGGCAACGGTGAGAGACCTCTTGACCCATCGCTCGGGCTTGCCTGGATGGCGGCCTTTCTATGAGTGGCTCGATGGAAGAGGGGTTGAGCCTGAACCCTCTGGCGCGAATCAGTCTGCGATGCAACAGGTAATGAGGATGATTCGTGACGAACCATTGATGTATGTGAGGGGCGAGCGAAGTATCTACAGCGACCTTGGATTCATGTTGCTAGGATTTCTGGTGGAGCGTTTGAGCGGAATGACGTTGGATCTTTGGTGCGAAGAGGCCATCGTTCGACCGCTAGGGGCCGCCCCCATCATGTTTTGTCCTGCGGCAGGTCGAGGGCAACTCGATGTTGCACGCCCAATCGTCGACGTCTTACGCATCGCTCCGACCGAACAGGACGAGTGGCGCAATCGACTGTTATGTGGAGAGGTGCATGACGAGAATGCCGCCGCGATGGGTGGTGTCGCGGGCCATGCAGGGTTATTCGGGACTGCTGAATCAGTACTGGCTGTCTCAGGAGCTTGGCTCCGCGGCTACCATGGAAGAGAGTCGATTCTGGAGGGGGAGCTTGTGAGGCAGTTTACGACGCGTCAAGAATCTCGTGCTCGATCGAGCTGGGCGTTGGGATGGGACACTCCGTCTGCGCCGTCCTCATCGGGGTCCCGCTTTTCCGAGCGGTCGTTCGGGCATCTTGGCTATACTGGGACATCGCTCTGGATTGATCCATCGTGCGAATTGGAGGTCGTGCTGTTGTCCAATCGGGTGCATCCGAGCCGGAGGAACGAGAAGATTAAAGCCTTCCGTCCCTATATTCATGACCTCGTCTTTCGGGAATTTGTGTCTGCGTGAGAGTTGTGGCTACGCGAGGTCCTGGTAATCGATCCAGGTTTCTTTTTCAGCGAGATATTTTGTGCCTTTGAAATTGGCGCGGGTTCTCAATTTGTTGAAGCCGAACCGCTGCATCACTTCGATGAGTTCTTGCACCGCAGCGGTGATGGTCGGATGCGAGTGTCCTTCGACATTCAGGGCTTCATACATGACTTTGGCGGCGTAGCCAGAGGTGGTCCGATTGACGAGAACCGTGCGATTGAAATACCGATCACTCGGGTCGACCCCTTCAACTTGGTGCTTTTCAACCAGTCCTTCTTTTTTGAAAAGCAGCGGAAGCGAACTCATTGCAACCTCCGTGACACTCAAACGAAATAATTCTGCGATGTGATTATAGGGTGGGGACTGCGCCGACTGCAAGCCGTTGACAACGGCATAACGCCCTCCTATCATTCCCCCCCGCTGCCATAAGCCGCTGTGTCCCGGATACTATGAATATCCCCAACAGCTTAACCATCCTCCGTATTCTCCTGATTCCCTGCTACATCGGGTTACTCATCTACGGCAGATTCGATCAAGCGCTCATCGTGCTTCTTGTGGCCGGGCTGACTGATGGGCTTGATGGGCTGATCGCCCGTATGAAGAACCAGCATACTCGGCTCGGGGCCGTGTTGGACCCTCTGGCCGATAAGCTGCTTCTTACCTCCGGGTTCATCACGCTTTCGATGATTCATTTGATTCCGTTGTGGGTCACCATCCTCGTGGTCAGCCGAGACGTGATATTGCTGCTGGGAACGGCGGTGGCGCATTTCACAGATGCTCGCGTGGACATTACTCCCACATTCTTGGGCAAGGGCACGACGTTTCTCCAGCTGGTCTATGTCGTGATGGTCATATTCCTCAGCTCCCGTCACATCGATCTCACCGTCATGCTCCCTCTCTTGTTCGGCATGGTCTCCTTCACGCTCCTGTCCGGGTTGCATTATCTCTACAGAGGTGTTCGGCACACGAATGCGATCAGCAGCTAGGGCTCTGTATGGCTTGAGCCTGCGTGCCCGTCGACTGCGCAGAGATTGTGCATTTGTTTGACAGGTCTGGGGGTCGCCAGTAGACTCGCCTGGTAGGTATTTTCATTAGTCTACAACCGGCCAGGGCGTGGCCACATCGAAGGGTGAATGTTGCGTATGGCTACCTTTGCGTATGTCGGGCGAACCAGATCTGGTGCCGTCAAGAAGGGCGAACTGAGCGCGAAAACCCGAGATGAGGCGGTCGATCAACTTCGCAAGCAAAGTGTCGTCGTCACGAGTCTTGAAGAAAAAAAGGGTGGCAAGGGCGGATTCAATATCAGTTTGGGATCTGGTCTTACCGATAAAGACCTGATCATATTTACGCGACAATTCGGCACGATGATCAATGCTGGTCTGCCTTTGGTGCAGTGTCTCGAAATCCTCTCGACCCAGTCCGAGAATAAGGTGCTCCGAGAGACGATTGGGGAAGTGAAGATCCAGGTGGAAGCCGGTTCGACCTTTTCGGACGCCTTACGTCGCCATCCTAAAGTCTTCGACGATCTCTACGTCAATCTGGTGCATGCGGGTGAGGTAGGGGGGCTGCTCGATACGATCTTGACGCGTCTCGCGATATATATCGAGAAAGCGGCGAAACTCAAAGGGGCGATCAAGTCTGCCATGGTCTATCCTGCCACGATCATGGGCGTTGCCATTATTGTTATCGTTATTCTCATGCTGTTTGTCATTCCAATCTTTGCGAAAATGTTTCTTGAACTGTCAGGCGGAAAAGTGGCGTTGCCCGGCCCTACGCAAATAGTCATCGACGTCAGCGACTTCTTTATCGCGTACTGGTATGTCATTTTTGGAGGTATTGTGGGGACCATCGTTGGTATTAAAAAATACTATGCGACGGTTCAGGGACGGATGGTCATTGATAAGTTGCTACTCAAGTTACCAGTGGTTGGAGACTTAATTAGGAAATCATCGGTTGCCAAGTTTACCCGTACGCTTGGGACGCTGCTCTCCAGCGGGGTCCCGCTACTCGATGGAATGACCATCTGTGCCAAGACCTCGGGTAATAAGGTTGTTGAAGAAACGTTGATCAACGCTCGGGTCAGTATCAGTGGCGGAAAGACTATCGCCGATCCCTTGGCCGCAAGTGGGGTTTTCCCGAAGATGGTGACACATATGATCGCTGTCGGCGAATCGACCGGCGCGTTGGATGCTATGTTGGGGAAAATTGCAGACTTTTATGAGGAGGAAGTTGATCAGGCCGTTGCCTCGTTGACGGCACTACTTGAGCCAGCGATGATGGTGTTCCTTGGGATTGTGATTGGGTTTATCGTGATCGCGATGTACCTCCCGATCTTCAAAATGGCATCTGCGATCGGATAGAGGGGGGGGCGTTCAGTCCGTTCCTCTCACGGAGTTGGGGCCTAGTGCCCAGAGTGAAGGCTCTAACAGGCTGCGGAGAAACGCTGAAGGCATACCAGAATCTTACCTGTCAGGACGTCCGGGCCAACAGGAGCGACGCAACGCCGGATGCTCAAAAAAACTATCCATCAAGGCCGCAGGGAGCGAAGAGGCGAGGCGTACGCTCGGTACGTTGAGCTTCTGGGCAACGCGAGAACGCCGCTGTTAAACTATATCAGCATCCGGCTATGCCTTTCTGGTCAAATCACTCGGTGCTCCGTTACATGTGCGATGAATTGGTTCCAGGTACAAATTCGAGGAGAATGAACAAGCCCTATCTCTCTTCATGCTCCGCCGATTTCCTTCTCGCCCTGTGGTCTTCCACTCATGAATGATATGCGCACGAGATTGCATTGGATCATGGGGCTTCGAGTGGCCCTCGTGACTCTGATGCTCGGCCTATCTCTCGCCTTCCAAGTTGCGAAGGGCGGGCGGGTCGAAACATTCTACGCACTGATTCTTGTCACCTACATTCTGACGATCCCTTCTGCCATGTTGCTCCGTGTGTGTGCCACACCGGCAGCGCTCATGATATTTTTCTGGGTGCAGGTTGGAATCGACTTCTTTCTTGAAACGGTGCTGGTGGCTCGGACAGGGGGAATCGAGAGCCCTTTTGCGGTGCTGTATGTCATGACGGTGGCGGTGGCCAGTCTTGTTCCCAGACGGCGAGTAGGGCTTCTTGCCGCCTGTTTCTGCATTATTCTGTTCGGTATTTTAACGAATATTCAATTCCATGGTCTGATAGAGGGGTGGGGATGGTTCCCGCCGAGCCGGCTGACCATGCCTGAAACATTTCAAACATTCGGCATCTATGCTCTTGCCCTTCTTGTCGTTGGGATCCTGGGCGGAACCTTAACGGAACAGCTTCAGCAGGTGGATCAATCGTTGCGCGAGAAGGAGCAGGGACTGACCCGCCTCCAAGTCTTTCACGAGAATATCGTTCACAGCATCAGCAGCGGCGTGTTTACAGCAGATGCTATGGGGTGTGTTACTTCCTTCAACCCAGCGGCACAGGAAGCGACCGGGTATACGATCGCTCACGTGGCCGGGCGTCCCTGGCGTGAGGTCTTCAACTGGCATCCAACCCAACAATCAGACGAGCAACTCAATGGTGCCGTGTCTACGACGACACGATTCGAAGTGGAATGTAAACGTGCTGACGGTAATCGCCTGATCCTCGGCATGACCCTTTCCCCGTTGCACGAGCAGGGGAAGCAGGCAGGCTTGGTCGGTGTGTTCAAAGATCTGACGCAGATTCGGGATCTCGAAGAGGAGATGCGTCGTAAGGATTGGCTGGCGAGTTTGGGTGAAATGTCTGCCGGGATGGCCCATGAGATTCGGAATCCACTTGGCGCGTTGGCCGGTGCGATGCAAATGCTCAGGAAAGATGCCACGGGAGACGAAACCAATTGTCGGTTGATGGACATTGCGATTCGGGAGGCGACTCGGCTCGACAATATCATAACCGAATTCCTCCAGTATGCACGTCCACCGGCGCTGAATCTCGCAGAGCATGATCTCAACAAAGTACTTGCTGAGACGCTCGATCTCGTTCAACATGAAGCGCGAACACGTACGAACATCATCATCGTGACGTCTCTGGCAACCGGGGCGCTCGCGGCCCTGGTCGATCAAGATCAGATCCGGCAAGTCTTTTGGAACATGGCGACGAACGCGTTTGAAGCGATGCCGGAGGGAGGGCAGCTAACGATCTCGACAAGCTGCCGCCACGTTGATGTCGGCGGCCGCAAAGGCGACGTCATCGAAATTGCATTTCAAGACACTGGAGAAGGTATTCCGAAACAAAACTTGGACAAGATTTTTCTTCCATTTTTCACGACGAAAAAAGAAGGGTCAGGGCTGGGTCTGGCAGCGGTGCATCGCATCGTCGATCTGCACGGGGGCTGGATCAAGGTCGAAAGTCAGGAGCGCCATGGGTCGCGGTTTGTTGTGTGTATGCCGCATTCCGGAGATGCCGGGGTATGGTTGTGGCATGAGGGAAGGACGCCGTGGAAAAGATCCTAGTTGTTGATGATGAGAGGGGGCTGCGCGAAGTCCTGAGCATTATGCTTAAACGCGCGGGCTATGCCGTGACCGAAGCGTCGGATGGTGAAGAGGCCATCAGTCAGATAAACAAGGAAATATTCGATCTTGTTATCACCGACCTCCGCATGCCGAAAGCCGACGGTATGGCGGTCCTCAAGGCGGTGAAGTCTTCTTCTCCTGAAACCGTGGTCCTTGTCATTACGGCGTTTGCAACCGCGGACTCGGCGGTCGATGCGATGAAACAGGGCGCGTACGACTACCTGACCAAGCCGTTCCAGGTCGATGAAGTGCAGTTGATCATCCGCAACGCTCTGGAGAAGCGGCGTCTTTCGACGGAAAATATTCTATTAAAGCGCGAAATGGCGAGCCAATCGTCGTTTGCGCAGATCGTCGGACAGAGCGAGAGTATGCAGAAGGTGTTCGACGTGGTGCGCAAAGTCGCGGATGCCAAGAGCAATGTGCTGATTTGTGGGGAAAGCGGAACGGGAAAAGAGCTGGTCGCGCGCGCAATTCACTATAATAGTGCCCGGAGTCCGATGCCCTTTGTGGCGGTGAATTGCAGTGCCGTGCCGGAGACGTTGCTCGAAAGCGAGCTCTTTGGGCATATGAAGGGGTCATTTACCGGCGCGATGGCCAATAAGGCGGGGTTGTTCGAGGTCGCCAATGGCGGCACGATTTTTCTGGATGAAATCGGCGATACGCCCCCAACCATTCAGGTCAAACTGCTGCGCGTCATTCAGGAACGAGAGTTCCGGCGTGTGGGCGGCACCCAAGATGTGAAGGTGGACGTGCGCATCGTCGCCGCGACCAATAAAGACCTGGAAAAGGCTGTGGCCGACGGCTCATTTCGCGAAGACTTGTACTACCGCTTAGACGTGATTCCGATTCGGCTTCCACCGTTGCGGCTTCGAACGGGAGACATCCCACTTCTCGTCAAACATTTCCTTGAGAAGTTTTCACAGGAAAGCGGCAAGCCGGCTCCCATATTGACACCGGAGGCGATGCACGTGTTGTTGGGCCATGAGTGGCGCGGCAACGTGCGCGAGCTTGAAAACTTGATCGAGCGCGTGGTCGCCTTTTCCGTCGGTGCGCCTGTGTCGGATGAGGATATCCGTGGCTGGCTTCATCGGGTCGTGACTCCACAGCAGCAGGGTGTGCCCACCGACTTACCAGAGGAGGGATTGGATTTGGAGGGACTCATCAACGGCATTGAGAAAGATCTGCTTTTGAAGGCGCTCGAACGGGCCATGTGGGTCAAGAAAAAGGCCGCACGGCTTCTGAGGCTCAACACGCGATCCTTTCGCTATCGACTAGAGAAGTATGCTATCAAGGGAGGCCGCGATTAATCCGCAGACGAGCCCATCCGAGATCACCGTTTTTGCCCCTGCCAAAATCAATGTGATCCTGCGTATTCTCGACCGCCGCCCCGACGGGTTCCACAATCTCTGGTCGATCATGCACACGGTTGCCCTCGAAGATGAGGTGCAGATCAGATTGTGTGCTGACCGACAGGATATTCAACTGAGATGTGATGCGGCGCAGCTGACCGCAGACCAGAGTAACCTCGTCTATCGCGCAGCCGCGGCGGTATTAGCGCGAGCCCAGCAATCAATTGGACTCGACATTGAGCTGCGTAAGCGCATTCCGATGGGAGCCGGCCTCGGTGGCGGAAGCAGCGATGCCGCAGCCACCATCATCGGGTTGAACCATTTGTTACGGTTGGAGTGGTCTCCGACGCAGATGGCTGATGTTGGACAATCGTTAGGGAGCGATGTGCCCTTCTTTCTCTTT
Source organism: Nitrospirales bacterium (assembly GCA_038200765.1). Classification (GTDB taxonomy): domain Bacteria; phylum Nitrospirota; class Nitrospiria; order Nitrospirales; family Nitrospiraceae; genus Palsa-1315. The sequence continues at coordinate 23,282 of JBBRRK010000013.1, forward strand.
GGCCCCTCAGCGTTCGTGGCAGGTCGGGGAGAAACAGTTCGTCCGGTCGTCGTTGAAGGAGCGCGATGGGTCGTGCTCGTCAATCCTGGGTTTGGGGTCAATACCAAGTGGGCGTATCAAGAGTTGGCTGCCACCAGGACTTCTGTGATGCCGCTGTCGCCGGGCCAGCGGGAATTCGACCAGCAATCGCAGGTGAGCTGGGCCCAATTGATTGCCGCAGCAGAGAATGATTTCGAGGCGCCGGTCTTTGCCGCCCATGGGAAGCTTCGGGAGATTAAACGGAGCCTGCAGGCCCACGGAGCCGAGATCGCGCTGCTGTCCGGAAGCGGGGCGACGGTGTTTGGGGTGTTCGCGAACGAGGCGCGCGCGCGCTTGGCCCAGGCGCAGTTCGTGAGTGAGGATTTGATCAACGTTTTTGTCGTTCCCACTTGTTCAGGCCCACTCGTCTGGCGATCCGAACGACCACGATAAGTCGTGGATCGATTGACAACTCCCCGTGCATTCCGTTACAGTTCGGCCCCTTAGTTGGCTTCCTCAACAGCGCGCAGCGAACGAGGTAGGCGAATCACGATGACGCCCACCGAGGCCCGCCGTCGAGACGAACCATATAATACGAAATCAGAACGTGACGCAGTCCCATCAAGGACCCATTGAGAAATCGATGAGCAGAGAGCTAAAGATATTCTCTGGCAACGCCAATCCGCCCCTGGCCCATGAGATTTGTGCCTATCTGGGGACCAAGCTCGGCGAGGCCACGGTGTCGTCATTCAGTGACGGCGAAATTCGCGTCAGGATCGAGGAAAACGTTCGTGGCGCCGACGTATTCGTCGTGCAGTCGAGTTGCCAGCCTGTCAACGACTCCCTCATGGAGCTGTTGATTATTATCGATGCGCTCAAGCGGTCCTCCGCGAATCGCATCACGGCGGTCATCCCGTATTTCGGCTATGCTCGTCAGGATCGCAAAGATCAGCCACGTGTGCCAATTTCAGCAAAGCTCGTGGCCGACCTCATCACCACCGCCGGCACCGACCGCGTGCTCACGATGGACCTCCATGCTGGGCAGATTCAGGGTTTCTTCAATATCCCGGTGGACCATCTCTATGCACTGCCCGTCTTGTTGGATTACATTACAAAGAAGAAGGTGAGCGACCTGGTAGTGGTCTCCCCGGACGCTGGTGGAGTGGAACGGGCTCGCGCGTTTGCGAAGAGACTCGAAGCGAACCTGGCGATTATCGACAAGCGGCGTGAAGGACCAAACCAGACGCAGATCATGAACATTATCGGCGGCGTGGCAGGCAAGAGTGCGCTGTTACTGGACGACATGATCGACACGGCCGGTACCATTGTGAAGGGGGCGCAGGCTTGTATGGATAAAGGGGCTCGGGAGGTGTGGACCGCATGTACTCATGCGGTGCTCACTGGACCGGCGTTAGATCGGATTCAGCAATCCTGTCTGAAGCAGGTAATCGTGACCAATTCGATTCCGTTGCGGGGCAAAGAGCTGATCTGCCCGAAGGTACATCAATTATCGGTTGCCCCACTGTTAGGTGAGGCAATTCGGCGAATCCATGAAGATGAGTCGGTGAGTTCATTGTTTGCCTAACGTGAGACCGAGACAGCTAGCAGTCTGCAGCAAAACTTTGGGTTACATGCAAACACCGCTGGCGGACTTTTTCGCATCATGTTAGAGATTAGAGAGAAGGGGACGGAGGCCTAATATGAAGTTCGATCTAGCAGTCTCAGTCAGAGAGAAAACGGGAAAGGGTGCGGCGCGACAACTTCGGCGGGCGGGCAAGATCCCAGGGGTGTTGTATGGGCAGGGCGAGTGCCTACTCTTGACGATTGAGCCAGCTAGCCTGGTCAAGATTTTGAAGGCGCAGGCTGGGGGAGCCGCGCTCGTGTCACTCACGCTCACCGGTGCGCAGTCGAAACCGAACCGTACCGCATTGTTACGCGATTTTCAGGTGGATCCTGTCGAAGGGCATGTACTCCATGCGGATCTGTTTGAAATTTCGATGGACAAGCCGATTCGCGTAAAAGTACCCCTCCATTTGACCGGTGGGGTGCCTGCCGGCGTCAAAGAAGGCGGTATTCTCCATCACAATATGCGTGAGTTGCATATTGAGTGTCTGCCGGCTGTATTGCCGGACTTCATCGAAGTCGATGCCTCAGGGATTGCCATTGCGCAAGGTCTCTATCTGAAAGACGTGGCCGCGCGGGAAGGGATCCGCTATCTCGACGACCCTGAGCAGATGGTCGTGAGTGTGGCGGCGCCGATGACGGACGCCAAGCTCGAATCGCTTCTTGCAAGCGGCGCGACTGCATTGGAGGGTGGGAAAGAGCCTGAAGTGGTCGTGAAGGGCAAAGTGGCTGGTGAAGGCGCTGAGGGGGGCGATGCGGCGAAAGCTGGTGCGGCGGCTGCCGCTCCTGACGCGAAGGGCGGCGAGAAAAAAGGCGCTGCCGCGCCCAAAGCTGAGAAGAAAGAAGCCGAAAAGAAGAAATAACGTTGCGTCTCATCGTCGGGCTGGGCAATCCTGGCGCTGCCTATGCCCCAACCCGCCACAACGTCGGCATGTGGGCCATCGAGCGTGCTGCGACTCGGTGGTCCATCCGTCTTGCCAAGCGCGGCATGGCTCATCGTGGATCGGGACGACTTGGGTCAGAGCTCCTCGAACTCGCCGGCACCCTCGATTGGATGAACATCACGGGTCCTCCGCTCAAAGGCTTCCTGCGCGAGTATTCGCTCACCCCCGACGATCTGATTCTCGTCCATGACGATCTCGATCTCGATCTTGGTCGTCTTCGGATCAAACAAGCTGGTGGGCATGGGGGACATAACGGGATCAAGTCGGTCATTGACGCGATCGGGACGCCACAGTTTGTGCGGGTCAAGATCGGAATCGGCCGACCGGCACCGCGTCAAGACTCGGCGGACTATGTATTGCAGATGTTCACGAGAGAAGAGATTGAAGTAGTGAGTCCCTGTCTCGATCGTGCCGTCGATGCGTTGGAATGTGTGATCCATCGAGGAGTCGCAGTGGCAATGAACGAGTTCAATGTGCGCGAGAAAGTATGAGGAGAGGAGGAGGGGGAGCCAGACTGACCTGCTGCTCGCACAACGTGCGGCCTCGGAGGCCCTCGTTGGACGTGCGAATCCTCGGTCAACCTGATTTCCCTTCCTCAATGGGTTGAGGGGGAGAAGCGAATGGGACTCTGTTGCGGCATGATCGGACTCCCGAACGTGGGGAAGACCACCGTCTTCAACGCGCTCACTGGCAGTGGCGCGTTGGCAGCCAACTATCCCTTCGCGACCGTCGATCCCAATACCGGCATCGCCCCGGTGCCGGATCCGCGCCTTAGCGTCCTCACCGATCTCTTTAAGTCGAAGAAGACGACCTACAGTACGCTGGAGGTGCGCGACATTGCGGGTTTGGTCGAAGGGGCGAGCAAGGGCGAAGGCCTCGGCAATCAGTTTCTCGGACACATCCGCGAAGTCGATGCGTTGCTCCATGTCGTCCGTTGTTTCCAGGGAACGGACGTTGTGCACGTCAGCGGAGCGGTGAATCCTCTTCGCGACATCGGCATCATTGAGACTGAGTTGCTGTTGGCGGATCTCGACACGCTCGATCGGCGGAAGCAGAAGACGGAAAAGAAAGTTCGAGCGGGCGATAAGAAGGCTGCGTTTGAGTTGGCATTCGTCGACAAACTGATCGGATTGCTCGACAAGGGTGAATGGCTGGGCAATCTGGCCTATACCCCCGAAGAGCGTGTGGTGCTCGATGAATGTCAATTGTTGGCAGCGAAACCGGTGCTCTTTGTGGCGAATGTGTCGGAGCAGGCCGGAGCCGACGAGGCGATGGTGCAGGCGGTTCGTGAGTTTGCCGACACACGCGGCGCACGCGTCGTCACGATTTGCGGGCAGCTCGAAGCCGAACTCTCCACGTTGCCCGAGTCCGATCGAGCAGACTATTTGAAAGAGATGGGGCTCACGGAATCGGGCCTTGTACGGCTGACCCGTGAGGCCTACACGTTACTGAACATCGTGACCTTCTTCACGGCCGGAGAGATTGAATCGCGCGCCTGGCCTATTCCGAAAAACATGAAAGCGCCGCAAGCTGCCGGAAAAATTCACTCCGATATGGAGCGCGGCTTCATCCGTGCCGAGGCCTATCACTACGATGATTTATTGGCTTGCGGGTCAGAGGCGAAGGTGAAGGAGAAGGGATTATTCCGCCTCGAAGGCAAGGATTATGTGATTAAGGAAGCGGATGTAGTCTACTTCCGCTTCAACGTCTAGCAGGCTGCTGAAAAAGGCGGCTCACTGCGTTCTCGGTCGCCCGTCTCCTTGCGACGTACCACAAGGGTACGCCTCAGTCGCCGCGCTCCCTGCGGCCTTGTTATCCGCCTTTTTGAGTAGCCTGTGTGGCTTCTGTGTTTCGGTATCCTTCCCGGCGAGACCTGAAAAGTTTCCACTTCAGACCACATTCCCTTGTTGCCTCTACTACAGTGGACCCCTCCGTCAAGACACTCATGCATTGAGTTTAAGAGGGTAACCGTTTACATGCAGCGGAACGGCGCTGCCCCGGTGTGCTCTTCCTTGTTGTGTTTCTGGGCGAATGTGTTCGGTCTCACCGAATTGATCCACAATCCGTGCTCCGCCTCCACTCGCGGTCCGGTAGACTTCGTCCGGTGTCACGTAATCCAACGACTGATGTCGTCGTTCTGTGTTGTAAAATACGAAGTATTCCATCAGTCCTGCCCGCAATTCCGGCAGCGTAGTGTATCCTCGCAGATAGACGTCTTCGTACTTGACGCTCCGCCAGAGCCGCTCCACGAAGATGTTGTCCAAGGCCCGCCCGCGCCCATCCATGCTGATGGCGATGCCGTGCGCCGTGAGCACCCCGGTGAACGCCGCTGAGGTGAACTGGCACCCCTGATCGGTGTTGAAGATCTCGGGGGTACCGTAGCTCTGCACGGCGTGCTCCAGACTCTCCACGCAGAACCCGTGATCCAGGGTATTCGATACTCGCCAGGCCAGCACTTTGCGCGAGTACCAGTCGATCACGGCTACCAGGTACACAAATCCATGTGCCAAGCGGATATACGTAATGTCCGTACTCCACACGTGGTTGGGATGGGTCACCCGCACGCCTCGAAGCAGATAGGGATACACCCTGTGCTGCGGGTGGGCGCGACTCGTGTTCGGCCCCGGCGCCATACCCGCGAGGCCCAGGATGCCCATCAAGCGCCGGACCCGCTTGCGGTTGATCCGGTGCCCCCTGCTGCGCAGGTACACCGTGATCTTGCGGCTGCCGTAGAACGGATGCCGGGTGTATTCGGCGTCAATCAGTCCCAGCAATATCAATTCCTGCTCGTCCGGTGTGGCGGCTGGGTGTGGCGCATAGAGCGTGGACCGCGTCACCCCGGTCAGTGCACATTGCCGGGTCAGTGTCAGTGGTTCATGGGGGCTCACCCAGCCTGTCCGCGCGGCTACAGGCATATCCCAGACTTTTTTTTGAGCCAGTCCAGTTCCATCTTGAGCCGCCCGATCTCGGAATAGAGCCGCTCCGGACTCGCCGACGGGTCAGCAGGTTTCGGACCGCGCTTCGCGTCGAAGATGTCCGCCGCCTGTTCGTGCAGGTCCTTCTTCCACTGCCCCACCTGGGTCGGATGGACCCCGTATTCCTGGGCAATCTCGTTCACCGTCTTGACTGCTCGGATCGCCTCCAGTGCTACCTGGGCCTTGAACGGCCCACTGAAATGCTTGCGCGTACGTGTACTCATGACCTGCTCCTTTGTACAGCAGGCTACCACCTTAAACTACCGTCTGGAAATTGGGGTCCACTATACTTGGTCAAGACCTTCAAGCTCAGCCGAGACAAACAGTTCCTTGAGAAGCTCACGGATGTGGTCGGCCTCTATCTGAATCCGCCAGACAAAGCATTGGTCTTATGCGTCGATGAGAAAAGCCAAATCCAAGCCCTCGATCGGACGCAGCCGGGGCTACCGATCAAGAAGGGACGCTGCGGAACGCTGACGCACGATTACAAGCGCCACGGTACGACCACGCTGTTCGCCGCGTTCAGCATGCTTGATGGCACAGTCATCGGCGACTGTATGCCGCGTCACCGGCATCAGGAGTTCATCCGTTTCCTCAAGAAGATTGACAGCGAAACGCCTGCCGGGCTCAATTTGCATCTGATCGTGGATAATTACGGGACCCACAACCATCCGCGAGTGAAGTCCTGGATTCGGCGTCATCCGCGTGTCCATTTGCACTGCATCCCGACCTCGAGTTCTTGGGTGAACATGGTGGAGCGATGGTTCCGTGAGATCACGGACAAGCGAATTCGGCGAGGGATCTTTCGGAGCGTACCGGAATTGATCGCCGCCATCGAAGATTATGTGAACAACCACAATCAGAACCCGCGCGTGTTTGTCTGGACCGCATCTGTCGAGAGTATTATGGCCAAAATCACCAAATGTAAAGAAGCGTTGGACGCACTACACTAGTAGCTCGAGAATGTCTTCGAGATTGAGGGTGGCTTGACATGCTATCCGGCATGGTAATAATATAAAAAAGTGTAGGCATGAAAGCTAACACATAATGATTAATAAATTGCGACAGATAAGAGAAAATCGAAGGATGGATCTCAGGACCCTGGGACGAGCTACCGGAATCAATTACGTTGCGTTGGCTAGGTTAGAAAAGAATCAGGCATGGAATCCAACCCTTTCGACACTAAGGAGGCTAGCCTCGTTCCTCGAAGTATCTGTCGGAGTACTAATAGGTGAAGAAAACATGATGTTGCCGAACAGAAAAAATGATGGAGGACAGAAGATGAAAAACCAAGAAGACAGGGAAGCTCAGAAAAAATTGAATCAGGCTGTGAAAGAGGCTGAGGTAGCTCTAGAGGGGTGGAGGGATAAGTACATCAAGAAGGGAATGCGAGATTTAGTATGGGGCTATGATTATCAAGAAATAGATCTCATCATCCGACTCTTGAGGCTCAAACTCGAAAACCAAACTGCCACGATCTAATCACCTGCCGTATTGCTTGTGATTGGCGGTAATGTAATGAGCGGACGAAAGAGAAATATGATTGCGATTCTGCCATCAGGTGAGCTTGCCCTGCGATCAATTTTAATAAGTGTGGCAAAGCGATTTTGTGCCCAAGGAAACCGTCACAGCATAAGTGATCAAGAGGATACGTGCGGTTATCATGGCTTAACTGAGCGTGCCACCTTTATCGATGCATGGTTTGAAATGCCAGGCCTAGACGAACAGTATCCTTCGATGGGTCTCGATAGAACGAGTAAGCTTCTCTACTGGTCAGTGCCAAAACCGAGGTGGGGGCGACTGGCAGACTTTCTGGCTGAAGGGTATCATGAGGAAAAGAACGACTTTTGGAAATACTTGCCGCTTCCTAGAGGTTTTCTTCAACTGAATTTTCTGGAGCGAGAAAGATCGCTCTTCAATCTTGCAGAAAGTTTGCTGAAGGAAGATGAGAGGCTGCGAGGCATGTAACGATATGAGAGATTCCGAGTGAGCCATAGCGTTGTTCCATGTCAGATCTACGACGAATACAAATAAATATGAGAGTAGAGAACGGTGCCAGGCACCGTTCTCAGAGTCGGATCTTGACATCGCACTCTACAGCTGGCGCCTGTGGGTCTGAGCGCACTTCACCGGAGCGACGGGGACCCGCCCGGCGTCTGAAGAAGGAAAGCTGGAATTGACCACTGCACCATGGTCGTGAGTCACGGCGGCGGGAATTCGGGAAGGCTTCCGTTTCAGAGGGCCGTGGAAGGGGAGGTGCGTGAGGGAAGAGCTACGGGATCTTTTTATTTTTCCCTCCGTCATATTTTCAGGAATATGTCTAGTACAATGAATCCAAGCCTCGCTCATGGAGTACACCATGATGCATCAGCGTTGCGTTCGACGACAGTTCTTCTTCAATGTCCTTCTACTGGCAGTCTTATCCGCGATAACGATTCCGGCGCAGGCTGAATGGTACGTGGCGGGTCAAGCCGGGTACAGCTTTGCTGATTCCTTGCGTGGCGTCACAACCACAGGTCCGTTCAGTGGTATCGAACTGCAAGCCTTCGACATGAAAAACAGTCTTGCGTATGGCGGAAAGGTCGGGGTGTATCCGTATCATGGTTCGCTAGGATTCGAGTTGGATGTCTTCCACAGTACGCCGCATGTGAAGAATCTCGACGATATCCCTGGCATTCATCTGGCGGTGACGAATGTC
>JBBRRK010000014.1:0-31460 GCA_038200765.1 Nitrospirales bacterium
ATGAGCGAGGGGCTCAACAGTAAGATCCAGAAGATCAAGAGCATGGCCTGCGGGTTCCGCAACACGGAGCACTTCAAGACGGCAATTTACTTTCGCTGCGGAGGACTCGATCTGTACCCATGCTAAACCCGGAAGCGCCATTTTTTCTTAAGGGAACGGACTATGCCTGAAACCGGGCGGCGAGTTCGCCTGGCTTGAAAACGCCCCGTTCGGTGATGATGCCGGTGATCAATTCAGCGGGTGTCACGTCGAAGGCTGGATTGTAGACCGCGACTCCGGCTGGTGCGATCGAGTGGCTGCCGTGGATCGTGGTGACCTCTAAGGGATTCCGTTGTTCGATCGGAATATCAGCGCCGGTCTTTGTCTTCAAATCGATCGTGGAATAGGGCGCGGCTATGTAGAAGGGAATCCCATGGGCTTTGGCCAACACGGCGACTGAGTAGGTGCCAATCTTGTTCGCCACATCCCCATTTGCCGCAATGCGATCGGCCCCCACGATACAGAGATGAATCTTCCCCTGCCGCATGAGTGAGCCTGCCATATTATCCGTGATGAGCGTGACAGGAATCTTGTCCTGCATCAACTCCCAAGCCGTAAGCCGCGCGCCTTGCAGCACCGGCCTGGTTTCGTCTGCGATGACTTGAATCTTCTTTCCCTGCTCCCAAGCCGCGCGAATGACGCCCAATGCCGTACCATAGCCGGCTGTCGCCAACGCACCGGCATTGCAATGGGTCAGAACCGTTTGACCGCTCACAATGAGTGTCGCTCCATGCTGTCCCATCGCCTTACAGAGCGCGATATCTTCATCGAGAATGACTTGTGACTCCTTCAGTAGCACGGCTTTGATGGAGGCAATCGGCTGCATATGTAACGAGGCAAGCAGCCGCTTCATCCGTTCGATAGCCCAAAACAGATTAACCGCTGTCGGCCTGGTCGCCGCAAGGTGATCACAGATCACGAGCACCGATTTAGCGAAGGCATCGTAGTCGTATGCCATGACGGTCTGGGCGCCAAGGGCAACCCCCATCGCCGCGGTCACACCGATCGCCGGAGCGCCTCTGACTTTCAGACTGCAAATTGCCTCGGCGACGGTCTGGTAGTCCCGGCAATCAAGAAACTCGACGTACTCCGGCAACCGGCTCTGGTCGAGCAGCCGTACAGCACCATCTTTCCATTCAACGGTAGGAACCATGAGGGATCTTGTAGCGGGAATTGAAACAGAGTGCAAGGGGCGGAACCATGAGGGACGCTCCACCGTCCCAGGCCTGGTCTGTCTCACCCGGACCAAACCCAGTGTGACCCTCCCCCGATTTTACAGACACCTCCAGAAGAGAGAGAGTAATGAAATTGGAGGGCAGGATGACTGCGGATACACGACGTCAATATACCGAGGAGTTTAAGCAGGACGCGGTACGGTTCGTGCCGGAGTCCGTACGTCCCATGGCCCAGGTCGCACGGGATTGAGGAATTCCAGAGAACGTGTGGTATCGCTGGCGCGCACAGCTCAAGCAGGCCGCAGCTCAAAGCACGACCCGTGCCACACAACGCACCGAGGCTGAGGAGCGCACGCGCCTGAAGCGAGAGTTGGCGCGGGTCACTCAGAGCGGGATTTTGTACCACGTGCGACAGCGTGCTTCGCGAGGGAATCCCCATGAGATACCGCGCGATTCAGGAGCACGACCGTCGCGTTCCCATCCGGCTGATGTGTCAGGCCTTGGCCGTGTCGGCGGCGCGCTATGACGTCTGGCGCACACGGCCTGAGAACCAGCGGTCAGTGCGCAACCGCGCCCTGCTCTCGGAATACCAGGTTCTCCCCCGGGAGTTCCGTGAGACCTACGGCAGTCCCAGCATCGGGGAGGCCCTGATCAAGCGGGGGCACGATGTCGGCGAGCATCAGGTGGCTCGGCTGATGCGTCAGGACGGTCTCCGGGCCAAGACGGTGAAGCCGTGGCGTGCCCCCACCCTCGAATCACCAATTGCCCGTGGCCGCGAACACCCTCAATCACCAGTTCACGGTCGAATTTCCGAATCGGGTGTGGGCCGGGGACCTCACCTACCTCTGGACCGCCGAAGGCTGGCTCTATCTTGCAGGGGTCCTTGACCTCTACTCGCGTGCCGTGATTGGCTGGGCGATGGGCCACCGGCTGACCGTGGATCTGGCCGAGCGGGCCCACACCATGGCGCTGGCGAACCGAACCCCCCACGGGCTGGGCTCCTGCACCATTCGGACCACGGCAGTCAGTATGCTGCAACAAGCTACAAGCGCGTGCTCGATGGGTCCGTCTTTATCCCCAGCATGAGCCGTAAAGGCAACTGCTGAGACAACGCCTGTGTCGAACGCTTCTTTAGGACACTCAAGCGTGAGTTCGTGTACCATCGGCGCTACGCGATGCGGCAGGAAGCCACCCAAGATATTTTCGAGTCGAGCGAGGTGTTCGACAATCGGAAGCGACGGCATTCCGCCCTCGGCGACCATCTCTGTGGAGGGGGTGATGGGCAACCATGATTCCTATTCCGACTCGTGCTAAGAAATGCGCCGCCAGGTGCCCCCAGGCCGGTTGCTCGATCGCCATCTACACAATGGCCGCTTCCACCTCCGCCGACACCCGATTCTTCAGAAGCTGCTGCTGTCGGGAGCTCTCGTGGAGGGCGGCCTTCCCCCCGGTCTCATAGCGCTCCTTGAACCGATAGAGGCGGTCTCGGCGATCCCTCATCAGCTGACAGGCGTTCGAGAAGTTGCCCAGTGGCTTCGCCCATTCCAACACGCCGACTTTCGCCCCGATGATCTGCTGCTCGGTGGTCATCATCCTTACTCCGTTCGTGAAGGCGAGGACGCTACCGGACTGTCAGATTAAGTGCTAGCTTCTACAATGAAGACCACTGCGGAGCAGTGGACCAATGCCGATCGCCTGCACGCGATTCTCGCCCGCGCGTTCGCCAAATATATGCTCCTAACGGCGGGCCCTTCGGCCTTGCCGACCCCAGAAACTGTGGCGACCTGACACGTCGATTGCCGTTTTCAGGATGAATCCTTCACGAATGTAGATGGGATGGACAAATTCCGCCTTGCCAGCACTTAAAGTGTGCACTCGCGCATGCGGTTGGATTTTTCTCCTGAGAATCAGCGGAAGTGGTCCTGTGAGGTAGGTCTACGTGATGCGGACAAACGGCGGTCAATGCACGTCACGCCACTGTTTCCAAATCCGAGCCCAGTTTGCCTCTTCACAAGTCCACAGGCACGAGGCACTGTTCGTCGGCTGCCATACCAGCTCGCTCGCTCGATGCACGTGAAGTGTCTCGTCGGACACTCTTCCAGTAAACCACACTCCTCCGTCACGGTCGGTTCGCAACACCGTGCTGCCTTCCGACTCATATGCATCAAGAACGGCCGCCGCCGGGTGCCTGTACCGATTATGGCGACCAGCTGAAAATACGGCATACTGGGGATGCAACAATGCCAACCAGTCACGGTTCAACGAGCTCACCGCCCCGTGATGCGGAACCTTGAGTACCTCGACCGGGCCATGAGACGGTGAGCGGCTCATCCTCGACAAGCCGTCCCGCTCGACATCTGCTGCGAAGAACATCGTATGGCTTCCACAAGTCAGACGCGTCACCACTGAACGATTGTTCAACCCATGTCCATCCACATGGGTATTGTGGGACGGCACATCAACATGCTCATCGGCTGGTGGGTTGAGGACCACCATTCGACAGGGGCCGGATGACACAATCTCCTGTCCTTCTCTAGCCACCTCTTCTTCTAGCCCTCGAAAAGCCAATGACAGCTGCAAGCGTCGATAGAACAGTTCTTCGCGGGTTTCTCCCGACCCCCAATAGTGCTTCACGATGAAATGGCGAACAACCCAGGCAAGGCCTCCAACATGGTCAAGTTGAGGATGCGTACCGATCACCTGGTCAATGGTGCGGATTCCCCGGTTCCAGAGAAATGGAGCCACCACCGCACGGCCCATGTCGAATCGCTCATACGTCGCCCCTCCATCAATCAACACCACCTGTCCATCAGGCAGCTCAACGACCGCGCTATCACCTTGCCCGACGTCCAGGAACGTAACTCTGAAGTGATCTCCATCAAGAAACATTCGCGGGGACCAGGCCCACCACAGCAATATCACCAACACTCCGGCTCCTGCTGCCAAGCGGAACGCCGTGCTGCCCACTCGCTGCCACAGCAATACGAGACAGCTATAGAACAACAACATGGTGAGAGCCGAAGGGGCCGAGACATGCCATTCCCCTCCCGGCAACATCGACACCAGACGAACCGCAGCCACAAATTGTTCGAGTAACCACTGATTCAGCGAAGCCAAGGGCAGCGTGGGTCCCCCTATCACAATCTGCCAAACTCCGGACGCGAGTCCAATTGGGACAAGCAGGATCCCCATCACGGGAACAGCCACCACATTGGTGAAAAGACCGAGCCAGGGCAGCTGATAGAAATAGAACGCCACAAGAGGAACAGTCACCAAGGTCACCACCCCGCTCATGACCACAGCGTCTCTCACCCAATGAGCGCAGGTTCTCAGGATCGACGGCTCGTTAGGCAGCTCCTCCACTTCGGCCGCGGACGGCCAGGAGAGCCACCCGGCAAGGGCGAAGACGGACAAGAAGGAGAGCTGAAAGGAGATGTCGAACAACGCCTGAGGATCGTGCAGCAAAATCCCCACCGCGGCGGCAGAGAGGGCATGGAACAAACGGCGCTCCTGGCCGAGCCAGATCGCACTCAGCCCAACAGCTACCATCAGTAACGACCGCATTGTAGCCAGTTCCGCTCCAGCCAGGAAGGCGTAGCCTGCAACAGGAAGGAGGGTGCAAACAGCGGCCATGCGAGTCGGCGTGATTCTCCGAGACAACGCAAGAAGCCAATTGGCAGGCAGCAGAATCATCGCCCATCTGACGACCGCGAAGATGAGTAGCGCGACGAGCCCCAAATGGCTCCCAGAAATAGAGAGGAGATGGACCGTCCCGGTCACCATGAACTGATCACGCAGATCTGGATCCAAATACCCTCGGTCACCGATGATGATGCCCACATATAGTCCCAGTGCAGGCTGGGGAAGGCTTTGCAGCGCAGCCAGACGGATACTCCCCCTCCACCGATCGAATTGATTCCAGATACCCCACCAGGCATGTGCACGCCCAGACTCAAGAAACTGCACCGCCTCGGGTCCGGTCACCGTAGCGATCGTCTCAATCCCTTGCCGCTCAAGATACATCGCGTAGTCGAATCCACCAGGATTCAGTAACCCGCTCGGAGGGCGCAACATCGCCCGAAAGCCGACTCGATCGCCTTGGAAGAATACTCGTTCAGGCGTGCGCCAGGTCAGCCGAATATGTGTAGACGCTCCTGATGCATCAATTGGACCGTCCGACCTGACGATCATGACCAGTCGATCCGGCGCCTGTTGCACGGGTGCCACGATACGACCGGTCACCTCGATCGCCGCATTGGGCGATTGTTCGACTATCGGGTCATGGGCAGCCAGATTGACAGCCACCGCCCAATAGACAACTCCCACCAAGAGTACTCCGTAGAGCCACATCCCCTGACGGGCGGAGAACCGATTAAGTCGTTCGAGGATGAAGGTGGCTAGTCCGGCAAGGAGGAGCAGGCACGAGGCGGACAGGGGGAAATAGGGAATCTGTGATCCTACGAGGAGTCCCGCAATGAAGGCAACGGTGAGAGACGGCAGCATACGCCTCCCTCAATGGAGGACGACAACCCTAACCCAGATGAGTCTTGACGACGTCGACCAAATAATGGGCTACTTCGCGAATCTGGTCATCGCACTCGCCCTCGACCATCACTCGCAAGAGCGGTTCGGTCCCGGAGTACCGCACCAATACGCGTCCACTGCCATTCAAACGTTGTTCACTCGCATGGATTGCGCGTTGGAGTTCGGGGACTGTGTCGAGGTTCGGCTTCTTCGTCACGGTCACGTTGAATAATACCTGCGGCACCGCCGTCATGGCGTGGGCCAGCTCGGACAAGGGTTTCCCGGTCCGCTTCATGAGTGACAAGACTTGCAACGCCGAAATCAAACCATCACCGGTCGTATTATGGTCCAGAAAGATGAAATGACCTGACTGCTCTCCTCCGAAGTTATAGCCCTCGGAAGACATCCGTTCGAGCACATATCTATCACCGACGGCAGTCCGCACAAGGGCGATACCCGCTTTCGTCATGGCCAACTCCAATCCAAAATTGCTCATGACAGTCCCCACGACAGTCAGCTTCGCAAGTTGCCCTTGATGATGAAGATCTAGTGCCAACATCGCCATAATATGATCGCCGTCCACGACACGTCCCTGTTCGCAGACGAAGATGGCTCGATCAGCGTCCCCGTCCAGCGCCACTCCAAGTTGAGCCCCTTGCTCAAGGACCGCCTTCTGTAGCAATTCTGGATGGACTGCGCCACAGCCGGCATTGATATTCATTCCATCCGGCTTATTGCCGATCACCTGAACCTTCGCTCCCAGTTCACGCAACACCGTTGGCGCAACCTTGTAGGCTGCGCCATTGGCACAATCGACCACCACGTTGATCTCCTGGAAGTCCGGCTCTTTTGGGAGAGACCGTTTGACAAATTCAATGTACCGCCCCTCGGCATCATCGATTCGATAGGCTTTCCCGATGGCATCGGCCGTCGGCCTCAGATGGGCAATCTCGTTCGAGACAATGAGCCCCTCAATACGAGCTTCCATCTCATCGGGCAGCTTGAACC
This sequence comes from Nitrospirales bacterium, assembly GCA_038200765.1. Classification (GTDB taxonomy): domain Bacteria; phylum Nitrospirota; class Nitrospiria; order Nitrospirales; family Nitrospiraceae; genus Palsa-1315. Next base: position 6,747 of record JBBRRK010000014.1, read on the forward strand.
CGTCGTTGGAAAAAAACTTAATGCCGTTATCCTGGTAGGGGTTGTGCGAGGCCGAGATCATCACTCCCGCATCAGCACGGAGGCTCCTCGTCAAAAATGCAATCGCCGGCGTCGGCATCGGACCGACCAACAACACATCGACTCCCATCGAACAAATCCCGGATGTCAACGCTGACTCCAACATGTAGCCGGAGATGCGGGTGTCCTTGCCAATCACGATTTGATGGCGCCCGGATCGGCGCATGAATAAATGTGCAGCGGCTCGCCCCAGCTGCATCGCCATTTCACTGGTCATTGGATCGAGGTTGGCGACCCCTCGGATCCCATCGGTACCGAACAATTTTGGCATCTTATGCTTTCATGGAAAGGGTCGTCTGTCGACTAATCGCCGCTGCCACCTGCACCACATCCTTCATGGCTCTCACGTCATGGACACGAATGATTCCAGCCCCACGATCCACCGCCATTGCCACTGCCGCCGCCGTGCCCCACTGACGTTCATGAACCGGACGGTCCACAAGCTGCCCAAGAAATGCCTTCTGTGAGACACCGATCAGCAATGGACATTCAAACTGCTCGAAACGGCACAATTGGGCTAACAGCGTAAGGTTATGTAGTAGCAGCTTACCAAATCCAATACCTGGATCAAGAATGATTTGTCTTCGTACAATGCCGTGTGCCATCGCGAAACGGATTCGTTCCTCGAAAAAATCGGAGATCTCGCCGGCCACATCATCGTACCGCGGGTCCTGTTGCATCGTACGCGGCGTACCACACATATGCATCAACACGATTCCCGCTCCCGTTCGGGCGACTACATCGACCATAGCAGGGTCGCCTTGTAAGGCCGTGACGTCATTCACGAGAACCGCTCCTGCATCGAGCGCCGCGCCTGCAACCGCAGCCTTTGAGGTATCGATGGAGATTGGAACGGTGACGGCTTTTGCCACTGCAGTCACTACGGGAATTGCACGGCGACGCTCTTCTGCCTCGTTGACGATATCGGCGCCTGGGCGCGTCGACTCTGCGCCGACATCCAACAGATCCGCGCCTTCTTCTACTAACTGAATGGCATGAGCCACAGCAGTAGCTGTATCTAAATAGCGGCCGCCGTCGAAGAACGAATCTGGCGTCACATTCACGACGCCCATAATTAGCGGTCGGTCTGTGAATTCGATCAGCCGATCTTTCGCCTGTCGTGTCAAGGCACTCAGCTCATCCACCATACGACGGTGCCTCCGTATAAGCGATTCAATACGCGACACAAGGCCGCCGTCTATCGTAGCAGTCTCGGGGGCACACACATCACTGCACTTGCGAGAAGGACTCCCTCCTCGTCTATCGTCTTTCAGATGTGCGGCCCCGGGACGCCAATGCCCTGATATGGCGTTCCGGGACAGCGATGCTGAGGTTTAGGCAGGAACCGGTTGAGACGTGGACTGCATGAGAATGAGATCGATATCGGACCCGTCGAGTACTTCTTTTTCTAAGAGCGCTTCCGCTAAATTCTTCAAACTGGTCATGTTTTCCGTGAGCAACCGCTTCGCCCGCTCATAGTTTTCCGTCACAAGCCGCCTGACTTCCTGGTCGATCTCCATCGCTATTTGATCGCTGAAATCGCGCTGGCTCCCCATCTCTCGGCCAAGGAAAACTTGTTCGTTTTGTTTGCCGAACGTCAGGGGGCCCATCTTTTCGCTCATGCCCCACTCACAGACCATCTTCCTCGCAAGATCCGTCGCCCGCTCGATATCGTTTCCCGCTCCAGTCGTCATCTCCTTCAGGACCAACTCTTCCGCCACACGCCCTCCCATGAGAATGGCAAGCTGGTTGAGCAAGTACCCTTTTGAATACCCGTGCCGGTCATCGGTGGGAAGCTGCATTGTCACGCCCAAGGCACGACCACGAGGAATAATCGTCACCTTATGGACAGGGTCCGTTCCTGGAATCAGCTTGGCGATCAACGCGTGCCCGGCTTCATGATACGCTGTTGTCCGTTTCTCCTCGTCGCTCAAGATCAGGCTCTTTCGCTCTGCCCCCATCAGCACTTTGTCTTTGGCCATCTCAAAGTCCACGACTTCCACTTCTTTTTTGTTGAGTCTCGCGGCCCAGAGTGCCGCTTCGTTGACCAAGTTTTCCAGGTCTGCCCCCGAAAACCCCGGAGTTCCGCGCGCGATTATATCAAGATCCACGTTCGTTGCGATCGGAACTTTTTTTGTATGCACCTTGAGAATTTCAGCGCGGCCTCGCAAGTCCGGTCGGTTGACCACGACTTGCCGGTCAAACCGGCCCGGCCGAAGCAAGGCAGGGTCAAGGACATCAGGCCGGTTAGTCGCAGCGACTAAGATCACACCTTCTGTGGTATCAAACCCATCCATCTCAACGAGCAATTGATTGAGCGTCTGTTCACGCTCGTCATGACCTCCGCCCAACCCTGCTCCACGGAGCCGACCAACCGCATCGATTTCGTCGATAAAGATAATACAGGGTGCATGTTTTTTCCCCTGTTCGAAGAGATCGCGTACACGGGACGCTCCAACGCCGACAAACATTTCCACAAAATCTGATCCACTGATACTGAAAAACGGTACACTGGCTTCACCGGCAATGGCCTTAGCCAACAGCGTTTTCCCTGTACCAGGGGGGCCAACGATCAGGACGCCCTTAGGAATGCGTCCGCCGAGCTTTTGAAACTTGCGAGGATCCTTAAGAAACTCAATGATCTCGAGTACTTCATCCTTGGCTTCTTCGATACCGGCAACGTCAGCAAACATCACCTTCTTACGCTCCTCCGTCAGCAGACGAGCTTTGCTCTTCCCGAACGACATCGCCTTGTTGCCCCCCATCTGCATTTGCCGCATCAAGAAGAACCACAATCCCAGGAACAGCACAAACGGCCCCCACGTCACAAGGAACGTGATGTACCACGGGCTTTCATCCGGTGGCTTCGCCTCAATCTGCACACCCTTATCGCGCAAGACTTGTACCAATTCAGGATATTCTACCGAGTAGGTTCGAATCCGAGTCTTATCTCTCAGGATGGCACTGATGTGGCTGGATTTAATGATAACCCGCTCGACCTCTCCCTTGTCGAGTTTGGTCATGAAATCACTGAAAATGACATCTTCTTCGGGCTCGTGGTGCGGCACGCTGAACAAATTGAACAGCAAAATCATGAAGAGCCCGACAACGACCCAGAAAAGTATATTCTTCGTCCTGGAATTCATCCGGATCTCCTTGTGAATTGCACGCTCATGGTCAGAACAACCACGAACGTGTCTCATATTACCACAGGCGCATTCATACTGACAACCGTGCAACCACCAGCGCCTTACTCTTGGTCTCCCTCAATGTCCAAGACAGCCAGATAGGGAAGGTTCCGGTACTTCTGCTGGTAATCGAGCCCATACCCAACCACATACTTGTTCGGAATCTTGAACCCCACATAATCGATGACGACATTACTGGTCCGTCGATCTGGCTTGCTCAGCAAGGTACAAATTCTAATTGATCGAGGCTTCTTTTTCACCAATGTCCTGACCAAGTATTGGGCCGTCAGTCCGGAGTCGACGATGTCTTCCACCAGCAAGACATCTTTCCCCTTGATGTCCTCGGTCAGCTCGGCCGCTATTTTCACCGTTTTACTCTTGCCGGATGTTTTGACCCGCGATGCCTCGCTCGTCACGATAAGAAAGTCCACCCGCATGGGAATCCTGATTGCGCGAGCCAAATCGGCATAGAAAGCATAGGCCCCCTTCAACACACCTACTAATACGAAATCCTTCCCCGCATAATCGGTCGTGATCTGCTTGCCCAATTCACGAATCCTGGCGCGCATTTCTTCCTGCGTCACGATTGGCCGACCGAAGATCCGTTCCATACTCCCTTACTCCTTCTCTCTCTCCACGTTACGCACCGAGACAACCAAACAGCGCGTCGTCACACTCCGAACGACGAAGCGCTCGTCTTGTTGCATACCCACCACCCAGAGAATTCCCTCCGACGCCGCCAACAGTGGAACCTTACCACGCTCTTGTCGATCCACCTTCCTATCGGTAAAGAAATCTTGTAGCTTCTTGCTCTTCCCTTTCATCCCATAAGGAAAGAATCGATCGCCAGCCTGCCAAGTGCGAACGACCAAGGGTTCTGAAAACCGGTCGGCATCGAATACTGCTAACCCTGGTGAGGGAGACCTGCTCAGCTCCGTGGCAGTACGACGAGTCATGAGTTGTACATGAATTTGCTGATTCGTTCTAGCCCAATAGACGGTGGAAGGCACTGGAACTGTCAGTACCTCCCCCTTCTCTTGCTCTAAATCAATCTGATGACTGCAATCCCCTCCTGCACCTGGGCTAAATCTCACCTCCCCCTGATCCAGCGTCACCAGCGCCCGCTTTAAAGATAACCGGGCTCCACTCCTTCCCTTGAGAAGGACACGCCGAACTGACTCCACCAAGTGAAGGCGGCTGGCTCGACCCTCTCCGTCATAGGCCCGTAGGATTGTCCGAACAAGTCGTCGCTGAAGCGCGACCGGCAACTCGATGAAGGCCCGGCGATCTACCCGTTGCACACCTTCGGGATCATAGCTGACGAGTGCACCAACCAGCTGACCTGTAACTTGCTCCAGATAACGTTCGTCCTCGCGTAGCAAGTCCGCTTGACGCTGCAGCACACGCACAGTAGCCGGGGCTAACCGTGTGACGACAGGGAGAAGTTCCTTCCTGATCCGATTACGATGATAGCGTGACTTCTCATTACTCGAATCACGACGATAAGTCAGTCCTTCATGATCCAGATAGGCCACAATCTCTTCTCGGGTAGCTGCGAGAAGAGGACGAACAACTCTGTCTTCACGAACGTACGGCATACCCGCCAACCCAGTCATGCCAGCCCCACGCAGCAGCCACATGAGCACCGTTTCCGCCTGGTCATTGGCGGTATGACCAACTGCAATCCGGTCAGCCCCTACCTCGCGAGCCAGTTGCTTCATGAAGTCATAGCGCGCGTCACGCGCCGTGGCTTGAACCGACGAGCATTGTCGTCGCTTGACCAACAGGGGTCGATGAATGACAAGCTGCAGTTGTCGTTCTCGACAATACGCGCTGACAAACGATTCATCACCGTCGGACTCCGCTCCTCGCAGCCCATAATTACAATGGGCAACCGTCAACGTGAGCCGCCAAGACCGAGCCAGACGATGGAGGAGCGACAATAACGCCATCGAGTCGGGCCCGCCCGACACGGCCACCACGAGGTGATGACCGGGAACGAACAGCTGTTGCCTGCGCACCGTCCGAACAAGATGGGTCAACAAGGTCGGGCGTGCTGCGGACCTGGATGATGGCCTCATGATCGTCGTCTCAGGGGCCATGGTTACTGAACTCTCTATGGAATGCGCTGCAAGCTGATGCGCGCCTGTTCCACATCACGGGCGATTTGCTTCGACAGCTCATCGGCAGAGGCAAAGGTGTGATCACCACGTACCCGTGTCACAAACTGCACGGTGATTTCCTGGCCATAGAGATCGCTGGTCTGATCCAAAAGATTGACTTCGATCAGCCGCTCGCCCGCTCCAAAGGTTGGCCTGGTCCCAATGTAGGCAATCGAATCAGAGGTCTGAGTACCGTGGACAGTCCGTGCGGCATAGACACCATCGGGCGGCACCACGCGATCAGCCTGGATGCGCAGGTTAGCCGTAGGCCAGCCCATCGCCTGCCCCTGTTGCATCCCCTGCACCACAATACCTCGAATCCCATACACGCGTCCGAGTAACGTAGCCGCCCGCTCCATATTCCCTACCTGAATAAGCTGGCGAATCCTGCTTGAACTGACCACGTCTCCCTCACTCATCACGGGAGTCACGGGGTGCACGCGGAAGCCGTACTGTCCCCCGAGACGCACGAGGTCATCGATACGCCCTGCCCGGCCCTTCCCAAAAGCAAAATGATTGCCCACGAACAGTTCAGACAGGGTGAGAGACCGATGCAGAATGTCTTCGGCAAATTGATCCGGGGTCATCGCCGCAAAGATAGGAGTAAAGTTCAGGAAGACCACTTCGTCGATCCCAGCGGCGTCGAAGTGCGCAAGCTTTTCCTCCGGACTGGTGAGAAAGCGCAGATCGACACGGGGTGCAAGGATTTTTACCGGATGCGGTTCGAAGGTCAGCACGAGCGCCGTCCCCTGTGCCTTCCGGGCCGTCTCGACCACCGTCTGCAAAAGCGCTCGATGGCCCAGATGGTGGCCGTCGAAATTGCCGATCGTGGCGACCGGATAGGCACGTGGACACTCGCCGCACAACCCACGCGTCACTTTCAGCATGGTCGTCAGCAGAGGAGACGCGCAGCGTCTTTGGCAAAATAGGTCAGAATGAGATCTGCGCCGGCCCGCTTAATCGAAAGCAACGATTCCATCATCGCCCGCGATTCATCGAGCCAGCCGGCATTGGCGGCCGCTTTGATCATGCTGTATTCCCCGCTCACTTGATAGGCTGCCACCGGCAATAACATCTGTGCTCTGGCAGAGGCAATGATATCGAGATACGGCAGCGCCGGTTTTACCATGATGATGTCGGCCCCTTCTTCGACATCGAGGGCGATCTCCCGAAGCGCTTCCCGGCGATTGGCGGGGTCCATCTGGTATGACTGCCGATCGCCGAACTGCGGGCTGGAAAACGCCGCGTCCCGAAACGGCGCATAAAAGCAAGACGCAAATTTGGCGGCATAGGCCATGATCGGCAGCTCGGGAAAACCCGCCTGGTCCAGTTCCGCCCGAATCGCCGCCACCCGCCCATCCATCATATCGGACGGGGCCACCATGTCGGCACCGGCTTGCGCATGGGTCCGGGCCATCGCACAGAGACACTCCAAGGTTTCATCGTTAAGAATGCGTCCGTCCTTGACGATACCGCAATGGCCATGATCAGTGTATTCGTCGATGCAGACATCGGTCACGACCATCAGACCTGGCACCTGGTCCTTCACTGCTTTGACGGCCCGCTGCACGATTCCGTTTGGATCGAATCCCGAACTCCCGCGACCATCTTTCCGGTCAGGAATTCCAAAGAGGATGATCGCGGAGATCCCCAAGGCCACAATCTCACGCGCCTCTTTCACCAAGAGATCGACCGACAGCCGAAACTGGCCCGGCATCGAGGAGATCTCCTCCCTCCGGTCTTGCCCTTCGACGACGAATAACGGATAGATGAAGTCGGACGGAGCCAGGCTCGTCTCCCGTACCATGCGACGAAAGGCTTCATGCTGCCGCAGTCGCCGAAGGCGCTGTATTGGAAAGGCCATCGAATCACTTCCTCGGGAGATTCGTCAAGAACAGGACGAGGTCACGCACAGAAATCAGACCAACCAATTTGCCACCCTGGGTCACGCCGAGATGGCGGATATGCGTTCGAGCCATGAGATCGTTGGCATCTAAGAGGGTCTTATTCTCCTCGATCGTCAAGATAGGGGCCGACATAATCTGCTCAACTGTCGTCTTGTGGGTATCGGCTCCAGCCGCCACCACCCGCCGAACCATATCAGTATCGGTCAGAATACCGATAATCTCCTTCCCATTGGTGACGAAGAGGCTGCCGATGCCGCGATCGCGCATGATCCGTGCCGCTGTCTGCGCATCCGTATCCCGCTCGACCGTAATAAACTTCTCTCTCGGAACCATGAACGATTTGACTGCCACCATAATTATGTCCTCCCTTGACTAAATCATCCCCTTGCCTGCCGTCTACATTGGACTAGTTGGGCGTAGAAACGGCCACTCGCGCCCCTTCCTTGAAGTGCCTCACGATCGCTTCCGCCAGCGCCGGCACCGTATTCTCAGTCGGCATGACCGTGACCGTCAACCCAAACTCTTCCGCCGTGCGTGCCGTAATGGGCCCGATGCATGCCACCACCACCCCTGCGAGAAGAGGTCTTACCATATCCTGACCTCCAAAGAGTTCAACAAAATTGCGCACGGTGGAGGAACTGGTGAATGTCACCACCGCCACCCGCCCATCGTGAAGCTGTTGCGTCAAGGATGCCACGTCCAACGTCGGGGCGATCGTGCGATAGACAGGAATCACCTCGACGGTCGCCCCCAACTCACGCAACTGTTCCGGCAAGATTTCGCGAGCAACTTCGGCACGTGGGATCAAGATACGGCTCCCACTGATTCCCACATGAGTCAATGCGGCAATCACACCCTCCGCCTGAAACTCGGTCGGCACAACATCTGGAGTCAGCCCATAGGTTCTCAGTTCCTGCGCAGTCCTTGGTCCAATCGCACAGAGGCGAAGAGCCGCCAATGCGCGCGCATCCTTCCCTGCCGCATGCAGTCGGTCCATAAAGGGCCTCACCCCGTTCACACTGGTAAAAATAAGCCACTGATAGGCATTGAGATGGGCCACCGCGTCATCGATCGCCTGCCAACTGGCTGGGGGTACGATTTGAATCGTCGGAACTTCAACTGGCTCCGCGCCATAGGCTGACAGGAGTTGGGAAAACTCTCTGGCCTGCTCTTGTGCACGGGTCAGCACGACCCGTTTCCCAAAGAGCGGCTTGGATTCAAACCAATTCAGCTGTCCGCGCAATCGCACGACCTCACCAACCACAATCACCGTTGGAGGCTCGAGACGCGCGGCTTCCGTTTTCGCGACAATGTCGCCCAATGTCCCCACGATGGTCTGTTGATCAGCTTTGGTCCCCCAGCGGATCGCTGCCACCGGTTGGGTGGACAACCGCCCCTCTAATAGGAGCTGTCTGACGATCGAAGGAAGATTTTTCATGCCCATCATGAACACAAGGGTCCCCGATGTGCTGGCCAACTTCGGCCATTCCAACTGTGTTTCCGGCTTGGTGGGATCTTCATGGCCGGTGACAAACGTGACCGTGGAAGCCAGCGTGCGATGAGTCACGGGAATGCCCGCATACGCAGGAACTGCGATCGCCGCCGTTACACCAGGCACTAGCTCGAAATCAACCCCTGCAGCCGCCACCGCTTCCGCCTCTTCTCCGCCACGTCCGAAGACAAAGGGGTCGCCCCCTTTGAGCCGTACCACCACGTTGCCCTCTTTGGCGCGTGCGATGAGCAATCGATTAATATTGGCTTGGTCTTGATACTGCCCACGTCCTCGCCGACCGACATAGATGCGTTGGGCTGTAGCCGGAGCATACTGGAGCAAGACAGGATTGGCGAGATAATCGTACAGAATAATATCGGCCGCCTCAAGGCACTCTTTCCCTTTAAGCGTCAACAGCCCAGGATCGCCTGGTCCCGCTCCGACCAAGTAGACCTTCCCCGTTTTTCTTGATTTCGTCATGTGGTCCCGTAGATCGCTTGGAGTATCCTATCGCCACCACGTGCGAGCAGCCGTTCCGCAAGTTGAATGCCTATCGACTCCGGATCCTCAATGGTTCCTTCAACTGTGTCGCGAAGGAGCTCTTTGCCGTCTACGCTGGATACCAATCCTTCCAGTTTCACCCCTATCCCAGTCACTGTCGCATGGGCCGCGATCGGAACCTGACAGCCCCCTTGGAGCCGATGGAGCAACGCACGTTCGGCAAGAATAGCCGTCTTACTTGGCGCATGGTCCAAGCCACTCAACAGAGAACGAATAAAGAGATCGTCCAGCCGACCCTCAATGCCCAACGCTCCTTGGCCGATCGCCGGCAAACTTATCTTCGGCTCAAGGTACTCTGTGATCTCATGTGCCCAGTCCAATCGCCGGAGCCCAGCTGCGGCAAGCACGATCGCATCGAACTGTCCCTCCCGTAATTTCCTGAGACGGGTATCCAGGTTCCCCCTCAACATGGCAATCGTAAGGTCTGGCCTGGCATACAGAAGTTGCGATTGTCGGCGAAGGCTGCTGGTTCCGATCCGAGCGCCACGAGGAAGGTCCATAAACGACCGCCCGTCACGACTGATCAGCGCATCCCGTGGATCCTCACGGGGGGGCACACAGAGAATGGCCAATCCTTCGGGCAACTCCGTTGGCACATCTTTCATACTATGCACCGCCAGGTCGATTTCGCCGCTCAACAGTGCTTCCTCGATCTCCTTCACGAACAGTCCCTTGCCGCCAATTTGGGCCAGCGGGACGTCCAGGATCTTATCTCCCGATGTCTGTATCCTCTGCAGCGTCACCGTCACATGCGGAGCCAGCGCATGCAATTGTGCTTGCACCCACTCGCTCTGCTGCACAGCCAGCTTGCTTCCGCGTGTTCCGAGCACGACGGTCGATCGTTCATGGCTGGCTTGTGGCATGGCTCCCTTTCATCGATTCACCTCATGATACGGAATAGGAAACACAGCTGAACCGTTCGCGCCCCGGGAACGTCTCTGAACCGTTACGGTTTACGCATAGACCCTCGTTGAGCAGGCAACGAGCGACCCCAGCGAGTGATTCCTAAGGAACAACAGACTCAACGATCCAGTATCTTCAAGCCAATTCTCGAAATCACCTCTTCAACACCCTGGGGATCCTCTTCTGGCGAAGGACCGGGCTCCGACGCAGAATCCCCACTCCCATTAACGTTGGACACGGGAGGGTCTCCAAGACCGAAGAACCGTCGCGCGGCTTCGACGAAGGCGGCCCCTTCCGAGGAATTTACCTCAGCCTTGAGGGTCACCATCGTATTATGAACAAGTTTGTTCACAATCGACGAGGCCATCGCCTCGACCGATTCACGCTCTGACGCGGACAGATTCGTCAATCGCCCCAAGGTCTTGTCGAGCTCGACCCGCTTGATGTCATCCATCCGCGCACGAAGTGCCACAATGGTGGGAGTGACTTCGAGCGACTGGAGCCATTGCCGCACAATTCCGACTTCGTCCACCAACATTCTCTCGGCTTTCTCAGCTTCATTCAGGCGCTCTCCACGATTCCGTTCAACCCGTGACTTCAAATCGTCGATATCGAAAAGGAACGCATTGTCTACGTGCCGGACAGCCGGATCGATATTGCGCGGCACCGAAATGTCGATCAAAAACATGGGACGATTCATCCGTTGCTTGACCGAACGCTGCACGTCATCCTCGCTCAGGAGATAATGGGCAGCGCCGGTCGAGACTAAGACGATGTCGGCGGAAGCCATATCTTCTCGAAAGTCCTCAAACGCGACGGCGGTGCCGCCGAACCGATTGGCCAACTCCAGCGCATGCTGCGGACTTCTGGTCGTGACCCTCACGTGCCGAACACCGTTGGCAATGAAATGTCTTGCCGCCAACTTGGCCATTTCCCCCGCCCCCACCAACAACACCGTCTTCTCGCTGAGATCAGAGAAAATCTTTTTGGCTAATTCGACCGCCGCATAGCTGACCGACACCGCCATCTCGGAAATCTTCGTTTCCGTCCGCACACGTTTCGCAACGGAAATCGCTTTCTTCATCACCTTGTTCAGAATGATGCCGGTCGCCTTATGGGTAAGCGCAACCTCGAACGCGTCTTTGATCTGACCGAGAATCTGCGATTCGCCGATGATCATGGAGTCGAGACTGGAGGCCACTCGAAACAAATGGCTGATCGCCCGATCCCCCTCATGCCAATACAGATGAGGATTCAGTTGCTCCGAGGACAGGGAAAGGTGTGCATCAGCCATAAAATCCTGGATTCGCCCATATCCTGCTTCAATCTCATCAACGACGGCATAGACTTCGACACGGTTGCAGGTTGAGAGGAGGACCCCTTCCCGAACTCCCTGATAGGAACAGAGGCGGGACAAGGCTTCGCCCATCCGGCTTTCAGGAACCGCCAGTTTCTCTCGGATTTCAACCGGGGCAGTCTTATGGCTCAAACCGACGACGACGATGTGCATGTCAAGACACCGGTCCGTGACTCTTGAGGATCACACCGATGAAGGTCAGAATCACGCCTGCAAATCCGATAATTGTCAGATAGGCTGCACGTTTCGCTCGCCAGCCCACGGTCAGACGTCCCGTCAGGACGACAAAGTAGAACACCCACGTCACTAACGCCCATATTTGTTCGGGGTTCCAGCTCAGATACGACCCTAGAGAGAGCTCTGCGTACAGCGCGCCCGTAATGATACCGAGGGTGAGCAGCGGAAACCCTGTCACGATCGACTGTTGATTCAGACGATCGAGAAAATCCAGGGCCGGCAACTTTGAGTAGAGCACATTGAAACGTTTTGACTTGAGAAGTCCATCCTGAATCAGATACATGACACCAGCCACAAAGGCGATGGCAAACCCCACCGTACCGAGCATGCTCAGGGTGACGTGGACCCACAAGGTCCGAAACACCGGGGTGAGCGTCGGAGCGGTTTCCGGCAATGCGGCAGCAGAGACCAACGAGACCAACGCCAGGGGGACGATGAACGAGCCAAGTACGTGCAAATGATGACGAAACTCCACGGCAAGAAAGACTAAAATCAAGACCCAGGAGAAAAACGACAAGGCCTCATAAAATCCCGGCGTCGAGATTTCTGTGCCCCCCATCATCCCTGCACCCAATGCGATCGTATGTGCGGCGAACCCGGTCGCCGTCATACCCAGGGAGACATTAGCCAGGACTTCGGAAGGCCAGAGCAGGTAGGCAAGAAAGGAAACGGTGGCCGCAAAATAGAGGGCCATCGTCACCACGAAAAACATGGCGGCCATAGAGGGCTATCCTCTCAACTTTCCAGGACAAATAGACTCACATGAAACGGTGGATTATATCGATGGCGCAAGACGGGAGTCAACCAAACGGTCGCAGGGTGGAGGGGCGGACGGCCACATCCACGTCCTCCGGCACCCTCTATGTCGTCAGTACCCCGATCGGCCACCCTGATGATATTACACTTCGGGCCCTCGCCACGCTGCGCCGAGACATCGTGGTCGCCGCAGAGAACCCCCGTGCAACCCAGGCCCTCCTGGCCCATCATGGAATTACTGCCACCGTCACAAGCTACGGACCATCCAACCTCCATGAAAAAGTGCAGATCCTTCTGCACCGACTCCTGCAGGGACAGGATGTTGCCCTCGTCTCCGATAACGGCACCCCGGTCATCTACGACCCAGGCAGTATCTTTGTGGCGGCGGCCCATCAAGCAGGAATCCTGGTCAAGGCCATCCCTGGTCCCTCTACCATAACGGCAGCAGTGGCGATCTCAGGATTTTCCGGCGATGCAATCGTTTTCGAGGGACACATTCCTTCGACCGATCGGCCTCTCGCAGATTTTCTCTCTCGGCTCCGCAAAGAACGGAAAACTCTCGTATGTTATGTGGGTCCCCGCGCCCTTATCAGGCTGCTGAAAGCCCTAGCACAGATACTCCCTGCCAGACAGATCGCTGTCGCCGTGGATCTCACGACGTGCAGGGAAACCCTCTCACGTGGAAGGGCTGGTGAGCTGCTCGATCGGATCGGGCCAGTGCTGAAGGATTCAGCGGTGACGATCGTTATTGAGGGCGATGGGGGGGGATCCCGCACAACAAAGATACGCAGACACGGACCGCATGCTACTCGTCTTCGCGGCGACGGATAAGCACCCGATAGGACCCTTCAACGAGATCTTGAGAAAGGATAGTGTGCCCCTCATTACTCACGCTGCGGGGAACATTCCGGATTGGGTCGCCGTCGTCCAACAAAACTGAGAGAATCTGCCCTTGCTCCATTGCTTCCAGTTTTAACTTCGTTTTGACAAAGTTATAGGGACAAATCACTCCCCGCAAATCCAACTCAGTATTCGGATTACCGGTCAATATTGTGTGTCCTTCTCCGTCCACAACCACGTCTTTCTCCTTATGCGACAGTCTTGGCGGTTCAGCGCACTAGGCTGGCGGTCGATCCTAACAAGGAAACAATGGCCACGCAAGCACAGTACCAAACATAATGGCATGGTGCGCACAAAAAAAGGGGGCAGCGTCTCGCTGCCCCTTCTACACCCTCACGGAATGTGTCTCGACTTAGTTCAGGCCTTTGACTAAATTAGGCTTGGTGTAGTCCGTTCCGTAGTCTGACTTGGTCTCGACTGCTGCATTGCCCCATCCCGGCTGTGGTTCACACTGCCAGCAGGGAGCGTCGCCGGTATATTGACCGACCGAGCTGGTGATACCGGACTTGATCTCTCCCGGAAGAACAGAACCGCCAATACCACCGGTGGTGGAACCACTGTTCGTGTTAATCCCACGCTCAGTCGCCGGATTGGGGCGCTGTCCAAGTCCGCCCCACCCAGCAAGCGTCTGATTGCCACGTATCACGGTGATCTCACGGACAATCTTACGTCCCGTGCCGAACGGCTGGGCCTCACTCGTTTCCTCGATCGCCTGAATAGTCACATCGTCACCAGACTCAAGAATACGAATCTGCTCGTAATTGGTCTTGTCATCAAAATATACCGTGCGGTAGTTCATCGCGCCACCACCGGCACGTCCCTCATCGTGAGAGCTTCCACCCATCTCAAGCCACATTTTTTTGGCTGTCAGATCGATTCCAATCACACGACCAAACATGGTTTCATCCTGTGACAACCGATCGAGAAGCTGGGTTCGATCGTAGGTGTTCACGCGAGGACTCGACCCTGACACATCACCAACTCCTTCGCCCACACCCATGCCGGATTGGTTCGACTGCAAGCGTTCCTGTGCCATTGACACACCTGAGAAACCGACAAAAAGAATTGCCGTTCCTAGTGCCAACACCTTAAGCATGTGCTGCCTCCTCGGTGAGATTTAGAAATGAAATTGAAATAATCGCCGCCAACAAGATGGGACCAATAATCATGTCTGTGAAGCCTCTTCATCACTCTGGCCGCAAACTATAGGCTCCCCATTGGGACATGTCAAATGGGAATATGCGAAATTTGATTCAGCTTCGCTCACAATTTCGATCATCATCCCGGAACCAGCACAAACCCGTGTCCCACCTTTGCCAGCCTGTAAACAGATGGTGCCCAGAGGGAGGGTCGAACTCCCACTCTCTTGCGAGAACCGGATTTTGAGTCCGGCGCGTCTGCCAGTTCCGCCATCCGGGCCGATCATTTTTAAAGACGGACCTTCTTAGCACGAAGCCATAGGCGGGTCAATCCACTCTCCTCTTTATCTTCGTACAACCGCAGTGGTACAATCTCCTCGCGCACTCACTTCATCGTATATTCAGGAGGATCCTCATACCATGGCAGACGTCCAATGCATCACATGTGGACAAGTCGGAGAAACGATTACGGACCCCCTCTTCATGGGGCGGCTTGAATCCGAGATCAAAGCCAAGGTCTGCAAGCCTTGCTGGAAAAAATGGGAGGGCATGCGAGTCATGGTCATCAACGAGTATCAAGTCAATCTGGGCGAAGAGAGCGGCAGGGATCTCGTGAAGAAGCAGATGAAGGCCTTTCTCAAGCTGGGCGAGCAAACTGATACCGGGAAACTGGATCAGAACTATCGCCCACCAGCCTAAGCGGAGACAGCTCTGCATCGAGCGTGCAGGTCTCTCCGGCAAGGGCTGATGGGTCGCGGGAACCTCCGTGAATTTCTCCAGCGATCTCGCAGGTTTCGTTGACATGCAAATTTCTGAAATGCTATAGTGCGCACTTCGTGATCTATCCACCAGAGTGCTCAACGTCTCCTCACACCCCTTTACGGAAAGGGATAAGGGTTTAGGTTGTCGTGATAACACAGATGCATGTCAAAGGGTTGATGTTCGACCCGTATAACAACACCTATATCGTGGTGCTGCGAGACGAAGAGCATTCCGACATGCTCCCCATTTGGGTTGGCAAGTCAGAGGCTGGCGCGATCAGCATGTCGCTGGAAAACGTCACGCCTCCCCGGCCGATGACGCACGATTTCATGAAATCGTTCCTCGATGCCTACGATGCAAAAGTCATCAGCGTCGTTATTACGGATTTGTCTGAGCACACCTATTTTGCGAAGATCCATTTGATGTATGAAGATTCAGAATATACCGTTGACGCCAGGCCCAGCGATGCCATTGCACTGGCACTTCGGAGTCATGCGCCGGTGTTTGCGAACAATTCAGTCATCACCAAACAGAGTTCCGAAGAACTCGAGCAGTGGTTAGAAAATCTTAAGCCGGAAGATTTCGGAAAGCTGGACTCCTGAGTCAGCACGACAAAATTATGAGCGCCGTCGATCTACCCAAAGAACAAGACTTGGTTGAATACCGGGTGGATCGCATCCTCGAAGAGGCCATCACTGACACGAGAATTGTCGTCTTGGCACGGCAGGACGGCGTCCTTGACACGTTTCCGATTTGGGTCGGGGCCGCAGAGGGTAATGCCATTAAACTCGCGCTCGATACCATGATCACGCCACGGCCGATGAGCCATGACTTGATCAAGAGTTTCGCCGAACACTTAAACATCACGATCCAACGCGTCGTCATTGCGGACGTCAAAAGCAGCACCTATTACGCCATCGTTCATGTCGTCAACAAAGGCATGGAGCGGACAATCGATGCCAGGCCCAGCGATGCTATCTCGTTGGCCCTGCGGGCTCCTTGCCCAATCTACATTACTCAAGACGTGTTGAAGCGGAGAAGCACGACGAATCTCGACGCCTGGCTGGCAAAGCTGGAGTCGAAAGATATCGGCGCACCGAACGTACAGGAAACCTGAGTGACTCGATAGCGAAGGAACGGAGAGAATAATGTTCACCTACATGCAAAAGCCGTTAGACGTACAGGAAAAGTGGTACCTCGTGGATGCAGAGGGGAAAACGCTGGGCCGATTGGCAGCCCGCGTTGCTGGAATGTTGCGTGGCAAACACCGGCCAACTTTTACCCCTCATGTGGACATGGGTGACCATATTGTGATCGTGAATGCGGAGAAGATCCATCTGACCGGCAACAAAATGGTCGCGAAACTCTATCGCCGCCATAGCGGCTTTCCGGGCGGGCTCAAAACCGCAACGGCGCAGCATGTCTTCCGAAAGGATCCGACAGAACTCTTGACCAAAGCGATCGAAGGCATGCTTCCCAAAAACCCGCTGGGGAATCATATGGCAAAAAAACTCCGCGTCTACGTCGGGCCCACCCATCCGCATCAGGCGCAACAACCGGAACCGATCACCCTCTAGTCATGACCGCGAGCGAAAAAGAAGGAGACGTTGTAGCATGGCAGTCGCGACTCAATATGCAACCGGACGACGAAAGTGTGCCATTGCCAGAGCCTGGGTCACTGGGAGGGCAGGCGACATCACGATCAACGATCAACCAATCGAGAAGGCGTTCCCACGACTGACCTTGCGGCAGATTATTCAGTTCCCGCTCGAAATCGGCGGTGTCGTTGGGCAGTATTCGATCAAAGCCACGGTGCACGGCGGCGGCCCCACCGGCCAAGCCGGCGCCTTGCGGCATGCCATCGCGCGCGCCTTGGTGGAGCTCAACCAGCCCCTCCGTACGCCCTTGAAGAAGGAAGGTTTGCTGACACGCGACTCGCGTGTCAAAGAGCGGAAAAAGTACGGGCAGAAGGGTGCAAGAAAGCGGTTCCAGTACTCCAAACGATAAACATCGGAGCCACTGTCGGAAAAAGGGAAGGCTCCACGCCTTCCCTTTTTTTTGTGTCGTGGGAATGCCTGACGGGTGATACAGATGAAAAAAGTACGCGTCGCAATCGCAGGGGCCAGTGGATATGCTGGAGCGGAACTCGTCCGCCTGGCAGCCCTCCACCCGCATTTTGAGCTCCACGCTGTGACCTCTGAAAAGTCAGCCGGGGCTCCAGTGGCCGCAGTCTTCCCGAGTCTGGCCGGTCTCGTGTCTCTCTCGTTTCAAGCACTCTCGCCAGAAGCCTTAGCGGAACAGACCGATGCCGTCTTCTTGGCCCTTCCCCATACCAAATCATTGGAGCCGGTCTCCGCCTGCCTCAAAACCGGTAAACTGGTGGTGGACCTCAGCGCCGACTACCGCCTCACAGATCCTGCCATCTATGAACAATGGTATAACACGCCGCATACCTACCAGAGCTTACTGAAAGAGGCCGTCTACGGACTCCCTGAATTGCATCGAGCTGCCATTTCAAAGGCAAGACTGGTCGCGTCGCCAGGCTGTTATCCGACCGCAGCTATTCTTCAGTTGGCCCCGCTGTTCGCCAAAAACCTCGTGCAACCGCACACCGTGATCATCGATGCGAAATCCGGTATTTCCGGCGCAGGGAGAAGTCCGGCGCTCCCCTACCATTTCCCAGAGGCCCATGAATCCTTAGAGCCATACAAAATCGGAGGGCACCGCCACATCCCTGAGATCGAACAAGAACTTGGTGGGCTCCTTCAACGCGTCTCTCAACCATCGGACAGAGTGGCCGTACAACCAATCGTCACATTCACTCCGCACCTTGTCCCGATGAACCGTGGCATCTTGAGCACCGCCTACTGCAAGTTGAAGAGTCCGATGTCGTTGCTGGACCTGCGCGCCTTATATCGAGACTTTTACAAAGGTGAGCGATTCGTCAGAGTCCAGGAAGACATCATCCCGAATCCGCGCTACATCAAGGGCTCCAACTATTGCGACATCGGAGTCTACCTCGATCCCCGTTCAGGATCGGTCATTACGGTGGCCGCGCTGGATAATCTTGTGAAGGGCGCCGCAGGCCAAGCGATTCAGGCCATGAACCTCATGCTGGGATTCCCTGAGGAGACAGGGCTGACGGCTCCCGCTGCCTATCCTTAGCAGGATGCTGAAAAAGGAGGTGGGGTAGCTGGGACGATCCTCGTGCTCGCGCAACGCGCGGCCTCCGAAGGGTGGGAAGGGTAGCCTGGCCGTCCTCCTGCTCGCGGAACGCGCACGATGAGAATGTGCTCGTTCGACGCGCGCAATCGAGGATCAACCAGGCCACCCTTGAAAATGAAATGAAGAATTGGGAAGACGCGCGCAGTGGAAGATCAATCAGGCCCCATCCCTGAACAGAGAACGAGCAAGCTTGGAAGGAGCAGGTATATCGTTCGATGTGCGCAGGAAAGGGCAGCCTCGGCCACTCCTTCCAAGAAAGGCATAAAGAATCGGAAGGCCCTCGCCAGTGGGTGGGCGGGTGAAAAGTTTGGCCTTTGTGAGCATCCTGCGCGGTGTTCTCCTGTTGTCCTAGATGCGCAGAGCACTGAATTTCAGCAGTACCACAAGATTTTTCCGCAGACTCCTAGACCACATTGAGCAGGACATCTCGCTCATGAGCATGACCCAAAAAGCACCGACACCATCTCCGCGCCGTGGGGTCACCGCGCCAATAGGATTCCTCGCAGCCGGCATCCATTGCGGTATCAAAAAACCAGGCTTGTTGGATCTCGCGCTCATCGTCTCAGAGCAGAGCGGCCCCATCGCCGGCGTCTTCACGAACAATCAGGTCGTCGCGGCGCCAGTCATTATTGATCGTCTGCACCTGCGTCAGGGAATCGGCCGAGCCATCCTCGTGAACAGCGGTAACGCCAACGCCTGCACCGGCGCCAAAGGATTGGCTGCCGCAAGGAAAACCGCACAGCTGCTCGCACACCACCTGGGAGTTCCCTCGCAGCAAGTGTTCATCGGTTCTACCGGTGTGATCGGTTGTCAGTTGCCGATCGATCGAATCATCAAAGGCATCCCACAGCTCTTCACTCGACTCAGCGACCGTGGAGGCCTGCCTGCCGCCCGGGCGATCATGACGACCGACCTGCGCCCGAAAACCATCGCCCTTCAGGACACCATCGGTGGTCGCTTGATGACCATCGGCGGAATGGCCAAGGGCTCAGGCATGATTCATCCCAACATGGCCACGATGCTGGCCTATTTCACTACGGACGCATCAATCACGAAGAGCGCCCTCCAACTGGCTCTCAGCCTGGCAACGAACGAGTCATTCAACTGCATCTCGGTCGATGGAGACACGAGTACCAACGATACCGTCCTCTGCCTAGCAAATGGCATGGCAGGGAACCGTATCATCAAAGAAGGCACCCCCGCCTTTCAGCGATTCCTGCTGCTCCTGACAGAAGCCTGCCAATCACTCGCGCTGGCGATTTGCCGCGATGGGGAAGGTGTTACCAAGGTGGTGAACATCGAGGTGACTGGAGCGGCCACCGTGGCCCAGGCACGGCAGGTGGCTCACACCATTGCGACCTCGAACTTGGTAAAGACCGCCCTATTCGGTGAGGATGCCAATTGGGGCCGTGTCATGGCAGCGATCGGGCGAGCTGGAGTCCCAATTACGCCTTCGAAGCTGAGTGTCTCGTTCGGTGGGGTTCCGATGGTCGCGAAAGGAATGGGTCTCGGACTCGCAGCTGAAGCCCGCATCGCGAAGGTCTTTCGTCAGAAAGAATTTACGATCGCCGTAGGACTGGGACAAGGACGCCACAAAGCCCATATCTGGACCACCGATCTGTCGTTCGACTATGTACGCATCAACGCAAGCTACCGATCTTAATAGGATGCTGAAAAAGCCCGCCAGCATCGTTCTCGCATCGCTCAGATCCTCAACGTACCCCAGAGGGTACGCCTCCGGTCTTCGCTCGCTGCGGCCTTGCTGAACGGCCTTTTTGAACATCCGAAGGTTTTTGAGGGAGTATTGATACTCATCTGCGCGACGTGATTGACAGCTTGTGTAAATCGGCGGTACGGTTATGCCTCTGGGAATGGGATGGGTCGCAATAAAAAATTACGAATCCGCCTTGACAGTTTGAGAAGGCGGATCACAGATCATCGAATCAAGATCGCACTCGAACAACAGGGCACGAATCCTGATCGCAGACTCATCCGCCACTGGGAGATTGAGATCAAAGCTTGGAAAGAAACCTAAAAAGGTATCGAGCGACGCTTGAAGAAAGGAAAGCGCCATGATTAAGAAAACGCGACAGTCTGCAGTAGCGGAGAAAGATTCGTTCCTGGCGCCGTCGAGCTCTCTGCTGGATAATCACTTCGATGAGATTTTGGAGACGACCGAGGAGATTTCAGGCCTTGTCGCAATGCTGAAAACCCTTTCACCCACGGATGCCAAGCGAGACGAGTACGAAGGGCGTCTCTACGTGGCCCTCACGCACCTCGACCACCATGTAAAGCCTGCCATCAAGGAATGGGATCGGGTGGTGGATCGAATGCCGGAAGATTGAATGAATTATTGCAGCCAGGCCAAAGCGCAAGCATCGGTTTCCCTCTCGGCAACATACACCGCTCATTCTTATCTCTCCATTGCTCCAAAGGGCCTTAGGAATCTACATAACCAGTGGAGTGGCCACTGTCGCCAGGTGCCCTCCTTGCTCGCAGAGCAGAGGTAGGGATGGAAGGACACCCACGTTGGTCCTTTGCTCCCGGAACGCGCGCCCTAAGAAGGGCCTCGTTCGACGGCCGCACGTAGACCAACATGGGTCCCCTTCCTGGCAAGGAAGGAAGGCAAGCGAGCTTGGAGGAATCATTTAGATGGATGGTGGTCGCTCAATGCGCGCAGTAAAGAACAATCTGGCCACTCCCCTCCTAATACAATGGGACGGGAAAGAAAAAGAGCGGCCTGGAGATTCCCTGTGCTCGCGCAACGCGTGGTCGCGGACTCCCCTCGTTGGATGCGCGCACCTTGGGAATCAGCCAGGCCGCCCCTTTAGCTAGGAAAACTGGGGGCTGAAAATGGCACGGTGATTCGGGATAGAATCTGCACTGCGGCCCCGTGAACGACCGAGGGGATCATGGAAAATATTCCGGCCCCCTTTTCTTTCTCTTCTATTTTCCTCAAGCCCCTTTCGTACAGGTGAATTCCGTCAGTAGGAAGCGTATCCTTTTTAGATTAGAGAGGTATCCCTCAGATGCAACCTGAAAGCTCGGCTGGTAAATGATCATTTCGATATCCCTTCTGAGAAATATCGGACAGTTTGACTCGGCAAGTGGTAGCTCGAACATACCGCTCGCGCGCTTCACCCTAGTCTATGCAGAGAATGGCCGAGGTAAGACGACACTTGCGGCTGTCCTGCGTTCGTTAGCAACCGGTGATCCGATTCCGATCTCCGAGCGACGAAGATTGGCAGCCCAGCACCCGCCACATATTGTTCTTGACTGCTCCGGTGGGCCTCCAGCCGCAATATTTCAGAACAATACCTGGAATCGTACGCTCTCAAATATGGTGATGTTCGACGATGTGTTTGTCGATCAGAACGTCTGTTCAGGCTTAGACGTAGTAGCTGAACATCGGCAGAATCTCCATGGTTTAATCTTAGGCGCTCAAGGGGTTAGTCTAAACCAAAATCTCCAACAATTGGTTGCACGCATTGAAGCCCACAACGCCGCACTAAGAACAAAGGAAGGCGTGATCCCTCGGAGCGAACAAGGCACACTATCTATTGACGAATTTTGTGCACTTCCAGCCCGTGCAGACATTGATGAGGCAATTCAGGCAGCCGAGCGCAATTTAGCTGCTGCCAACGAGCAAGATCTCGTTCATGCCACTCCTACGTTTGATATCTTGAACCTACCACAACTTAACCTTGCAGAGATCGAAAGTATTCTCCAACAGGACTTACTCACGCTCGATAGCGTTGCGGCAACTTCTGTCCCAACACATTTAGCCACACTAGGTGAGGGTGCGGAATCCTGGGTTGCAGAAGGCATGGCTCAGGTCCTGAGGGCACAGACGGCTCACCAGCCAGCAAGTTGCCCCTTCTGCGTACAATCTCTCGCCGGTTCGCCCATCATTAATCACTACCGCTCTTACTTCAGCGACGCCTACGCTGAACTTAAGAACTCCATATCGACAATTATCTCCGCGATTGACCTTAACCATGGTGGCGATCTACCAGCAGCTTTTGAACGTGCGATTAGAGTGGCAGTGGAGCGAAAACAGTTTTGGTCTCGGTTCTGCGACACCCCCCAGGTTGTCCTAGACACTGCAGCGATTACTCGAGACTGGCGAATGGCGCGCGATGCCGTCAGATCAGCATTGAACACCAAGAATGCAACACCATTGGAGCCCGTGTCATTATCAACCGATGCACAGGCGGCTATCGCAACATACGAAGCCCACAGGCAATCAATCACTATTCTCAATAATCAGCTTCAAGAGGCAAACACAGCTATTGCCGTCACCAAGGAGCAAGCGATATCCGGCAATCCAGCCGCCCTAGTCAGCGATGTCAATCGACTCAGAGCCGTCAAGGCACGACACACCCCGGAACTTTCACCACTATGCAATGACTACTTAGCCGAGAAGGCTTCAAAAGCGACCACAGAGCAACAGCGCGATCAAGCAAAAGCCGCACTTGCGCAATACAGAATAACTGCTTTCCCTGGGTATCAAACAGCAATCAACCTCTACCTCGAACGATTCAATGCTGGCTTTAGACTTGACCACGTGGCAGCAGTTGACTCACGTAGCGGCCCAACATGTACATACAACGTCGTTATTAATAACACGCCTGTGCCGGTAGCCGGTGGCACGCCACAACCAGGTGAACCATCTTTTCGCAGCATACTGAGTGCAGGGGATCGAAATACGCTGGCGTTGGCTTTTTTCTTCGCATCATTGGATCAAGACCCAGGTCTCGAAAATAAGGTAGTTGTAATTGACGATCCAATCTCCAGCCTGGACGATCATCGCACGTTAACAACAGTCCAAGAATTGAGACGCCTCAGTCAACGAGTTTCTCAGATAGTAGTGCTATCACATAATAAGTCTTTTCTTTGTCGAATTTGGGAAACCACCGCCCCAACATTACGGGCGGCATTAGAGGTTGTGCGTGATACAGCAGGGTCAACAATACGTTCGTGGGCCGTGGATCAAGACTCGATTACCGAGAATGACCGACGGCACACCATGTTGCGAACATACCTGATAAACGGACATTCGAACAATCGGGAAGTCGCATGTGCTATCCGGCCCTTACTCGAAGCTTTTTTCCGCGTGGCATATCCCGAACACTTCCCTCCCGGAACTCTTCTTGGCCATTTTCGGGGGATTTGCGAACAAAGATTAGGCACCGCACAGCAGATTCTTAACAATTTAGACACACAGGAAATCCGTGATCTCGTCGAGTACGCAAATAGATTCCATCACGACACAAATCCCGCATGGGAAACCGAGCGTATCAACGATGGAGAACTTCGTGGTTTTGTGGAGAGGGCAATGCGCTTCGCAAGACGGTGACCGGCCATCAGATCTCAGACAGTAGAATTTATTTACTCTTTCTCATCGGCACCTGAATGACACTCAAAATTCGCTACGAATCAGAAAGTTTCCCGGCGAACGCACCTATTGTGAATGGAGTTGAAACTCTCACGACGACGTGGGATGACATACTCTGGGCGGGTATTACTGTTGGTCGCCCCAATCGCCAGTATGTATTTAGGCATGGCCTCGCATCGTCATACGAAGCACTCTTTCGCTTGTCACTAATTCGGATGGCACTCGAAGAGAACGGAATACGGACGAAACGTCTACAGCGCACCTCTGCCGCTCGCACACTCGACCCGTCCGAGAAGGGTGCGGTCAATTATTTTCTCGGTCGCGCAATCTGCAAACTCTTCGCAGCACAATTACTCAATGTGCCATGGATGCTACACCTGGACATGTTCCGCCAACTTCTCAATCCAGTGCTTACCGGACGATCGCGACCAGATTTGATTGGAGAAATGGTAGGTGGAGGATGGGTTGCCCTTGAATGCAAGAGTCGCCTGAGTTCACCGGACACAGCAACCAAATCGAAAGCAAAAGCGCAAGCCCAAAGGCTGGTCAGTATAAATGGAACTGGTCCGGTAAGAGGGGGCCCCGCTTGTTTGGACAGAATGTTCCAGTTCTTAAGTGGCGCCTCGCGGTGTTCTGCCTATGCGGCGGT
>JBBRRK010000015.1:0-31367 GCA_038200765.1 Nitrospirales bacterium
TTTCCACAGCCTATTATCCCGCGTCGCTCGTCTTCTATCCGATGGAAAGCAATCTGGGCTATCGCCCCGGCGTATCCAAAGAAGTGCTGGCCTGTTTGGGCGATGAGCAGGTCAACGTCTATCGGGACCTCTGCCATCAGCTGGTCATGCCGGCGGTGGCGAAGGAGAAGCCGGATGTCGTCGGGCTCTCGATCGGCACGCAGATGCAGCTGCTCGCAGGCCTGACCTTTTGCAAAATGATCAAAGAGACCTTCCCGCATATTCATGTGGTGGTGGGGGGTAACGTCATCACGCGCCTTCAAGAAGATCTCGCCAAGCACGAGCAGTTCTTCACGGACGTGTTCGACTCGGCGATTCTCTACGAGGGCGAGCATGCGCTGCTTTGGCTCATCGAGGCATTGACTGGCGAACGGGCCATCGCATCCGTGCCCACCTTGATCTATCGCGATGCCTCAGGCATTCACCGGAATTCCGAAGTCTACACCGAGAAGACGACCGCGCTGCCCTTGCCGGATTTCGATGGGCTGCCGCTGGACCGCTACTTCGTGCCGGAGCTGATCATTCCCTACCTGGCGACGCGCGGCTGTTATTGGGGCCGCTGCACGTTCTGCGACCATGGCCAGGGCTACTTCGATCAGTATCGGGGCGTGCCGGTGCAACAAGTCGTCGAACAGATTAAGGCGCTGCGCGACAAGTATCAGTGCCGCCATTTTCTCTTCTCCGACGAATCCTATCCGCCGGCGCTGTTCAAGAAGGTCTCGCAGCTTTTGGTCGATCAAAATGTCGGGATCAAGTGGACGACGTTGATCCGGTTTGAAGAAACACTCCAAGACCAGGAGACCTGGGATCTCGCGGCGAAGGCCGGCTGTTGCACTCTCTATTATGGGATGGAGTCGGCGAGTGAGCGAGTGTTGAACCTCATGGATAAGCATGCCAAGAAGAGTGTGATCCAACGCAACCTCCATATGGCGGCGAAGTCGGGGATTTGGAACCATGTGATGGCCTTCTATGGATTCCCCGGCGAAACGCTCGATGAAGCGTTGGAAACCCGCCAGTTCGTCATCGAGAACCAGCCGGTGATTCACTCGATGGAGCTGTTCTACTTCGTGGCCTATCGCCATACGCCGATGGTGCGCAATCCGGAGAAGTTCGGCATTACGATCCACAAGCAAGAGGACTACGATCTACCGCTAGACTATTACTACACGTTGAACGATCCGAGTACCCTCTCGTGCATGGACGCGATGCAGATGTGCGAAGAATTCTACAAGAACGATTTTCACCCTTGGGCCGTGCGCGTGAACTCGCGCGAACATGTCTTCCTCTATATCTCGAAGTTCGGGACGAACAAGTTGCCGCAGATCTACGCGCAGCAGACGCAGGCCGTCGGATCGGCGCAGGGCGTGTCAGGGCTGATCACCTGGCCGGTCGCGAAGAACGGGAGCGAAGATGGGGAGGAGGGGATGAGTCGGGTGGTGAGCCACGGACTAACCAGCTGATGAAAATGGTGTAGTGGGAGGGCGAGGCCTGTCCCCTTGCTCGCGGAACGCGCGTCCTCAGAAGGACCTCGTTCGACGCGCACAGTTCGTGACAAACCTCGCCATCCCACTTTGAAGGTGGTGGATCTCAGAATCATCGTGAGGATTAGAAGCTTCGATGCCGGTGCGTTACGAGATACATTTTACGAGGGATGCTGATCGCTCGATGATTCATCGGGCACGAGCACGGCTGAGAGCAGCGCGTGGGCCGCTTCAATGAGTGTGGTCATCTCTTCAGCCTTCTTGTAGGCCTGCATGTATTGCTTGGGGTTGTTGGTCAGATTCGAGTAGCGGGCTGGGTTCCAAGTATACAGCAGTACTCGCTTGGTTCGATCAAGGGTTTCTGGAGTGACGGGGAGGGTCAATCCCAGTACCTCCAGTGCGTGGTTCACATCTTCTTGGGTCACATGGGCCATGAGGCGAGTCTGGCAAAGCGGATGGACGCCTGTCAATCGGCGCACAGAATGTTACGCAGGCTCGCCAGATTTTTCCCCGGGTCGTTCAGAGATCCCACTCCGCATCGAGAGGCTTGAGTGTCTGACCGACGGTTACTGAAATTTTATCAAACCGACGTGTTCACCGGGGATGCGTTCGGCGGCAACCCAGTCGCCGTTTTTCCTGACGCGCACGGTCTCAGCGACCATCAACTGCAGCAGATTGCCCGTGAGATGAACCTCTCTGAGACCGTGTTCGTGCTGCCTCCGACGGAGCAGGCGGCAGCTGTTCGCCTTAGGATTTTTACCCCGACACAGGAGATTCCATTTGCAGGCCATCCGGTGCTGGGAACCTTTTATGTGTTGGCCCAGCTCGGGTTAATTGCCGCGACCGATGGTGTGACCCGTGTGATGCAGGAATGCAACATTGGCCTCTTTCCCGTCGAACTCCATACCGCCGATGGGCAAGTGGAATTGGTGGTGATGACGCAGCCCAAGCCGGAGTTCTTGGGGCCTGTGGATGCGATGGAGGATGTGTATAAGATCGCCGGTGCGTTGGGGTTGCCCAAGTATGCGATCACCGACATGAAGTGGCCGATCGAGGTGGTCTCCACGGGGCTGCCCGTGATCGTCGTGCCTGTGCGCACGCTCACGGCTGTTCGCTCGATTCGTCCGGACGCCGCCGCCATCATCGACGTCTGCAGTCGTTTTGGCGCGAACGGGATCATGGCCTTCACGACGGTGACGGTCGAACCCTCTGCGACGGTGCATGCACGTATGTTCGCTCCCTCGATCGGGATTCTTGAAGATCCTGCGACCGGTAGCGCAAGTGGTGCGTTGGGAGCCTATCTGGTGCAGAACGGCGTGGTGGATGTGGCCCCCACGACAGAAGTGGTGGTCGAACAGGGCTATGAGATCGAGCGTCCGTCGCAAATTCTCGTGCGGGTCGAGTCGGATGACGATATCATCAAAACGGTCAAGGTGGGAGGGCAGTGCGTGATGGTGGTCGAAGGGACGTTGACGTTTTAGCACAGGGTGATGAAAACGCCATCTCACTGCGTTCTCGGTCACATGCCTCCCTGCGACGTACCCCAGAGGATACGCCTCAGTCGCCATGCTCCCTGCGGCCTTGTGACATGACGTTTTGATCACCCTGTTTGGCAGGTCATGTCATCTACAAATAATGGCTGATGGCTGCAAACTAGGAGCTTGATGAAAGCTGTACTCTTTCGTGCGCATGGCGGGCCGGTCAACCTCTCGTATGAGGATCTGCCCACGCCGACGATCGGTTCGGATGAGGTGCTGATTCGCGTTAAGGCTTGTGCGTTGAATCATCTGGACATCTGGGTGAGGGAGGGGAATCCTGCCTATCCGATGCCGTTGCCGCATGTCCCTGGATCTGATGTGGCGGGGATTGTGGAGCAAATCGGCACGCAGGTCGATAGCGTCGCGGTGGGACAGCGTGTCTTTGTGTCGCCGGGGATCAGCTGCTGGACATGTGAGCAATGTCTTGGAGGCCGAGATAATATGTGCCGCTCCTATGGACTGGTCGGCGCCATGACGCACGGCGGTTATGCGGAGTATGTGAAAGTGCCGTTCCGCAATGTGCTGCCGATTCCAGGAAATCTTTCGTTTGAGCAGGCGGCAGCCTTTCCGCTCGTGTCAGTGACCGCATCGCACATGCTGTTTGCCCTGGCCGGACTCCAACATGGAGAGACGGTGCTGATTATGGGCGCGGGTAGTGGAGTCGGGATGATGGCAATCCAAATGGCGAAGCTCGCCGGAGCCCGCGTGATGACGACTGTCGGGTCTGACGACAAGATTCCCAAAGCCGTGATTCTGGGGGCCGATGCGGTCATCAACCACACGAAGGAGAAGGTGGCTGAGCGTGTGAAGCTGTTGACCGAAGGGCGCGGTGTGGATGTCGTGATCGAACATATCGGTCCGGAGGTGTGGGACACCTGTCTCCATTCATTGGGGAAAGGTGGACGTTTGGTGACGTGTGGTGCAACGACCGGGGGCGATGTGACATTGAATCTCCGGTATGTTTTTTCTCGACAGCTCACGATCAAGGGATCCTACATGGGGACGCGCGCAGAATTGGTAAAGGCGGCGGAGCTGATGAGGCAGGGTCGGCTGATCTCGGTGATCGACCGAACCTATCCGTTACAAGAGGCGCGTGCAGCTCAGGAACAGATGCTAAGCCGCAAGTTCTTCGGTAAAATCGTGCTGACGGTTGACGGATGCTGAAAACGGGACCCAACTTCGTTCTCAGTCGCATGTCTTCCTGCGGCCTTGTCTGGGATGAGGCGCGTACCTGGGCGAAGAGACTGTCTTGGCAGACTCAGGGCAGGCGGGTGCAGTAGTTGCCAGGGTTTGGCGGGTGAAGAAAGCTGACGGTTTTGAGCATCCTTAGCAGCCCACTATTCTCGTTACCTTGTTGAGTGAACTCGGTCGGGTCGGAGAATTTCGCAGGATACCCCGCAGCTTGCTGCGGGGATCTTCATTACGTTCATGTGCGATAGAAAGGGGAGAATATGTCTACAGTGGCGATGATCATGAGCAAGAAGCCCAAGACCGTGGGACCTGACGTATCCATTGTGAGTGCAGCCAAGAAAATGAAGGCGGCACGGGTGGGGTCGCTGTTTGTGAAAAAGGGGAAGAAGCTGGTCGGGATCGTCACGGATACCGACATTGTGCGGCGTGCGGTCACGGCGAATAAGCCTCTTGGCAAGCTCACCGTCGAAAATATTATGACGGCTCCCATTTGCACAATTGAAGGGAGTCAGACGGTCGATGATGCGCAGAATATGATGGGCGACTTAGGCGTGCGCCATCTTGCTGTGACCCAAGCAGGCGAAATTGTGGGGGTAGTGTCGGTACGGGATGTGTTGATGTTTTATAAGCGGTATTCGCAATCGAAGATTTTGCCGGAGGCGGGGTACTCTGAACCCAAGATTTTCCAAGACTAGGCGGATGCTGAAAACGGCCGCTTTTTTCACCCGCCCAACCCTGGCGCGCCAAGACGCGCCGTTCCGCGGCTTCGTTCTCAGTCGCATGTCTCCTGCGACGTACCCCTGAGGGTACGCCTCAGTCGGCCTGCTCCCTGCGGCCTTGCTGGAAGGCCGTTTTGAACATCCTGTGCTGAGGCGAAAGGGAAAAGTTAGGGTTTTCTAGAAGGGTCATTGGGGCATCGTCTAGCCATGAGATGACAAGAAAATTCGTGGAGACAGACCATAATGGTTAGCATCATTTTCTTCGTTCAAGGATCAGCGCCAGACCCCTATAAAGTAACTTTCTCTAAAGAAGGGAATAACCTGACTGCATTTTGCACCTGCCCAGCTGGTGAAAATGGCCAGTACTGCAAACACCGTTTTCGTATTCTCGCAGGAGACTCAACCGCGATAAGTAGCGGTAACCTTGAAGAGGTTAAGACTGTGGCCTCATGGCTGGCGGGGACCGACATTGAAGTTGCTCTCAAGCAAGTGAAAGAGGCAGAATTCATCCTGAGAAAAGCAGAGCAAGAAGTCTCGAAGTTTAAGAAAAATCTTGCCAGAGCAATGCGCAATTAACTGAGATATTGTTGTGGTGCACAAGTTCGTCTGAGATATGAGTACTGAAGCAAATAATTATTTCCCCGGATTTGAGTGGGCGATTCCTAGTGCCTTTGCTGATGCTCTAGGAGCTTGTCAATTTTCTCGCGGTGACACGCTGTACAGCAGTTCGCTTGCTTATCGGGAGTGGAATAAAGAGTTTTATGAAATGGCGAGAGGGCTGTATGCTATTAGGATATTGAGTCCTGAGGCGAAGCCAGCACCTCCATCACCGAGTCTCTTCGGGAACAATTGGAATACACAAGCAGAAGTAGAGGTTTACAAGATAGGCGAGCAAGAGGACGTGAAGCGTTTCATAACCACGCAGGGGAGAATCTATTCACTACTGTGGCGAGGCGATAGAACCATTTTGGATCCGTCCACATCTGTTCCTCAACTACCTCATCAGGCTGCACATCTCATGAAGGCCCTTGAGGGAATTAAATCGACCTTGTCCAAACTGATTATGGGGAAAGTTTCAGATGCTAGATACTTCTTTGCGCTGCCTCATGATGTTTGCAATCAATTGCTGGACGGGAAGTGTCAGAAGCTGGTTTACGGACTTAACAGGACCCATAATGTATCTGTGATGGATGTTTCAGTTGCTACGCTGCCAGTCCCTGAGGCGCAGAGTTGTGCCCACGGTGAGCCTGAAGGTATTTGTTTTTAAGAATGATGATGAGAGTGCGATAAGAGAGAGCTTAAAAGGATTTCTCTATGTCCAGGCAGCGGATAGAAAGTCCAATACAGATAAGTTTCGCATAAATGCACACGGACTTTTCTCCCCCGTTTGAAGCGATGAGCACATGAGTCACTTGGTCAGTTCTTTGACCAAGTGGCCCAACTCAGGGAGGATTAATTTTTCCATCGCCAGCCTGACGGCATTTTCTGAACCAGGAGTTGAGAAGAGGACACGGCCTTTGATGATACCAGCGGTGGCGCGGCTCATGATGGCTGGTGAGCCGATGTCCTGGTAGGTCAAGTAGCGAAAGATCTCGCCGAATCCCACCAGTCGTTTCTCCAGCATGGCGTCGACGGCTTCAAATGTTGAATCACGTGTTGAGATGCCGGTCCCGCCATTGATGATGATGGCGTGGACGGCCTCGTTCGCCAGACCTTCGGCGATCCGGCCTTTGATCTGAGCCGGTTCATCCTTCACTAAATGGTAGGAGACGACTTTATGCCCGAACTGTCTGAGGAGCTTGTGGATGAGTTGTCCGCTGGTATCGGTGTCGGGAGTCCGCGTGTCGCTACAGGTAATCACCATGCACCCAATTGACTTGGGTGCATGGGATTTGTGTTCGTGGTGAGTGGCGCTAGCCATAGCTCGAAAGGGGAAGGCTTATTTCCACACTGAGTCTGGATTCAGCTTCTCGGCCGGCTTGCCGCCCTTGATGTGCTCGTCCAAGATCGTCGTCACGTCTGCTTCTGTCACTTTGGAATACCAGGTGGCGTCCGGATAGACGACGACGGTTGGGCCCTGCTCGCAGGGGCCAAGGCAGGAGGAGCCGCTGACGAGGACGTCGCCCGGTGTCACACCCTTTTGCATGAGGCCCATATTAAAGGCCATGAGAAGGGAGGCTGATCCGGCGCTGCCGCAAGAGGGTTTCGGGTGGCCTGGGGGACGGGCGTTGGTGCAGACGACGATGTGATACTTGGGCTTCGGCATGGGTTCTCCTTTGATGATCGATGACGCGATCAGTGCTCAGCCGTCAGCATTCAGTTATCGATACGAGAGAGCTGAATGCCAATTGCTGTGCGTTGATGGCTGTTTCACTGCGGTGCGTACGACTTCCACGTTTCGATGGCCTCTTCTGGTAGTTTCCAATGTTTGAGGCCCTTCATGACCCAATCGAGATAGTGTGCTTTGGGTTTGAACTTGCCAATGGGAGTGGCGGCATAGGTGGTGACGAGTATTTTCTCCCCGGTTTCCGTCAGCACGGTGACTTGGACCTGGCGAAATGCGCTCGGGGGTACATCGTCTTCGAAGCGGTCCATCAGCTTGAGATCCTCATCGGTCACGTCGAAGATCGCACCCCAGACCTGTTCTCCGGGTGACGGGGTCACGCTGGCAAGGCCGCATCGCCATTGTGAAGACCACCGGCAAAATTTGATCGTGTGTTCTGGAATCGTGGCCAGCATCAGGAATTGATGTTCCGGGGCGCGACGTTTGAGTTGCGTGGGGTTCAGATGGTCCCCATAGAGAAAGAATTTCATGGGCGATTCACCACCTCAGGATACACCAATACAACTAGACCATTCTTTGTAACATAACCACTTTCATGCGTACAAGCTGCGCCTCAAGCGGATCATTGGACTGGCTGCGGTTGGATTGACATCGCGGGGACGCTCTTCCTAAGATGTCGCGCGATCATGTGTGGTTCCATTTCTTCTCATCGAATCCTGTGTACCGGATATCCATGTCACAGCATCATTCCTCCGGCAGTGCTGTGTCTCCCTCGTTCTCCATGGTAAAGATTATTCAGTATGTGGCAGTGGCCGTGGTCGTGCTTGTGCTGGGCACGATCTACTATCTCTGGATGAAGCCTCCGTCGCTGAATCCCATAGCCGATAGTCGGGCCGCCGAGGCTCTTGCGCTGGTGCAAAACCATCGGGCTCAAGGGTATCCCACCATTCTTCAAGCCATGACTGAGCATGTGCGTTCAATGACCGAACGCAATCAGGTCGCCCGGCTTGGTGAGTGGCGGGTGAAGCAAGTGGAGGGGGGGCTGTACGAGATACGTGTGTGGTTGAGAGATCAAGGGGTAACCGGCCAATGGTTCGAGCGGGAGTTTATTTGGCATGCCGATCTCTCGTTGAAGAAGGTCAATGCCGCCTCGCTTGCTGCAGATGGGGTGACACCCATAGAGCTAGAAACTGCGCCTTAAACAGGATGCTGAAAAAGCCTCTTTTTTCACCTGCCCAGCCCACGCGCGGCAAGACGGGCTCTTTCCCATGCGTCGTTCTCGGTTCGTTAAAATTCTCAGTGTACTCCACGTGGGAAACGAGCTGTCTTGGCAGGTCGGGATGGGCGGGTGAGGAATGCTGCGCCTCCGGTTTTGACTCATCTGCGGCCTAGTTGGATGGCTTTTTGAGCATCTTGTCAGAGGCTCTTTCACATTGTACGAATAGCGAGTGCCAAGAAATGCGGGCTATTTGAAATTCTCCGGCAGCGCTACCTGTACGTGATTCTCTTTGATTCGGACGGGACAGCAGGCAACGGTGATGTTCGGATTCTCTGGTCGTTCGCCGGTTTGTATGTTGAATCGCCATCCATGCCACGGACATTCAACGACGTCGCCTTCGAGATGGCCTTCTCCGAGTGGCCCTCCCGCATGCGGACAGGTGTTGTCGATGGCGTAGAAAGATCCGTCGACATTGAACAGGGCAATCCACGCGCCTTGGACTTCGACGGTCTGTCCGGTCCCCGGAGGAATGTCCTCGACCTTCGCGACGGTCACAAACTCAGGCATGGCGCTGATCCTTCTCCTTGGCCGAGTGGCCGACGGAACAGGGGGCAATCCGTGATCCATCAGTAACTTGATTTCACCCAAGGCTTATGGCATAGAAATAGGTACGCGTTCCAATACTACACCGGGGCCCTCTCATACAAGGAGCCTCGGTTGGATGAGGTTGCGGCATGGAAATGACCCTTCTGCTCAACGCCACGTACGAACCCCTGCGGGTCGTCAATTGGCAAAAGGCGATTGCGCTCCTCTGGCAGGGCAAAGTTGAAGTCCTCGAGGTGTACGACCGAGAGGTCCATGCCGTGTCGATCTCCATTAGGCTTCCCTCCGTCATGCGGCTCCTTAAACTGGTTCGGCTCAAGGACGTTCATCGGGCGGTCAAATTCTCCCGCATCAATATTTTTACGCGAGACGGCTATGCCTGCCAGTACTGTCGTCACAAGTTCAGGACCGAGGAGCTGACATTCGATCATGTTGTTCCTATCGCGAAGGGTGGGCGAAAGACCTGGGATAATATCGTGACGGCGTGCTGGCGCTGTAACAACAAAAAAAGCGGTCGCACGCCTGAAGAAGCCGGTATGAAGCTCATGAAGAAGCCGGTGAAGCCGCGATGGAATCCCATTGTGACCATTACCATCGGGATTCGAAACACACCGGACAGCTGGCGTGACTATTTCTATTGGAATATGGAGTTGGATGCCGACCCAGTCGAAACATAATGTTCCATTTTCATTGGTGAATGGTACATTCTCGGTCTGATTCTCGTCGCGTTCCTACCGCACAGTCCTTCTCGTTCATGAAATAGTCCTCATTGAACATTCAGCGTGACGCGGCATAGCTGCCTTCGAAGTCGCCTGGCTATGCCGACCTGCCTGGGTATCTCAACCCACCACGCCATCATATCGTGCAGGATGCTGAAAACGTCCGCCAGTTTCTCTCGTTCATTTGGTCTGTTCGGTCTGTCTGGTGTGTTCGGTTGCATGAGACGAGCCAGAAGATGAACCAGACGGACCTGGGTCGCCTATTTCTTCTGCTTTCTTCCGATCTCCTGTGCAGTATCGCGGGGGTTGGTAGAAAAGAACGGGGTGCGGTTTACGCCACAAAACCGGGTGTTGTATGATACGCCCCGCTCTTGAATTGGGAGGAACCATTATGGCTGCAAATTCTGGCTTTCCGTTGTCTCTTGATGTGAAAGGGTATCCGGTGCTTGTACTGGGGGGAGACGAGGACGCCGCGGAAAAGACTCAGCGGTTGTTGGAGGCTGGGGCGAAAGTGACCGTCGTGGCGCCAACGTTACACGCGATACTCAAAGATATGGCCGCGTCGGCGAAAGTCCTACACCGTGGGCGCCATTTCCGTGACGCTGATTTGGAGAGTGCGATTCTGGTGCTGAACATGGTTCGAGGAGACCGGGATTTTTCCCGAGCGCTGTTTGCAAAGGCGCGAGAGAAGAAGTGCTTATTGTGGTCCGTCGACCAGCCAGAATTCTCTACGGTGACGATGCCGGCGGTCGTCGCGTGCGGCCATTTGCGCGTGGCCGTCAGCACCAGCGGGGTCGCCCCGGCCTTGTCAGGTTTCATGAAGGAAGATATGGAGAAGATCTTCGGCGAGGAGTTTGCCGCTTTTGTGGAGTGGCTCGGCCAACTTCGCGAGCAAACGAAAGCGACGGAGCCGGATTTCGAAAAACGCCGGACCTTGCTGCGTGAGGCGTTGGACGGCTTTCGCTTGTTGGGGAAGGTCCAGTATCCGAAGGTCTGGCTGGATGAGCGGGCTGCGAAACCGTAAGGTGCTCAAGACGTAAGATGTGAGACGTGAAAGGTTAGGCGAAACATAGACAGGAAAGAGAGGAGCACTATGGTGTTATTGGAATTCAGCATGTCCCCGTTAGGCAAGGGAGAGAGTGTCGGCAAGTATGTGGCGCGGTCGCTCGACATCATCGATAAGAGCGGAGTGGACTACCGGTTGAACCCGATGGGGACGGTACTTGAAGGGGAGTGGGATGAGGTATTGGCCGTCGTCACACAATGCTATGAGCGGATGAAGAAAGATTGCGTCCGCATTTCCTGCACAATCAAAGTCGACTATCGGAAAGGCCACGCCGGGCGTTTACAGAGTAAAGTGGCGAGCGTCGAGAAGAAGTTGAAGCGGCCGATCAAGCAGTAATATAGGCTGCCGCGACCCGTCTGCCATCTTTCCTCCTGGCATGGATGTGTGCGGGGCTCTACGGAAATAAGTTAGGATCGCATCGATACGTGGTATCCTTCCAACGCCCATCCCCCTTCCCTACATCGTGGTGAGTCCGTGATGACACGAGCATGATGGAAGATGCAGCGAGTCCTCCTCGCGTAGCGATTCAGCTTTTGCCGAAGGATCGCACGATTCTTGAGCGGGAGGTGATGGAATTCCGCCCGTTCGGATTGGATGAGCAGGGACACAGGATCAGAGATCTGAGCGGGATGAGTATCAGGGCCATCGTCGTCTATCTGGAGAAATCACAGGCTCATGATCGAGGGGCTCCAGCCGGGAGGCAAGCGGTCGAGGACCTGTGTCGCCTCTTGAATCAACGCATCAAAGATCCGGCCTATCACGTGACGCCGGAGTTTCTGAAGAATGCATGGAACAGCTACTCGTATGAATTCACCGCCTATTTGTATGAGTTCTGCGAGCGCATGTCCGGCGACCCGCGGTTTGTGTTTCAGGCCGGAATGGAGAAGGCGTCTTCGATCATGCAGGTACTGGCGAGGCCGTTTTCGCTCGCACAGATTTACGGCATGTTTCCCTACTTCGGGAACAAGTTTGCGTCCGGTTCCGTTGAATTTCGAGTGGTCGAAGTGACGCCGATCTCTGCGACCCTGGCCATGAAGTTTTCCGGTCGTACGCTTCGTCAGTTCGGCCCGTACCGAAGACGGTGCGCGCAGCTGATGTGTCAGGCGGCTCAGGGCATTATGGCGGCCGTGCCGGTTCGCGTCCATAGGCTGCCACCGGCCATTCTGACAGAACTTTCCTGTATCGCGAATGACGACGAGTGGTGCCAATGGGTCATCCGATGGCCAGTAAAGGGACAGGGCACATGGCGCCACAGGGTTCGGCAGATGGTAGAAGGACTGGGAAGGGAGCGGTCGTCGCAGGTATCCCATGCGCGCGAACCGGATCAGGGGATTTCATCCAAGGGGAGTGCAGGCGATCGAGGGGCAGAGGGGGCGCCGCTCCATGCAGCGGCCCACACCACACCGTCACAGCGGCATGTGAGATGGGTATTCTTCGGTGCGCTCACCGGCCTGGCTTTGGCCGCGGGGCTTCGCGTGATGAGTCCATCGGCAAGCTGGGGAGAAATCTTCCTTCTCGGATTGGTGCCGATACTTGTCGCAAGTATGCTGACCAATCGCCAGCTTCGCCTGGAGAGCCAGCAACGTGAGGCGTTGATTCAGGAGCAGATTACGTTCGTGGAGTCGCGGCATGAGGAATTGCGAGAAGCCTATTTTGAGCAGGAGCTGACGCGCGTCGAACTGCGCAAAAAAGTAGCCCAACTGACGGCCCTCCACCGAGCCGGATTGCTGTTCAGCTCGACGCTGGATCGAGAGGCGCTGATGCAGAAAGTGTTAGAGGCCCTGACCAGCGATCTGCAGTACGATCGGGCGATGATCGCGTTCTACGATCCGTCCCGCCAGATCATTATGAATGCGCGGGTACTCGGCGTGTCACCTGAGATCCAAGCGTTCGTTCGAACGCTTCAGATTCCCGTCACCGACCCGCTGAGTCTGGAAGGCCTTGTGCTGATACAAGGCCAGCCGTTGTTGGTTGGAGATCTGCGGGCGGTGTGGGATCGCATTCATCCAATGAACCAACAGCTCGCCTTACTGACGAAGACCAAGGCGTGGATCGCCGTTCCGTTAAAAATCAAAGACCGGATCCTTGGAAGCCTGACGGTGGATCGGTTACAGGCGCATAGTCTCACGCAGGACGATCTTGAGTTGATGATGACGGTCGCCCATCAAGTGGCGATCGCCTTGGATAATGCCTCTGCGTATGAGCAGATTGAAGGTCTGAACGTAGGACTCGAAGCCAAAGTGCGTGAACGCACGGCTGAGCTGGAGCAGGCAGATCGTGTGCGGTCGCAATTTCTCTCCCATGTGTCGCACGAACTCAAGACGCCGTTGACCTCGATTAAGGGGTTCTTGCAGAACCTGCTCGATGGATTGACCGGGCCGCTTAATGAGAAACAGCAGCGCTATGTGTCACGGATGTTAGACAATTCCAACCGGGTGATCCGCATGATCGAGGACTTGTTGGATCGCACCAGGATTCAATCCGGAAGGCTGGATCTTGTTCCCAGCGAGATCGATCTGGGGCAATGTGTGGCGGAGGCGGTCGAGCAATTACGCCTGTTGGCCCAAGTCAAACGGCAGAGATTGGAGGCGGTCACTCCTTTTGTTCCATTGATGGTCTGGGCGGATCGTGATCGCCTGGTTCAGATCGTCATGAATTTGGTCCAGAATGCGGTGAAGTTTACTCCGGAAGACGGCAGCATTATCGTGACGGTAAGGCCAGAGAACCAGACGCTTGCCGGGGTGTCTGTGCGCGATACTGGGCCGGGTATTCAGCCGGAGTTTCTCGATCAGATATTCGATCCATTCTTTCGTGTCAAGCAGGTCCGAGGTGGAATCAAAGGGCTGGGCTTAGGCCTGTCGATCGTGCGGACATTGGTGGAGTTACAAGGGGGGACGATCACTGCACGGAGCGAACTGGGGGGCGGCGCGGAACTGCACTTTACCATTCCATTGCTTTCCACAATCGCGACACGGCGCACTATCGCATCGGCTGACGCACCTCGCATCCTGGTGGTCGAGGAGGATTCGGGTAGTCGTCAATTCGTACAGGATCGTTTGCAGGCCATGGGGTATTCCGTCCGCTCTGAGGTTGACGGAGTTCGCGCGTTGGCAGCCGTGCGGGCCGAGACGTTCGAGGGGATGATTCTCGACGTCGGCATGTCCTCTATCGATGGGATGGACGTAGTTCGGCAAATTCGGAGGTCGGATCAGCAGATCCCGATTGTGATGGTTGCGACGTCGGGCGCTAAAGAGTCGGCGGTTCGCGCGATCGGCATGGGCGCACAGGCCTATCTGTTGAAGCCGTTCGATATCGATGAACTGCAACGAGTTGCAGACGAGTGGTTTCGGCCTGTGGAACGCTTGCCTTCGGAAGCTGCGAGGGAGTCGAGCAGACCCGAGTAAGTAGAAGCAGGAGGCGTATGATCGGAAAATGGCGGGATATTCAGCGGAGTGGAACCGGGCCGGTTCTTCGGATCTGGATGCTGTGGATGTGTGTGACTGTGCTCTGCGTGGCTGGCTTATCTGAGATGGCCTCAGCACAGGTGCCGCGTATTCAAGGGCAGGGAGCCGCCGCGTCTGCAATGTCCAATGCGTTTGCAGCGCAAGCCGACGACCCTTCGGCTCTGCACTACAATCCAGCAGGGATGACGCAGTTGCAGGGGATTCAATTCATGGCAGGGGCGCTCGCGTCCGGCGGATCGACGAATTTCACCAGTCCGACAGGTGTCACGGCTCGTGGTGACCGAAACGGGAGTGCGGCATGGCCCCCTCCCGGGCATACATACATCACCGCGAACTTGAAGAGTCTCGGGGTGACGGCTCTCGGCGACCTTTCGGTCGGAATTGGTCTGACTGTGCCGTTCGGCTCCTTGACTCGGTGGCCGAATGACGGGCCATTCCGATCGGCCACGACCTTCAGCACGCTGCCGCTTCAGGATATCAAGCCCACCCTTGCTTACAAGGTAACGGAGAACTTCTCACTCGGTCTGGGTGCGGATATCTATACCTTCAGCAGCCTTGTGGGCGAAGGTCAGGTTGAAAGACAGAGGATTCCTGTCGCTGGGGTGACAACCGAACTCAATGGAAAAGATACCGCGGCTGGTTTCAATGCCAGCCTCTTGTATACGGCGTTGCGCAATCCTGAAGGAAAGCCGCTTGCCAATATTGGGATTGTCTATCGGAGTCAAGCGACCCTCCACCTGAGGGGTGCATTATTGGCGAATGGAGCTAAAGTGTCCGATGCGAGAGCCACACTCGTTTTACCACAGGTCGTTACAGGCGCAATCGCGATTTGGCCTGTCCGAACGAATGAACGAGAATGGAAGCTGGAATTGGACGTCGATTATGTGGGGTGGAAATCTGTTCGGAATCTCGATGTGACGCTGGGGAATGGTGTGACGATCGCGCAGCCGCAGAATTGGAAGAGTACCTACGCGGTGATGATTGGAACCGAATACAAGTGGCTGGCGCTTGAATCGCTCCCAAACTGGGAGGTGGCGGTAAGGGCCGGCTATACCAATCAGCAAAATCAAATGCCTGACCTGACCTTTGATCCAGGTATTCCCTCGTGGGATCTTCATATTGTGGGAGGAGGGCTTGGGTTGCTGTGCAAGGAGGAGGGGTCGTTTCTGGGCCTGATGCGATGTGGAGACCTCGGTGTGGGTTCGCTGAAACCCAAAGCCATCGGGCTCGATCTCTCGCTTCAAGCGGGACTCTATGAGGACCGTACGGTGTCGGGCAATCGCAATCCGACCGTTAATGGAACCTACCAGACCACGCTGTATCTCGGTAGTGCGTCGAT
Source organism: Nitrospirales bacterium (assembly GCA_038200765.1). Lineage (GTDB taxonomy): Bacteria > Nitrospirota > Nitrospiria > Nitrospirales > Nitrospiraceae > Palsa-1315. Next base: position 15,663 of record JBBRRK010000015.1, read on the forward strand.
TCGAATGGTCTATTAACGGATAGGCGAGACGCGCGGGACATGCGAGACGTGAAAGGATTGCTCTCCGCCTCATCTCGCGTATCGTGCCAGAACCGCACAAAGCAGACGGACCAACACAACACGCAAGCCCTGATTCCACCTGTCGCCCTTTTCCTGCTAGTCTCTCCCGTCTCGCTCAGCGGTTTCATAAATGCGTGGAACGCGGGAGCCGATTCCGCAGAGGACTTCGTAGGGGATCGTCCCGATCCAGGTTGCTACTTCATCAGCCCAGATGGATTCCCGTCCCTGCTGACCGATCAGCGTGACGGTCTCACCCACGTGAACTGGCGCGAGGTCGGTGACATCCACCATGATCATATCCATGCAGACCAGACCGACGATCGGGGCGCGGCGTCCCTGAATCAAGACCGATCCGCGATGGGAGAGCCGTCGGTTATAGCCGTCGGCATAGCCGATCGGCAGCACCGCAATACGCGTCGGTCTTGTCGCGACAAATGTGCCATTATAGCTGACGGTTCCCCCTCGTGGAATGGTCCGCAGTTGCGCAATCGTAGTGTGTAGTGAGAGAACGGGTTTGAGATCAGGAGCGGGGACTGTGGTCGGCAAGGTATGGTATCCGTAGAGCATGATGCCGGGCCGCACCAGTGAAAAGTGCGAGTCAGGAAACCTAACGATGGCGGCACTGTTTGCCGTATGCACTAACGGGAGGGTGACACCACGTTGTCGGACCTGTTCCAGCACCGTACGAAATACGCCGAGCTGCTGTTCCGTGAAGGTGCTGTCTTTTCCGTCTGCGTCGGCCAGGTGGGTCATGATGCCTTCGACCTGGAGGGGACTTTGCACGAGAGGGCTGTCAAGGAGTGAGAGTAGTTCTTCCGGAGAAAACCCCAACCGTCCCATCCCGGTTTCGACTTTGAGGTGGATCCGATAGGGGGCTGGGTGAGAACGCGCAGCCTTGGCTAAACCGGAAATGATGCGGCCATCGCTGATAACCGGGGTCAACGTATTCGCGACTAGGTCGGATACTTGCTCCTCAAAGAGCGCGCCCAGAACCACGATAGACGCGTTGAGGCCGGCGTGGCGGAGTGCGATCCCTTCGTCGAGCGAAGCCACGGCAAACCGTCCGATGCCCTGGCGAACAAGCGCCTGAGCCGTTTCCACCGCTCCATGCCCATACGCATTGGCTTTGACGATCGCCAGGATCTCGCAGTCGGGGGACAGATATCGTGTGATGCACGAAAGATTATGGGCCAGTGCCGCAAGGTTGACGGTGGCATAGGTGGGTAACAAGGTCGAGACCGAAGTCACACTTCCATAATTTCTTGTTCTTTTTTCTTCACCACGTCGTCGATCTTTTGAATGTACTGGTCGGTCAGTTTCTGGGTGTCGACTTCTGACTTTCGCAGGTCATCTTCAGTTAACTTGGCATCCTTTTGCAGTTTCTTCAGCTCTTCGTTGGCATCTCGACGAAACCCGCGTATCACGACTTTCGTATCTTCGCCGTGTTTTTTGCAGATCTTGCTGAGTTCTTTGCGCCGTTCTTCGGTGAGTGGTGGAAGGGGAATGCGCATGATCTTTCCGTCGTTGGACGGTGTGAGGCCGAGGCCTGATCCTGCCAGGGATTTTTCGATTTCCTTAATCAGCGCCGGCTCCCAAGGCTGAATCGTGATGAGGCGGGCTTCCGGCGTCGAAATACTCGCCACCTGCTTCAACGGGGTCATCGTGCCATAATAGTCGACGCGTACGCCGTCGAAGAGGGCGACTGATGCTCGGCCTGTTCGCAGGCCGGCCAAATCGCGCTTGAGATGCTCCAGTGCGGACTCCATCTTTTCCGTAATCTTTTGGCGGATGGCGGCAGGGTTGGACATGAGAGACTCCCGGGGAAATTAACGGCGATCGGGGGTAACAACGGTTCCGATCGTTTCACCCATGGCGACGCGTTTGAAGTTGCCTGGCTCCTTCAGATTGAACACGATGAGTGGAAGGTTGTTATCCATGCAGAGGCTGATGGCCGTGGCATCCATCACTTTTAAATCCTGATTCAAAATCGAGAGAAAGGAGATCGTCTGATACTTCTTGGCCGAGGGATTCTTGACAGGATCGGCGTCGTAGATGCCGTCGACCTTGGTCCCTTTCATGATGACCTGGGCTCCGATCTCCATCGCCCTGAGTGCCGCCGCGGTATCGGTCGAGAAGTAGGGATTTCCTGTGCCTGCGGCGAAGATGACCACGCGTTTTTTCTCAAGATGGCGAATGGCTCGTCGGCGGATATAGCCCTCTGCCAGTTGGCGCATTTCGATGGCGGACTGGACCCGTGTCATAATGCCGGTGCGCTCAAGCGCGCTTTGCAGGGCCAAGGCATTCAGTACGGTCGCGAGCATTCCCATGTAGTCGGCAGAGGCGCGTTCCATTCCGGACGCGCTGGCGGCAATTCCGCGGAATATATTGCCGCCACCGATGACCACGGCGACTTCGATGTCGAGCGCCACGACGGAGGCGATTTCTGAGGCGAGGCCTTCGAGGATGGAGGGTTGGATGCCGTAGCCCTGCTCACCGGCCAACATCTCTCCGCTCACTTTGAGGAGGATGCGCCGATAGGTAGCAGAGCTCATGCTTCGCCTAATTGATACCGGGTGAAGCGGCGGATGTTCATGTTCTCGCCGATTTTTGAGATCTTCAGTGCTAGGAGATCTTTAATCGTGACGGCGGGGTCCTTGACGAAAGACTGCTCGATCAGACAGCTCTCCTGGATGAACTTTTCCAACTTGCCTTCGACGATCTTCGGCCATGCGGCAGGAGGTTTGCCCATTTCTTTGGCCTGTCCCTCGTAAATCGATCGTTCTTTCTCGATGAGCGAGGCGGGAATCTCCTCCCGTTTGACGTAGGAGGGTTTCCCGGCAGCGACCTGGAGGGCCAGGTCGTTGACGAACGTTTTAAACTCTTCATTCCGAGCGACGAAGTCGGTTTCACAATTGACTTCGATAAGCACACCGATTTTCCCGCCCATGTGAATATAGGCGTGGACGAGGCCTTGATTGGTCTCGCGGCCTGATTTTTTGAGTGCAGCGGCCAAGCCTTTTTGGCGCAAATAATCGATGGCCTTCTCAATATCGTTGCTATTCTCGGTGAGCGCTTTCTGGCAATCGAGGATGCCTGCGCCGGTTTTCTCTCTCAGTTCTTTGACCAGCTGACTTGATCCTGCCATACGTGACGGTCCTTTTGGGTAAACAGTGAATGTGCTACCTGACGTATGCAACGCCGGGTCTTATGAAGCCGGTGTGCTTGCGAAGCTGATGCCCCCGACCTTGTCTCCCACTGCGGGAACGGGTTTGAAATCCGCTTCTTCTCGTTGTGTCCGTATATGGGCGCCTTCAATGCAGGCGTCGGCAATGAGGGCCGTGATGAGCTTGATGGACCGAATGGCGTCGTCGTTTCCAGGGATCGGGTAGGTGATGTGGTCCGGGTCGCAGTTCGAGTCCAGGATCGCGATCATCGGAATCTCCAACCGCTTCGCTTCTTGCACGGCCAGGTGTTCGATGCGGGTGTCGAGGACGAAGACTGCTCCTGGTACGCCGCGCATGTCCTTGATGCCGCTCAGATACTTCTGGAGCTTGAGGATCTCTTTCTGCATTTTCATAATTTCTTTTTTCTTCAGGCCGTATTGGCTGGGGTCCGCCAGCGTGGTCTCCATCTTCTTCATCTTATCGATGCTCTTCCGGATGGTTCGGAAGTTCGTGAGCATCCCGCCGAGCCAGCGCTGGTTGACGAAGAACATGTTGGCGCGCAAGGCTTCTTCTTGAAGGATCTCAGCGGCCTGCCGCTTGGTCCCGACAAACAACACCGTTTGGCCGGCGGCGACGGTGTCGCGGACGAAGGCATAGGCCTGCTCCATTCGAGTCAGCGTTTGCTGAAGGTCGATGATGTAAATGCCGTTGCGTTCTCCGAAGAGGAACTTCTTCATCTTCGGGTTCCACCGATTCGTCTGGTGTCCGAAATGGACACCTGCTTCTAATAATTCCTTAATCGAAACCACTCCCATGCCTTCACCTCCCCTCAAGACTTGCAGAGCACCTACCGACGCAGGCGAGGGGGCTGGCCCCCTTATTCTCAAGTCGAGCAACGTCCGTGACGTCGATATGAATTTGGTCCTGAATCCCCCACGCACGAAATTATGCGAGAAGGAGGCGGTCTCTTGAACGCCATAAGCTTCGCAAGCTAGCATGGTGGTAGTCAGTTTGCAAGACCTGCGCCGTCCGATTGTCAAGCCCAAATAGAAATGTCCTCTTCCTCCCAAAGTAGAAATGTCCGGTTTTATGTTCCGGCCGCCGCCGCGTGGCTTGTGCGTTCTGGCCGCAGGCGCTTGCGCCACGGATGGTCCGGCCTCGGCGCGACCGGGCACCGTGGTTGGTGAACCATCTTGGCCTCACCCGCCTTCATGGGCCGCGACGTGATCGCGTGAACGCCGAGCGGCCGCCCCTGGTGCGTGATCTGCATGGTTCCATCCACGCGCTCTTCCACCAGCACATGGGAAGCCCGGATCGTATCGTGAATCTGATAGAGCCCCCGCTGATGCGCGATGGTGAAGTCCTTGCGCAGGCACCGGGTGGTCTTGATGCACAGGCTCCGGTCCAGCTCGCGGCTCGCAGGACGGGGCCGATGCAGATCAGCGGGCTGGGCCGGCTGGACCGAGAAGCGCCGGTTGTAGGTCGGCAAATAGCCGTCCAGAAACCGATTCGCCGCCTCCAGGGTCGAGACCCCTGCCAGCCGCAGCTCCTTGACCAGTCGATCTTGGACGGTCTTAAAGAGCCGCTCCACCCGCCCCTTGGCCTGCGGCGAGTGGGCCGGGATCAGCTCGACCCCCAGTTCGCTCAGCGCCCGCCCAAACTGACTCAGGGGTTCCCTTCCTGCCAGTTGCTCTTCCACCGTCGGCTTGGCCGGCGATTGGTAGGTCGTATGCCGGTCAGCATAGACCGCGAGTGGAATCCCATACCGCGTTACGTAGCGCTGGAAGCTGTCCATCGCGGGGATGGTCCCCTCATACTCGTAGAACCGGGCCAACACCCGGCTGCTCGCATCATCAATGTAGGCCATCCGCACACACCGAGGCCCACGCCCCTCCAACCAGTCGTGGTGCGAGCCATCCAGTTGGAGGAGTTCCCCCACATGGGCTTTCCGTTCCCGCCAGGCCCGATGCGGGCGCTTCCGCCGCTGGAAGTGCGTCACGCCCTTCGCCAGGAGCCAGCCCCGCACGGTCTCCGCGCTGATCGTGATCCCGTGGCGCTCGGCCAGCTTCTCCGCGGCCAACGTCGGCCCAAAATCTCCATATCGCTGCGCATAGAGCGTCAACGCCTTGGTCTGGACCTTCTCCGGGATCTGCCGGTTCGACGGCTTCCCCCGTCCCCGATGCGCGAGCCCTTGGTCGCCCGCCTGCGCCACCCGCTCGATGAGGCGCCGGATGTGGCGTGGCGTCAGTCCCAGTAGGGTGCCCGCCTTCACCTGCGTCAGCTTCTTCTCCATCGTCTGGCGAATCACATGCACCCGCCTGAGTTCCTTCACACTCATGATGACCCTGTCCTCTCTGACCATCTGGCCCTCCTGGTGAGGGCCGACAGTCTCGCAACGAAGAGGACATTTCTACTTTGGTGAAAGCGGACATTATCATTTTGGGATTACAGCCGATGTCCCCGCATCCAAGTTGCTTTCGCTCACCTGCAATGCTAAAGCGATACTATGCGACTCGTGTTTATGGGCACGCCGGACTTTGCATCGGCCACGCTTAAGGCCTTATTGAGGTCGGACGATTCCGTTGTCGGCGTGGTTACTCAACCGGATCGTCCGAAAGGGCGCGGGCACATCCTCACCCCGTCACCGGTAAAACTCCTTGCCCAGCAAGAACAGATTCCTCTGCTGCAACCGCTCAAGATGAAGGATCCTGAGTTTCTCCAGACTCTGGGTGGGTGGAAACCTGACCTGATTGCCGTTGCAGCGTATGGGCGTATTTTACCGCCGGCGATCCTCTCGCTTCCCCCGCTCGGTTGTGTCAACGTACACGGGTCCCTTCTTCCAAAATATCGCGGTGCTGGTCCGATTCAATGGGCCATCATCAACGGCGAGACGGAAACAGGAATTACGACCATGTTAATGGATGAGGGGATGGATACCGGCGCCATGTTGCTTCAAGAGGCCATCCCTATTAGGTCGGACGATACCGTCGGTACCCTCTCGCCACGTTTGGCTGAGCTGGGAGGTAGACTGCTGGTTGAGACGATTGCCAGACTCAAAGCCGGCACCCTCGTGCCGAGGCCGCAAGATTCTTCACGGGCGACGTTGGCGCCGCTGCTGAAAAAAGAAGATGGTGCGATCGATTGGGCCTTGCCGGCCGCCGTTCTGGGCAACCGGGTCCGCGGACTCTCTCCTTGGCCCGGGGCCTATACAACTGTGGCGGGAGGTGACCGCTGGATTGTCTGGAGAGCCCTGGCACTCCCAGGGCCGGTGACAAAGCCTCCGGGGGTGGTCGTCGCCATCACAGACGAGGCGGTTCATGTCGCCACCGGGGAGGGAATCCTTGCGGTGATGGAGTTGCAACCGTCTAATAGTCGTAGAATGGCCGTCTTTCAATACTTGGCTGGCCATCCCATTGCTGTTGGATTGCAGTTAGGGGGACCAGCTCTTTCCTAGCGACTTTTCCATTCATCAAACAATCGGAGCGTCCCCGTCCTGAGTCCGTTATGGCGTCTGGTCCTCGATCCCTATTTACTGCACAGACCGCACCGTCAGCCCGTGCGATCGCGCTATCGTTATTGGTTGAGTCCGACAAGAGTGAGGAGGGGGTCGATGTTTTATTAGATCGTGCCCTCGCGCGATGCTCGTTCGACGGCAGGGAGCGAGCCCTTACAGTGGAACTCACCTATGGCGTCTTGCGGCGGCGTGCGACGATCGATTGGCGGCTTGCACCAGTCTTAGACAAGCCGCTTCCACGGCTTCCCATTGCGGTACAGATGGTGCTCAGGCTCGGCGCCTACCAACTTCTATTTTTAGATCGCATTCCGCAGTCTGCCGCCGTCAATGAATCGGTGAATCTGGCCAAGGCCTTTGCCGGCACAGTGGGCAGAGACTGGAGCGGGTTCGTCAATGCGGTGCTGCGCGCGCTCTTGCGCCATCCACCTGAGCCCTGGCCTAGCACGGATCTTGATTCCGCACAGGCTCTAGCTGTGCGGTACTCGGTTCCAGACTGGCTCAGTCGTCGATGGGTTGCACGACTGGGACTGGCTTCCGCGGAACGTGCTTGCGAGGGGGTCAGCGTCGTACCTCCGCTGACGATTCGGGTGAACCAGCTGATCACGACGAGGGAGTCGCTTCTCCACACATTTTCCCAGGCTGGCATTACGGCCAGGCCGACCAGCGTGAGTCCGTTCGGCATTCTGATTGAAGAAGGAGGCTCTGTGCCTTCGCTTCCAGGGTTTCACGAGGGCGCCTTTTATGTCGAAGATGAAGCCGCGCAATTAATTCCTCCTCTGCTCGACCCTCAGCCTGGCGACAGGGTGTTCGATGCCTGTGCCGCGCCGGGAGGGAAATCGACCCATGTGGCTGCGCTGATGCAGAACAAAGGGATCATCTACGCCATTGATCGGAAAGAGACCCGGCTGGATCTGGTACGAAGCAATTGTCGTCGGCTCGGAGTCCAGATTGTCGTGCCAATGGTCGCCGATATTCGACAGCCACACGAATGGGGTCCCATGATAGAAACAGCAAGGTCTCCTTCCGTGAGGAATCCCAGAGTGGGCGAACTATCGATCGATCGGATATTGGTGGACGCGCCCTGCAGCGGGCTCGGTGTGCTACGGCGACATCCGGAAGCAAAATGGCGGAAGGGCGAGCAGGTACTCTCTCGACATCAGGCGCTCCAGTGTCAGATCCTCGAAGCGGTTGCCCTATGCTTGCGGCCTGGTGGGGTGCTGGTCTATAGTACGTGCTCCACAGAACCAGAAGAAAACGAAGACGTCATCGAGCGATTCTGTCGTGCTCATGCGGAATTCCAACCTGAATCCGTCGCCCCTTGGCTTCCGCCTGCGGCACAGGGATTTGTCACCGAACAAGGCGCCCTCTCGACAGTGGGCAACCAATTCTCGATGGACGGATTTTACGCCGCACGGTTGAGGAAAATGTTGTGATGGCACGCCCCATTCTTATTGCGCCCTCGATTTTAGCGGCTGACTTTGCCAGGCTAGCCGAGGAAGTCGCAGCCGTGGAACGAGCGGGGGCCGATTTTCTGCACATCGATGTCATGGATGGACATTTCGTCCCGAATTTGACCGTCGGTCCGCCGACCGTGGCCGCCCTCAAAAGAGTTACCACATTGCCGCTCGACGTCCATCTTATGATCACCAATGCCGACGCCTTCATCGCTGAGTTTGCCGAGGCTGGAGCGGACTATCTCACGGTTCACGTGGAAGCCTGTCCTCATCTCCATCGCACGGTGCAATTGATCAAGGAGCATGGCGTCAAGGCCGGTGTGACCCTGAATCCTGCCACCTCGCTTAATACGATTGAGGAAATTCTTCCCGATGTCGATTTGGTCCTCATCATGTCGGTCAATCCTGGCTTCGGCGGCCAAACGTTTATCATGTCCTGTCTGAATAAGACGGCTTCAGCCCGTGCCATGATCGATCGGATCGGAAGTCGTGCGTTGCTCGAAGTGGACGGCGGAGTCAAGATTGACAATGCGGCTCAGGTGCTGGCTGCCGGAGCGGATGTATTGGTCGCTGGGTCGGCCATTTTCTCCAGTCGGGACTATGCCGCAACGATTGCTGCGATGCGCACGGCCGGCCAACATTTTTCCACGACGCCGCAACGCGTCTCCGCTCACTGATAGGCCTCGCGGGTGGACATTTCTTCCCTCATCGATAGCCTCCATCCTCTCGAAGTCAAAGTCCTATCGACCTTCGTGGCGAATCCCTCCGTGATCCTCCAGACAGAACAGCTTGCGCAGTCCACCGGGTTGGAATCCTCACAGCTCAGCATGGCCGTCGAATGGCTGCTCGCCAAATCGTTGCTTGCAGTGGATACGGAAACCGTGACGCCGATTGTCTCGCTCACAAAAATCGGCGAACTCTATTTTGAAAAGTATTCGCCGATCGAACGGGTCCTGTCTGTCGCTCGCGATGCAGCCAAAACCGGCAAGCGCCTGACCATTCAGGATATTCAATCCCGGGAGGGACTCGAACCAACGGAAGTGAGCGGTGCCATTGGACGGCTCAAGAAAGAGGGTGCACTCCTCATCATTCAAGGCGGCTGTATCGAATCGACCGGCCGACCGAGCCAGACGGCGGAAGCAATGAGGGGATTGCTGCAGCAGCTTCATGGGGCTCCTCGTGAGCTGCGGGCGTTTCCTGAAGCACAACAGCAGGTCATTCACAATCACGCTGTTAAACGAGGGAATGCACGTGAACCGTTCCGCATCGATGATCGGGTGGCCAGAGCACTCAAGCTTTCCCTGTCCGGTATCGAAGCCACCAAGCAGCTCTCTCGGGAAGGAATCGCGGAAGAGGTCTCTCAACTGACGCCCGAACTGTTAAAAGACGGGAGCTGGCGGGCGAAGCGCTTCCGTAAATACACGATCAGTCTCCGCGCGCCACGGATTGCTCCTGGCAAACGCCACCCCTATCGCGAGTTTCTGGATACGGTCAAGACACAACTTGTGAGCATGGGATTCCAGGAAATGCGAGGCTCGCTCGTGGAGACCGAATTTTGGAATATGGACGCCCTCTTTATGCCGCAGTTCCATCCGGCGCGTGACATCCATGACGTCTACTTCGTCAAGGAGCCGACTCATACCTCGTCGATTGAGGAACCGTTCTTGTCCCAGGTCGCACATGCGCACCAGAACGGTGGTGAAGCCGGTTCAACCGGTTGGAACTATCCCTTCGATGCGGAGCGCGCGAGACGGCTGGTCTTGAGGAGCCAAGGGACAGCCGTCTCGGCCCATACGCTAGCGGCACACCCCGCCGTGCCGGGGAAATATTTCTCCATCGCCCGTTGTTTCCGCTACGATCAAGTGGATGCCACGCACGCGACCGATTTCTTTCAGGTAGAAGGGATCGTGCTCGGCGAAGACATCAACTTTCGCACGTTGCTTGGCTTGCTGAATCTCTTTGCCCGTGAAGTGGCGCAAGCCAAAGAAGTGAAGTTTCTTCCGGCCTACTTTCCCTTCACCGAACCGTCGGTCGAGCTACACGTGCGCCATCCGAAGCTCGGATGGATGGAACTTGGCGGAGCCGGGTTGTTCCGGCCGGAAGTCACCCTTCCTCTGGGTGTGACCGTTCCGGTGATCGCGTGGGGGCTAGGGCTCGATCGCATGGCGATGGTGGCGCTCGGCATTCATGACATTCGTGAGTTATTCACCGACAATCTTGATCTCATTCGATCCACCAGGGGGGGCTACTAGGTTTCACATGCCCACGATTACCGTTTTCAAGCAGGATCTCGAGGGATTGCTCGCAGCGCCGGGAGAGGCTCCCCAACCGATCAGCATCGAGCAGCTCGAAGAGTCATTGATGCTTGTGAAGGGTGAGTTGAAGGGGCAGAATCCTGACACCGGTGAACTGCGAATTGAGCTGCAAGATAGCAATCGTCCCGACCTCTGGTGTTGTGAAGGAATCGCCAGACAGATTCGGGTGAAGCGGTTGGGTGTTCTTGCGACATACGATTTTCTCACGTGCAAATCAACATCGCCGAAGCGACTGCACGTGGTTCCCGGCTTGGAGAAGATCAGGCCCTATGTGGCGGCCTGCACGGCAACCGGCTACTTCGTGACCCAGGAGGGCCTCGCACAGCTGATCCAAACGCAAGAGAAACTCGCTGAGATGTTTGGCCGTAAACGCCGAACCGTGTCGATCGGACTCTATCGACTCGCGGCGATCGAGTTTCCTGTCACCTATGATTTGGTCAAACCTGACGAAGCGTCATTCACGCCGCTAGGGATGGATACGGTGATGACGCTTGGAGAGATGCTGCTCGTCCATCCCAAGGGTCTAGAGTTCGGCGGGATTTTCGCGGGACATGATCGTCTCCCCTTTCTGTGCGATGCGAAGCGTCAGGCTCTCTCCTTTCCCCCGATCATCAATAGCCGCGAAACGGGAGAAGTGCGGGAGGGAGACGATGCCCTCTTCGTCGAGGTAACGGGCACGGACCTTTCGATGGTCGTCCTGACCCTCAACATTTTCGCCGCTAATCTTGCAGATCGTGGCGCGGTTATTGAGCCGATTGAAGTGCGATATCCCTATAAGACGGCTCTTGGCATGGCGGTCATGACTCCGCAAGATCTTGGGAAGTCACGGAAGCTTCCCATTGGTACAATTGAACAGGCCCTTGGGCAGGCGCTCGGTGCCCAGGAAGTCGCGAAGGCCCTGACGTCCTACGGCTATGAGGTAACGACGAAAGGCAAACATGTGACGGTGACGCTTCCATTCTATCGGCAAGATCTGATGCACGCGATGGACGTGGTCGAAGATGTCGCGATCAGCCGTGGGTACGGGGACTTTTTGCCTGTGATGCCCTCGCAATTTACGGTTGGAGGATTATCCCGCATCGAAGAGGTCTCCGATCGTGTGAGAGCGCTCATGGTCGGCATGGGATTTCAGGAAATCATTTCCAATATTCTTGGCTCTCCTCATGACCTGCGCGATGCAATGCGATTGGAAGGGACTGAGTGGGGGCAACTTGTCGAAGTGGACAATGTGATGTCCCAGAGCTTTTCCGCACTTCGACAATGGATGCTGCCATCGTTGCTTCGCGTGGAGGCAGCATCGAATCGGGCGTTTTATCCCCATCGGATGTTCGAAGCCGGCGAAGTGGCACGCCGCGATCTCACGCAGCCCCTCGGATCACGTACCGTGACAGTACTCGGCGGGATGATTGCCCATGCCGATGCCCACTTCTCCGAGGCCCACTCCTGCCTGGACACATTATTTTATTATATGAACCAAGCCTACAGTCTGGAACCGATCCAGCATCCTTCGTTTCTCGCTGGACGGGTGGGGGGAGTTGTGTCTGAGGGGAAACAGGTCGGTGTGATTGGAGAACTGCACCCCGAAGTGCTCGAGCGCTGGCAGATCGGTGTTCCGGCTGTCGCGTTCGACATTGATCTAACGGAACTAGCCGAACGGTCTTGAGGCGTACGCCCTGCGGCGCGTTCCTCAAGACTTACGCCCTATCCCAACCAATTCTTTGAAGGGAATCCTCGGCAGGAAACTGCGCTTACGCCACGGCAGGGGTAAGGTGCTGTTTAGCAAGACCGACCAACTGCTCAAATCCTGTGGCATCCTTGATGGCCATATCGGATAAGACCTTCCGGTCTAAGAGAATATTGGCCTTCTTCAGGGCGTTGATAAACCGGCCATAGGTCAGTCCATGCGACCGAACTGCCGCGTTGATGCGCGCAATCCACAACACCCGGAAATCCCGTTTCCGATTTTTCCGTCCAGTATAGGCGTACGCCTGACCCTTATCGACTGATTCGGTTGCGGTACGGAATAGCCGGCTCTTCCCTCCATACTGTCCTTTGGCCAGTTTTAGCCGCTTCTTCCGACGATGTCTTGTTTTGGGGCCACCTTTTGCGCGAGGCATGGGTCAATACTCCTTTTGGTTAACGCGACTCGTACATTCTCATCTAACTGTAGGGCAATAAGCGATCCAGCGCCTGAGTCTTGGTCTTATCGACGAGAACCGTGCCACTTAATCGGCGCTTCCGATCCTGCGTCTTACTGGTGAGGATATGGCGTTTCCCCGCCTTTCGCCTGACTAACTTCCCAGAACCGGTGCGGGTAAACCGCTTTTTGGCTCCGCTATGTGTTTTCATTTTCCTGTTCTTCATGTCGGTGTTTCCTTTGGCTAATAGCGTTCGGGCCGCCGCCTTACTTCGGCGCCACGATCATGATCAAACTTCGCCCTTCCATGCGTGGGGCGTACTCGATGGTACCTGTCTCTCCCAGCTCCGCGATGACCGTATTCATGAGCGTTCGACCCATCTCTTGATTTGCCATCTCACGACCCCGGTACGTTAAGAGGACTTTGGTCTTGTTCCCATCGGCCAAAAACCCCTTAATCTGTCGAATCTTGATCTCCAAGTCATGCTTATCTGTCCGAGGGCGCAACTTAATTTCCTTTACCTGTGTCGACTTTTGATGGCGCCGGTTCTGGTGGTCCTTTTTACTCAGCTCGAACTTGTATTTCCCGTAGTCCATAATGCGGCACACGGGCGGCACTGACGTGGGCGCGACCTCGACAAGATCGTAGCCACCTTCTTGTGCCTGCTTGAACGCATCCGCCGTGAGGAGAATGCCGAGCTGTTCGCTCTCGGGACCGATCACCCGGACTTCGCGCACCCTGATTTCGCGGTTCACTCGTAGTTTGGGGACGATAATACACCTCTTATTATGTCAGTGAATGTTGCTGCCCTGCCGGTTTGAGGTCCGCACGGAGCAGGTCGAGCGCTCCGGCAACGGTCATGCTACCGAGGTTGGCTCCGCTCCGGCCCCGTACGGCCAGAGTCCCACTCTGCACTTCACGATCGCCAACCACGAACATAAATGGAACCTTCGCCTTCTCTGCTTCTCGAATTTTGAGGCCAATTTTTTCATTCCGAAGGTCTGCCTCGGCACGAAATCCCGCCCTCTTGAGTTGGGCCACAACCTCGGCGACATAGGGCCGCTGGTTGTCCGTGATGGACATGACCTTTGCTTGAACCGGGGCGAGCCAGGTTGGAAAGGCACCGCCGAAGTGCTCAATCAGAATGCCGAAGAACCGTTCGATCGATCCCATCAGCGCTCGATGGATCATGATCGGCTGGTGAACTTTTCCATCTTCCCCAATATAGCCGAGTTCGAACCGTTCAGGATTATTGAAATCGACTTGAATGGTCGAACATTGCCAGGAGCGTCCCAGGGCATCTTTGATTTTGATGTCGATCTTGGGTCCGTAGAAGACACCTTCGCCAGGATCGATCTCGTAGGCGACTCCTCGTCCCTTCAATGCCGCTTCGAGCGCGCTGGTGGCTTGAGCCCACCGTTCTTCCGAGCCGACGGACTTTTCCGGCTTGGTCGAGAGATACACTTCAAATTCGGAGAACCCGAAGGTGCCGAGGATAAAGAACGTGAAGTCGAGAACCTGGCTGACTTCGCTTTCAATCTGATCCGGCCGGCAGAACAGGTGCGCGTCATCTTGTGTAAAGCCGCGAACTCGTAGTAGTCCATGGAGGACGCCTGTTCGTTCGTACCGGTACACCGTTCCTAGTTCGCCATAGCGGATGGGAAGGTCTCGGTAACTACGCAGATGCGACTTGTAGATCATGATGTGGAACGGGCAATTCATTGGCTTGAGTTGGTACTCGCTATTTTCGACCTTCATGGGAGCGAACATGTTGTCGCGGTAATAGTCGATGTGGCCGCTGGTTTTCCAGAGGTCTAATCGGGCGACGTGGGGGGAGTACACCAATTCGTACCCATTTTGAATATGCTGATCGCGCCAAAAATTCTCGATCAACAGCCGGATCGTTGCGCCCTTCGGGTGCCAGAGCACCAGCCCTGGACCGATTTCATCCTGGATCGAGATCAAGTCGAGTTCCTTGCCGACCTTTCGATGGTCTCGCCGCTTAATCTCTTCCAACCGTGCGAGATGCGCGTCGAGTTCTGCCTGGGTTGGAAAGGACGTTCCATAGATCCGCTGCAGCATGGGATTACGTTCGTCGCCGCGCCAGTAGGCTCCGGCCGTGTTCAGGAGCTTGAATGCCCCGACATGACCCGTCGTCGGCAGATGCGGGCCGCGGCAGAGGTCGGTGAAGCCCCCCTGGCTATATACCGAGATGGTTTGCCCATCGGCCAATCCTTGAATCAACTCGACCTTGTAGGCTTCCCCTTGTTCCTGAAAAAGCTTCACCGCATCTTGCTTCGACAACTCTGCCCGTTTGACAGGAAGCGCGCGCTTGACGATGTCTTTCGCTCGGGCCTCAATTTTCTCGAGATCGTCCGGTGTAAATGGGCGCTCAAATGCAAAGTCATAGAAAAATCCGTCCTCAAGGGCCGGGCCGATCGTCAATTGTGCGGTAGGGAAAACTTCTTTGACGGCCTGCGCCATAATGTGCGTACTGCTGTGTCGGTAGACTTCGCGGCCTTCAGCACTATCGAATTGCAGTGGAATCACCTCAGCATCTTCCGTCAAGGCGCTCGAGAGATCGACGGTCTGGCCATTCACCTTGGCCGCAAGGATCTCCGTGCCAAGTGTCAGGCCGAGAGCTGACAGCGCAGCCCCAACGGTTTGGCCGGTTGGAATATCACGACTGCTGCCATTTTTGAGGGTAACTTTCATGACAAGCACTCAATCAACCACGTATCTAGAAACAACAAGGCACCCCCCTTGTGAGAGGCACACGAATACCCTCAGCGAGGTGGTAGGCGCGGACGGTCTTGAACCGTCGACCTCTACCGTGTCAAGGTAGCGCTCTCCCCCTGAGCTACGCGCCTATCGATCTGGATGCGCATGCTAATATAGCCCTGCCCAAGGTGTCAAGAAACAGTCTTGTCCAATGACACATGAGCCTGAACGGAGCGCCGTGAATCCACGGTGAGATGAGCCTGAAGGGGTGGAAGTTGGGATCATGGAGGCATGATCGTGACAGTACACACCCAAGGATTACACACACTGGAACAGGTG
>JBBRRK010000016.1:0-29827 GCA_038200765.1 Nitrospirales bacterium
ATGTCCGCCTCGATTGAGGACGTGTGTATAGATCATCGTCGTACTGAAGTACTGATGCCCAAGCAGCTCATGAATCGTCCGAATTTCATGCCGGTCTTCAAACAAATGGATGGCAAAGGAAGCGAACACGGGGTCATTGATTCAGGCGGGCGCGGACATTCTCAAAGACGTCTTCGCCGGGCACCGGCTGCACTTTCCCCTCGCGGACTTCGCGATAGCGTCTTTGCGCTTCAACTAACCAACCACGCTCGACATCGGCATCAGCCGGATCATCAAGCTCTTCGATCAAAACCCGCAGCAACCCGGCTCTATATTCCAAACTCAGGGACCGAATCTTTACTTCAATCTCAGTGACATCGGGTGACATAGCCATCTCTGTGCTGCCGACTACAAGACGCGAAGGCGGGGTCATTGCCCCTTTTAGGCTTTCCCTCAAAGATGCTCAATATCAACATCTCCCCATTTCCCCCGCAAATACTCCGCAACAAGCCGACGGTGACAATGGTGGGGTGTCGGCTCGCTGCAAAGTAAGCACGCACCAGCAACGAGACCCTTATCGATAGATGTTTCTATCTTGCGCTCCGCCAGCAATGCCAAGAACTGCTTCTCGTAGGTTTCCCAGTCGCCACCATTCTTCTTATATGCGTCCAGCATTGCTTGAGTCGGCGCTAGCGCTGGCAGGTGAACGTAGTCAAGGTGGCCAACTTCGCGCAGAAAGAACCTAAGATCATCCTTCTTCGTGAACCCTGCCAGTTGGGAAACATTGTTTAGCCTCGTGTCCAGTACACGCTGAAGGCCAGGCTGTTTTAGGTGAGCAAAGAACTGCTCCGCATTTTTCTTCGTGAAACCAATAGTGAAAATCTTCATGAAGCGGATGTTCTCTCGAGCTGCTTCATATTTTCGTCCTGATACGCAACTCGTTCGCCTTGGATCGTATACGCTTCCGAAATAAATTCGTCTCGCTGTTTAAACATGTCTCCTTCTGGCAGCTTGCACACCCTAAGGAGGCGAGATTCTAACGTTCTGTGGTCTTCAAGTGAGCCAACAGCATGAATATGGGTTACTTCAAGACCTGCCTGGTGAAGTTTACGTGCGACTAGTAAGGTTCTATGACATTCCAGCGGGTCTTTTTCTGCGCACATTAGAGCGATGCAGTACCGTTGCATTCCCTCAATGACACGCCTTACCCCCTCAGCGAATTGGGGCTGTTTAGCCAAACAGTCATATTGAACTTTACCTTGTTTGTAACAGATCGGGTTTTCACTCCTGGCGCCTAGCTCTTTACCGAGGAAAACGTATTCAATGTCCGCCCGTGTCAAAGCAGCCTGTAGCGGTTCACGAGAGTATTGCGGGACATAGCGGCTGTAAGGATGCGACCGCACATCGCCAACGGCAGTGATTCCATGTCGATGAAGAAGCGCAATGAAGGCTTCTATTGGGTGATTTGAATGGCCAATAGTAAAAATCATCTGATTCACTGCTACCGTTCTGCGTGCATGATTCCCGCGACAAGCTTGTAAAAGTAGCCTTGATACGAGTCCCCAAGACTGACGCATAAGACAGGCTTGACGATGTCATAATGACCATCGGCCTGCCCGAGATATTTTCGCTCTATTGTCGGATCGGTTACATCCATGCGATACATAGAGCCTTGGTAGCTGAACTCACCCATCACAGCCCGCTTGGAATCAGGATACTCTGGAGCTTTACGTCCGACCAGCAGCTGAAGATGCTCGACCGAGATGAGGTAGAGTGATGAGCCATCTTCGCGCCCAAGGCCACACGATTATTGATGCCAGCGTAGCTGCCTTCGGCTGTCCCCCAGAGCGTATCCGGTTGGTCGAGCCATCCGGAAATGTCTTTCCACGCCAGTGTTCCCTGCGGAGCCCAGTAGTATCCGGGATCAATTACATGGTTTTCGCGTTGATGCGGCAAAGGTTGATGGCTTTCGCAGGGGACCAATACGATGTCGAGCAACTGAGGGTCTCGCCCATCCTCGTATCGTCTTTCTTCCTCTGAGATTTCATGTGTGGAGCGCATGCTTACCGGGCGCACCCACTCTCCTGCAGTGCCGTCATGCCACTCTTTTCCTGCGATGCATCGTCCAGAGGTCTTGCGAGAATTTGCGAAGCAGACGATGGTCTTGCCATACTTCATGAGCGCTCCACATTCGCCTTTGGAAAAGCCTAACTAATAAGTGAGCTACAGGAGCCAGGTCGTTCAGCGGCAGCCTATTCCCAACTGCCTTTTCATTTCTATATGCCAGAACGTCGTGGATTATCTTCCGCTTCCGAACATGTGTCAATGAGACTTCCTGGGCAGGGTGTCCACGCGCGTCGAACGACGTCGTTCTCTTTCCCCCACTCTTTAGAAGAAATGGGGCGAGGGTTATCACTCAACTGCTCGCGTTCAACAAGGGCCTTCCGAGGCCGCGCATTGCACGCTGTTTCCCCCTCTACTCCCAAGGTCTTGGCCTAATTGGTTCCCCCACTGTGCCCGTCGAAGGCTCCCCTCTTTCTCCCCCACCACAAAACAATGGGCTGAGGCGGTTCTGCTCTCAACTGCACGAGCCCAACGAAGGCCTTCTGGTTTCTTATGTCTCCCTTGGAGGGAGTGGCTAAGGTTGCCTTTTACTGCGCGCATCGAACGAGCACATTCTTATCGTGCGCGTTCTGCGGGCAAGAAGGACACCTGGCCACTACCTCTTCCTTCTTCTCAGGCCGCGCGTTGCGCGAGCACAGAGAGCGAACCGCCTCAGCCCATTACCCTTCATTCCCGGCCCACCCAATACATCGGCCGGCGCTTCAGGTTCATGACCGCAAGCACTCGCAGTCCGTCTTGTTTGATCGTGTAGAGGATCGCGTAGGGAAACCGAAGAACCAGTCGGCGGCGGACCGACCCGATGATCAATGAGCCTGCCTCAGGATAATCGACGATAGCGTGGGTGCAGCGCTCGACCTCGTCTAGAAAAGCCGATCCAAGGCCCAGGCTTTCAGAATTGTAAAACTGTGCGGCTTCATTCAACTCA
Source organism: Nitrospirales bacterium (assembly GCA_038200765.1). Classification (GTDB taxonomy): domain Bacteria; phylum Nitrospirota; class Nitrospiria; order Nitrospirales; family Nitrospiraceae; genus Palsa-1315. The sequence continues at coordinate 3,029 of JBBRRK010000016.1, forward strand.
CGGCGGGCCAGGCGATGATAGGAGACTCGCTCCATTTCACTTCAGTTTAGCCCGCGCCTCACGAAACGCCTCTGCGGCTGAGCAACTGGAGCCAGAATTAATATCCATCTCCGCATCTCTCCGCTGAGCCTCCTCGGCCCACAGTCGCGTGTTTTCTTCTTCGGAAAGATTCTCCAGGCTCTCTAACAACTTGCCGGCCAAACGCGCGCGCGCCTTTGGGTCCAGCTTCAGTGCCTCGGCTTCAAGTTCTTTTAAGCTCATGGACGTATTCTACACCAAACAACAATAACGGCAAATACTTGGAACTCGCTCCGCAGCATCTCCGTTCTCTCTCGTTCCACCCTCTCAATGAGAGAGTGACCTGCGCGCGTCCAACCAGCACAAGCCTCCGCCCCCTACCCTCCTAAGATAATGGGCTGAATGGTTTCCTCACTGAGCCCAGAGAACGATCCTTTTGCTCCCCCTCTTAAACACTGGGCTGAGGCAGTTCTGCTCTCAACTGCGCGCGTGAACAACGCCGCCCTCTTTCCCCCACTCTATAAAAATGGGGCAGAGGGGATTGTCACTCAACTGCGCCCGTCCACCTCGCACATTCTGATGTGGGGGGTGCGGGAGCAAGAGGGACACCCCCTCTACCCCATGACCGCACTCCCATGATGATGTATCAGCAACCACTCATCCCCGATACGCTCAAAGAGGTTCGTGGCTAATACCTGCGCCTGCTGCGGTTCGTCCGATTGCTGGGTGGTGATGTGCTCCACGCAGACGACCCAGGCCATATCGCCCGCCACCTGCACCGTCACATCGGTCAGCACGAACGTCATGGAAAAGGTATTGTTGAAGATCAGGACCCAGGAGTCGCGCACCGCAGGCCAATCCGACCGCAACGACCAGCCCGGATGGATACAGGTGACGTACTCCTGATGCGCCCAGACCTTATCCATCTCGTTGATGTCGAGGTTACCGAAGGCGGCATAGAACGCGCGGTTCGCTTGATTCACTTCTTCAATGCGTTGTTCCAACATGCACGGCTCCTTGCTTGCCCACATTATTCACAAAGGCTTCTACTGCAACCGCCGATACGTCGCTACGACAAGCCTGACGGCGGGCGGGCTCGCCGCTCAGTCGGTTAACATACTGTGTCAAGTATGCCTCGCTCCTTCACGGCTCCGCGCGCCCGTCTCGCAGGCCGTCTCAGCGGTTTCGTCGCGAACCCTCGTAAATAGTGCGGGCTGGAAATTTCGCCGTATCATACTGCAATCACGCAGGCGAGGGCGAGAGGGATGGGAAGGCGACCGGACTGGATCTTAGCAGGCTGCTCAAAAAGTCCGTCCAGCAAGGCCACAGCGATTTTTCACACTCTCTCAAAAGGGTGGCCTGGTTGATCCTCGATTGCGCGCATCGAACGATAGAAATGAGCCTTCCAAGCTCGCTCGTTGTCTATTCAGGGATGGGGACTGATTGATCTTCCACTGCGCGCGTCCAACGAGGGCCTTCTGAGGCCGCGCGTTGCGCGAGCACAGAAGATCATCAGGCTCCATCCCCTTCTCTGTTCCGCGAGCAGGAGGACGACCAGGCTACCCTTTCCTTCTTTTTTCAACAGCCGGTTAAAGTCGGGAGGTTTGCCGATCGACCACCCACACTCCGGCCAGAATCAGCCCGATGCCAAGGATTTCACTGGCGCCTACCGATTCGTGCAACAGCATCGCGGACAACACGACGGCAGCCACAGGAGTCAAATTGCCAAAGACCGACGCGCGAGAAGGCCCAATGCCCTTCACGCCGAATAGCCACGCCTGTTGCGCGATGGCCGTGGCAAATAGGACCAGATACCCCAGCGCCATCCAGTCCGTCGGCGTCACGGACCCGAGTCCCGCGTCCAGCATCTTGCGATCCGTCCACAACAGAGGAATTTGGAGGACGGTGGCAACGAGCAGCGTCGTCCAATTGACCGTGAGGGCCGAGTGGCGCTCCATGAGTTGCCGGCTGCCAATACTATAGAGAGCCCAGCTCACCACGCCGAGAAAAACCAGCAGGCTGCCGAGCAACGGCTGCTCGCCCGCGGCCTGAAACCCCGCCACGGAGACCAACCCCACCCCCGCAAAAGACAGGAGACCGCCTGCCCACACAGCGCGCAACGGAACATCCCGGATCAACAGAGCCGAGAGCAGCGCGGTCACCACCGGACTCGAGCCGATAATCACCCCTCCGACGGCCCCGCTCACATACTTGAGCCCCATCAGAATGAACAGGTGGTTGCCCAACACGCCGAGCCCGAGCAGTCCCAGCATGCGCACATCCGCCTTGGTCAGCTTGGCCACAGTGCCTTCCTGCCACCACCAGATGCTCAGGAGAATGGCCAACCCACCGATGTCCCGCAGGACCGAGGCTTCAACCGCAGAGAATCCGCTCAGAGCCAGCTTCTGAGCCACGATCGACCCGCCCCACAGTATCGCGGCAGCGATAACCGCCCCATAGGCCAGTCTGTTGGAGGAGGATGTCATGGGCCATGGAAATACCGTCGTTTTCGCCTGCCGTCAAGAAGTATTCATGAACCTATGCCCTGTTGCCCGTGCATGAGAACAGAGTATTGAGACAAAACGGACCAGATCACAAGGGCCTAAGATTGACTGCAGAACCGCATAAGACCCTGATGGATGATGAAGGAAAGGACTTCCAAGAAATCACTTGGACTGAGGTCACAATCCTGGCAGGATATCACACGAATCGTATCTCACATCCCATGAGAAGATGTCTCGTTTACAGAACCCGATCATGCGGAATTAAACGTCGCACAACTATGCCACTAAAGGTCTTCATCAGTCACGCGTCAGAGGACAAGGACCGCTTCGTCATCGACTTTGCCAGCCGGTTGCGAGCACACGGTATTGATGCGTGGCTGGATCGCTGGGAAATGCTTCCCGGTGACAGTCTGGTCGACAAGCTGTTCGAAGAAGGCATTCACAGCGCAACGGCCGTCGTGATTGTGCTTTCGACGAACAGTGTCGACAAGCCTTGGGTGAGAGAGGAAATCAACGCGGCGTTCGTGAAACATGTCGACGGCGGCACGAAGCTGATTCCCGTCGTGCTAGACGACTGCCGCGTGCCGGCATGTCTGGCGTCAACATTATGGGAAAGGATCTCTGATCTGACCGCGTATGAACAAAGCTTCGAGAGAATCGTCGCCGCAATCACTGGTGTCGGGACAAGCCGCCCCTCGGTACCCTACCAGGCTACATCAGTGCCCCAACAATCACGATGCAAGGGCTGGCTCATGTCGACAACCTGGTGCTGAAGATCGTCTGCGAGCATGCCTTGCGCAACGGCTATGCGAGCATCGATCGCGATGAGCTGCATCAATCGGAGGCGCTCTCATCCCTCCCGCAACAAGAACTTGCCGACTCCCTGGATGTGCTTGAATCGGAAGGGCTCGTACACGTCGAGTCCCCGGAGGCGCTTGCTATTTTGCCCAAGTCAGCACCGATGGATTCCAGCAGTTCGCAAAGGCCTACCTACCCGACTACGAGTCCACGGTCCAAGCAGTCGCGAGCGCAATCCTGAACGAACACGTCGAGAGCAATTCGGATTTACAGGCGAAAATTGGGAAGGGCCAGTTCCTGATCAATCACATCCTTGACGTATTCGAAGGCCAGGACTACATCCAGCTGGAGAAGTTTGGAGACGGTCGGATATGCGTCTACTCGGTGTCCGTCAAACTGAGACGAGCCTTCGGTGCCTGACAAGGCGACGCCTCACCCTTCACTCAATCGGAGAGACACTCGATACTCACCGCGCATATCAAAGTGATCAATGGGAAAGACACCAGCAGACAAAGGCGAAATGATCGAATCCGTAGAGCTATCTTGACGTCACATTCTCAAAGAGCGGATCGACGGCACCGCTCTGAGAACATGTACACGGAAGCTGGAAAGAGTTTTCTAAAATAGACAGGCGTTCGCTCTATCACATCGAGGCCATCGATCGGGAGAATCAATGTGTCTCGGCCCCGATTTTCCCACGCAAGGTTTCTCGCACCTGTCGGTTTTCCGGTGAGAGGTGCAGGCCCCCTTGTCGATACTCGACGGCACGTCAAAGGCTTGCGTCCAGTAGATGCGCGCTTCACGGGAGTTGTTCTACCGTTCAGGGAGATCAGCCAACGTCTAGTAGGAGACCCACATCGCGCTGCCACTCGCGGTTACTGGGATCGTCCGCCGTAAGGCACTCTGTCATACGGTGAGCTTCTTCCTACTCCTGCTTGGCATTGGCGAGCGTGGTGCGGGCGCGGGCGAGATCGCCCTGGTCGGGCAAAAACCAGGAGGCAGTGTGGAGCGCTTCCGGCGAGTCAGGCTCAGTGGCAAGGATAGCGGTGTATAGGGTGCGGGCCGACACATCTATTACATCCTGACTGGATACCACCATCCGGTCACCAACGCGATGAGCGAAGGAGAATGGTATGAGGGCTTTAAACATGAAGCATCCACCCCACCCGGGGGGTGCGATGCGCATGGACTGTCTGGACCCGCATGGCTTGAGCGTGACCGAAGGGGCGAAGATCCTCGGTGTGTCGCGATCTGCACTGAGTCATCTGGTGAACCAGAATGCTGTCTTGGAATATGGCGAGCCGCCTAGCCAAGGCCTTTGGCAGTACTCCGGAGGGATGGATGCGGTTGCAGTTTCAGTACGATGCGGCCCAGGTGGAAGAACGGTCCAGAAAAATCAAGGTGGAGACGTTTGATGACGTCGTCCATGCGTGGCGAGCGGCGGGAAGGGTGTCTGCCAAACTCTCCTGCTCGCGCAACGCGCACGATAAGAATGTGCTCGTTCGACGCGCGCAATCGAGGATCGACCAGGCAACCTTTGAAACTGAAATAAAGAATTGGGAAGTCGCGCGCAGTGGCAGAGCAATCTAGCCTGCTCTCAGGTGAGAAAATGACAAGCGGTGGTCGTTCGACGTGTGCAGCTGGTGATCAAACCAGGCCTCATCGACGCAGCCTACAGGAGTTCACGATAGCCAACTCACGCGTGGACAAGGCCCATCCTCAATAAGTCAATACTCAGGCCTGACCCTCAATCTGTCAGAGGCTCAAGAAGAGGCATCGGAGCGTGATTGCCTGCAACAGCGCAGCCAAGCTTCACCAAGCAAAGACTCACGACCCCTTTTCTTCTCGCGAGAAAACCCAGCTGTCATGCGCTTGCAGCCCGATGTTACCAGAACCATTGCGCCACCCATCGATAGCCAGTTGACTTTGCTGGAATTTTTAACCTGACGCTACTGTTAATAGAGCAAGATCAATACGTACGTTAACATACCCCCTACTTAAGTAGTGTTGTATCTTTCATCAAGTCTTACTACCCTGCCTGAGCTGTTATCGCCATAAATAATGACTGCTGGCACAATGGAGTCACGAACTCGAGGAGGCGCGTTCATGTGGGGGCAGGAGAAAAAATTAGAGACGAGCTCACGCGAGCAGGAAGGCAAAGAGGTTGTTATGGTTGCTGCCAACTCAACAAGTATCGAGGGGACTGGGGACATTAGTGCCTTTGTGGGAAAGGGAGTCGAATTCAAGGGGACGATCTCCTATAGCGGCACGGTGAAAATTGACGGACATATCGACGGCGAAATTCATACTGACGGCGTACTGTTGATAGGTGAAGAGTCCGTCATCCAGGGAAAAGTTACCGCCGGAACCATTGTGTGTAAAGGAAAGATTACCGGGGATATCGTCGCAAAAGAATGTGTCAAGCTCCGGGCTCCAGCCGTCATTGAGGGAAGTATCAAGACGCCGATCCTTTCGATGGAAGATGGCGTGCTGTTCAACGGTGCACTCGAAATGACTCACGGTGTGCACGAGCTCTCTCGTGAGGCCCCTCTGCTTCCCATCGGAGTGATCAACCCCCCTAATATTAAGCGAGTCACTGGTTAGGGGGAATATTATACTGGTTCTGCTTCTCCCCGAGTGGGCGGCCTGATTTCATATCGGGTCGAGCATGCAGGTGAGGACTTTCAGGCGCAGGTACACCTCGTCGCGTAAGCCGCAGCTTCGCCGCTGAATGACGCGAACCTTCTTGTTCATGCCCTCGGCAAATCCTAAGACGACCTTGTCCTCCGGCTTGCAGTAGGCCGCGATGCCGTCCCAGTGCCGGACGATCATCTCGGCAAACTTCTCGGGACCAACAGAGGGATCGGGAGTCTTTTCTGAAAACCCCGTTTCACGACTCGCGGCGTGCCTAACCCCATGACTCATGATCGATCCCGGCTGGATCTTCGGATTCTGATCTCGCCTTGATTGCGTCTGCGCCTCCCGTCCACAGTCCCTTTCGCCACACAGGCAGACCTCATGGAGTGATCCATGGGCGAAACTCGCGTCGATCTCGAACATCTGTTGGAAGACCTACGGGATGCCTCTCACTACAGTATCTCAGACTCAATCCTCACCGAGATCATTGCCAACTCTCTGGACTCAGAAGAAGAAAGGCAACTGTCGGACTAGATAGCGAGGTTCAAGAAGAGGCATCGGAGCGTGACGCCCTACAACGGCGCAGCCAAGCATCACCAAACAAAGACTCCCGACCCCTTTTATTTCCTCTTTTATTTCCTTACGGTATGCTTCAACGCATAAGTGACTTCTCTTTCCTCTTGGCGCATACCTGCTTTCGCGAGATCCTGACGAAGTACCCCACGCCGATTCTGGATGTATGTCATGGTCCACAGGCCCTTCACACCCACAAAGCTTGAAGAGGCTGGATTCGATTTAGGCTCGAAAACAGCTCCCGTCAAATTGGAACCCCTAAATTGTGCATCTGTGAGATCGGCTCGGCCTAGGAAGGCGTCCGTGAGATCTGTATTCGCGAGCTGCGCCTGGAGCAGATTCGCGTCTTCAAGAACTGCTCCCGTCAGGTCTGCTCCATCCAGGTCTGTTCTGTAACAGCGTTGCATCTTCGAGAGATGCATTGACTAGGTTCGTATCACTTAAATTTGCGTCGGAAAGGTTCGCCTTTCGAAGGGAGGCGTCAAAAATATTTGCGTGCCATAGGTTTGACTTAGAGAGGTTCGCCCCTGTGAGACTTGCACTGGAGAGATTTGCCTCATCAAGCATTGTCTCGAATAAGTTTGCCCCGAGAAGGTGCGCTTCGGAAAGGTTTGCATTTGTAAGATCAGCGTGGTTCAGCGTTGCATATGTAAGGTACGCATGGGTTAGGTCCGCATGGGTTAGGCGGGCGGCAGTCAGATTGGCCCTTCTGATGCGTGCGCGGATCAATTTTGCTCGTGACAGATCTGCGCTAGTAAGGTCGGCGCTGTCCAACTCCGTCTCGGTGAGATTTGCATCTTGGAGATTCACGCCCGAAAGGTTCACGCCATTGAGATATGCATGGCTAAGGTTCGCCTCAGAAAGGTCCAAGTCTTTGAGAATCGCCTGTCCAAATTTCACGTATCTGAGATCTGCCCCACTCAGGTTAGCATTGGACAGATTCGCATCCCAGAGATTTGCGGCATAGAGATTTGCCCCACTAAGGTCCATTCCGCGTAGGTTAGCACCGATGAGATTCGCCTTGCATAGATTGGCCTTTAAAGTTGAACTGTTGGGGGATGATTTCATCGTAAGATGCCTGGCATGGTTGGCGACAATCTTTCTTAGTTGATCGGGTGTCACTTCTTTCCATGCCAGTGGGCAATTGGAGGGAGGGGGAAAAGATGTGTTACTGGAAACTTCAACGGCTGGCAATGACTCAGCGTATAGCGAGCGAGCTGGTAAGAGTGCTGTGCAGAAAAGAAAGAACCACAAAGAGGACAAGATCAATCGACTTGATGCGGTGTGCATCATTACTAATAGGTCTCCCATGAAGTGGCGAGGAAATATACCATGTACACCTTGATTTATTATTCATCAGGACGCCCTTTGTCGCCAAGTGGACATGGGAACCCTAAAAGGGTTCTGGAGTCTTAATAATCTTTTGGAAAGACTCTCGCCCCTTCGTTTGTTCGGAGTGGGGACTGACCTACAGTGGTCTGTCCCCGCCCACGCTCTTTAAATCGGGGGCGACGTAGCTGACGCACAACTGCGCGCATCGAACGAGCACCTTCCATCTCATTGACTCTTCCAAACTTGCTCGTTTCACTTCCCCAGGAATGGCACCCGTGTTGGTCCCCCTGCGGCCGTCGAGTGTACCGTTCTTCTATCCTTCCCCTTTGAGGACGGGCTAGATGGTCTCCCAGTGCGCGTGTCCAACGAGGGTCTTCTGAGACCGCGCGTTGCACGAGCACAGGAGACTGTCTAGCCTGCCCTCTCATGCTCATTCTGATCGTGCGCGCTCCGGGAGCAAGGGATCAGCGCGGGCGCCATTCCTCCCCCACCCTCTGCGAGCAAAAATGGCACCTGGCCGCTCAATCCTCATCCTCTGTTCCACATCCCGTTGGCAGTGGAAGCCACTATATATCTTACGAGCCGGTTTGATAGATGGCAGGTCTGTAACGCGGTTTGGGGATGGGTTTCCCCGCTGCCCGAGCCGCTTCCAGCCAAACTTTCTTGGCCAGTTGCGCCTGTTTCAGGGCGTCGGTCGGAGTTTTCCCGAAAGCAGAACAGGCGTCCAGATCGGGAATATCCGCGATATAGCCCTTGTCCGCGTCGCTATAGAAGATGTTGATGTGATAATCCTTCATGGTCCCTACTCCCCGTCAAGCTGTAGATTATACCTCTCCACCAGATCAAGCAACTGTCGGACTTGATAGGGTTTGGCCTTGCCGCCTACTTCCTGAAGATTGACCAGTTCTCGTAGCATCGGGTGGACAAACACCTGGTGACTACCCCTCGCCCGCGATAGTTGGAACCCAAAGGCCTCGGCCAGACGTACCGCTTCGGTGAATCGAAGGTTCTTGGAACTGGTGAGGGCTTTCGCGAGGAGTTTTCGCTTATTCATTCGCGCGCGTCCAACGAGGGTCTTCCGAATTCCTCATGCTCTCTTGGAGTCAGTGGCCAAGGCTGCCCTTTACTGCGCGCGACATTCTCACCCGCCCAACCCCGATCGCGCCGAGACGCGCTCTTGTCCCAGGCGAGCACAGTTTCACCGTGCGCGTTCTGCGAGCAAGAAGGGCACCTGGCCGCTCCCTACTCTTCTTCGTCCCCCGACTCCCTCTGCGCCGACGGAATCCCGTAGCGCTTGCACTTCTCCCACAGGGCTTTGCGCGAGAGGCCGAGGATCTTCGCGCCGGTTGTGCGGCTGCCGTCCACTCGCTCCAGCACCGACAGGATATAGTCTTTCTCGAACTGTTCTCGCGCCATCGCCAGTGAGGTCAACGGGCGTGCCTCTCGCTGCTGCCCCGTTAGCCCTTCGCTACAGAATCCACAAGATTCTTGTGGTACCCCTCCCGTATAGGGACAGGACTGGAACCCGCACAAGTCTGATGGCTGGACCGCTTCACGATCCCGCCCCAGCGCCACCGCACGTTCGACCATGTTCTCCAGCTCCCGCACGTTCCCTGGGAACGAATAGCGCAAGAAGAGTTCGCGCGCTGCAGGAGAAAACCCTTTCAATGCCTTCCCCATCTTAGCCGCGCAGGTCTTCAGCACGTGTTCGGCAATAATCATGATGTCGTCCTGCCGCTGACGCAACGGCGGAATCACGACCGGCACGACATTGAGCCGATAATACAAATCCTCTCGAAACCGCCCTTGAGACACTTCCTTTCGAAGGTCTTTCTGTGTGGCGCAGACCAGGCGCACGTCGACATGAATCGTGTCGTTTCCTCCGACTCGCTCAAACTGCCTTTCCTGAAGCACCCTCAATAGTTTCACTTGGATGACCGGCGAGATTTCTCCGACTTCATCGAGAAACAACGTGCCTCGATGGGCCAACTCGAACCGCCCACGCCGCTGCCGCAGCGCCCCCGTAAACGCCCCCTTCTCATGGCCGAAGAGCTCCGCTTCCAATAGGGTTTCTGGAAGTGCCGCACAACTGACTTTGATCAAGGGGTACTGGCTGCGTGGGCTGTTTTGGTGGATGGCATTGGCGACCAGCTCCTTGCCGGTTCCGCTCTCTCCCAGAATCAACGTCGTCGAATCTGTTCCCGCCACCAGCTTGATCTTCTCGAGCACGGCCCGCATGTGGTTGTTCGCCCCGAGAATGCCTCCAAAACTGAACTTATCTTCCAGCACCGCTTTGAGATCTTGATTTTCGCGTCGCAAGGTCACCACGCGGCCCACCCGCTCGACAATCAGCAGCAATTCGTCCATCTGGAACGGCTTCGTAATGTAGTCGAAGGCGCCGAGCTTCATCGCTCCGACTGCCGTTTCCACCGATCCATGGGCGGTAATCACCACGACCTCCGTGTGGGGCGACTTCTCTTTGGCCGCCGTGAGCACCGTCAGCCCGTCTGCGCCTGGCAGCCGCAGATCAGTGATCACCAGATCGAACGGTCGTTGACGGATGGCGTCGATCCCTTCCGTCCCGGATGCTGCCGCTTCGACATCATGGCCGACCGTCTCCAGCGCGTCGACCATCGACAGTCTCATCAGCGGCTCGTCATCGACCAGCAGAATCCTAAGCCCCTTCATGACACCCTCTCCATCAACGAACGATCCCGGGAAACAGGCAGACAGAGGGTAAAGGTCGTGCCCTTCCCGACTTCGCTGTCCACCAAGATCTTTCCTCCGTGGCGCTCGACGATGCCCAGACTGACCGACAGGCCGAGACCGGTTCCTTCGCCTTCGCTTTTGGTCGTAAAGAACGGATCGAAAATCCTTGGCAGGATCGTTGGGGGAATGCCCGATCCCGTATCGCGCACTTCGATCAGACAGATTCCCTCGACCACGGACGTTCGAATCGCCAGCACCCCTCCATCTTTCATCGCTTGGACCGCATTCAATACCAGGTTCATCAGTACCTGCTCCATCATGTGCCGATCGACCATCACATTCGGCAGCCCTTGACCGAATCCTGTTTCCAAGAGAATTTTGTTTGGGGCGAAGAGATGTGTGGTCAAGACCAAGACCCGATCGACAATATGATTGATATCCGTCAGGGCGAACGTGGGCTCATGCTGCTGGGAGAAATCGAGAAGCTGCCGAACAATCTTCTGCACACGCCGCACGCCGTCTTCCATCGACGACCAATACTCCTCTTGCCGACTCGGTGACAGTGCTCCCTTCCGCAAGTTGTAGAGACAGTTGAGGATGCCCCCCAAGGGATTGTTGATTTCGTGGGCCACCCCTGCAGCGAGCTTGCCGACCGAAGCCAGTTTCTCAGAGTTCCTGATCTGTTGCTCCAATTTCTTGGTCTCCGTCATGTCGCGCGCGATACCCAACACACCCAGGATCTCTCCTTCGACCCCATGCAGCGGGGAGACACTCACCATCACAGCCCTAGGCTCCCCTGTGCGAGTCACCACTTCGACCTCATAGACCTGCTTCGCACCGATATCCAAGGTGCTCTTGAGACGCTTCCCGCGATGGCGTTTGGAGAGAAGGGCGAGATAGGGGCGCCCGAGCAGATCGTCTTTCCGGTAGCCCCATGCTTCGATCTTGCTGTTGACATAGGTGAACCGTTGTTCGGTATCGAGGGTATAAATGACATCGTTGGCGTTTTCGAGCAGATTTTCGAGATACTGTGTGGTCTCTTCAATTTCCCGCGTACGCTCTCGTACCTTCGCTTCCAATTCTTCTCGATACGTGTCCAGCTTCCGTTCTAGCCGCTTCCGGTCGGTAATGTCCCGCAACTGTACCATCACCAACAGTTGGTCGTCCGCTCCGACAGGGATCAAGTCCATTTCGACCGGCATGTCCAGCCCACCGGCATGACGCACGATGATCTCCTGGGTGGACACGTTCCGCTGCCCAGAAATAATAGCGCTCAGCCATCCGCGCAACGCATCGTGATAACCGGACAGGACGATGTCGAGCACACTGCGTCCGACCACAGCCGCCTCTGCATACCCCAGCGCTTGCTCCTCACGTTTGTTGACGGCGACGATGATCCCGTTCTGATCCACCATCAACACCGAGTCTGCCATCAAGTCGAACAACGCCTTGTACCGCGCCTGCGAGGCGACAAGCTGTTGCGTCCGCTCCGACACGGCCTGTTCAAGCGTCGTCGTGTATTCTTGCAGATGTCGCTCAAGCCGGTGGCGTTCGGTCACGTCGCGCACAAATGCGCGCGAGTGAACCAGCCCGCCCCGCTCTTGATCGATCAGCGCCGTGGCATGAATTTCCACATCGATCGGGTGACCGGCTTTAGGCAGAAACACCGTCTCCATCGAACTACGCCCTTGCGCCAGCAATCGCTCCAGAAACTGCAGTACGAGCGACTCCTGTCCACGAGGCACAAGGTCCCAGAGCTTCATCGCCAGCATCTCATCGAGCGTGTATTTCAGCTTCTCGAGCCCCGTGTTGTTCACATGGACGAATCGGCCGTTCCGGTTCAATTGATAGATCATCTCAGGAGAATGTTCGATCAGATCGCGGTACTTTTCTTCCAGGCGGCGCACATCCACCACGCGTTGTTCAATCTGCGCAAACGACCGTTGTAGATTCGCCGCCATCTGGTTGAACGCCTCGGCAAGCCCTTCGATTTCATCGCCGGTCTTCAGCTCCAGTCGCCGGTCCAATCGGCCGCTTCCAATTTCACGCACCCCGTCGTGTAGCAACTGAATGGGACGGGCGATCCGGCGTGCGACGAGTACCCCTGTCCCCCATAGCACCGCAAGCACAATCAACCCATAGAGCAGCACCTTCGCCACGAGTTCGGCAAGCGGCGCATAGGTCTCCTGGGGATCCTGCCGTACCACGGTGATCCACTGATGCCCTCCGAAACTCCCAGGGGCTACGGTCTCACTGAATCGAACCGGCGCGAAGCCGATCAAGGCGTTCAGCCCCCCATGGGAATCGTCTGCGGCAACAGTCCACCCGGCTTCCTGGCCGCCGAGGACGCTGATCAACTCAGGCCGTACCGTATGCGCTTCCGGGGGCAGGACCGGACAGATCACCGGCACACCGTCGGAGCTGAACAACATCGCATGCCCAGTTGCTCCGATCGTCACCTCAGCCATGGAATGGAAGATCGTGTCTCGACGTAACAAAATGGTGGCCGTCCCAATCACCGCCTCCTTGGTCTCGTCAAGAATGGGTGCCGCCACCACAAGCACATGAGTCCCGAACGCGGGATCGAAGGCGATCTCGCTCACATAGCCCTTGTGACTTCCCCCCTTCACCACGGCTTGCCACCAGGCTGTCTCCCCGTAAAAATACTCCACTTGTGGAATAGAGCTGACCACCAGCGCCCCCTGCTGATCGGTCACCAGGATCCCGATATAATCTGATTTGCGGATATCATGCCACCGGATGAGGTAGTTCGTGACGATGCGATTAATGAAGAGGGGAAACTCGCTTTGCTTACCCCGCTGACGCCACCGCTGCTGCCAATCCTTGATCATGCCCTGGATGCGATGCGCATCCTTTCCCTCGTACGTGCGGTTGGCTTCGGTCACGGCAGTGTGGAGAAAGGGGGTCGTGGCGAGCTGCTGGGCCTCGTTCATCCCGCGACTGATCTGCATTTCGATGCGGCGAGCGGCTTCGACGGCGACTTCCTTGAAGTTGGCACCGGTCATTTCACGAAGCGCGCGCCGCTCCTCGACGTAGGTGATCGCAAGCAGAAGGGTGAGGGGCAGAAGTCCGACCAGCACGATCGCCGCGATGATCTTGTGCTGGAGACTGTGAGATCGACTCCAGAGTGTCATGGGTGTGCCCCTAGCAGGATGCGACAACCCCGATGCGTGAAACACATCGCGCGGGCGGATTGACGATCGATGTATGCACCCGCTGACGCGTGACGCCCGACGATATATTAGAGCACCGGCAGACTAACTCCGTTTCAGCATCCGCCCGGATGCTCCCGGCCAGAACAACAGCAACGGACTTGCGACGAAGACGGACGAATAGGTCCCGAAGATCACACCCCATAACAGGGCAAGAGAGAAGTCGTGCAAGACCTCTCCGCCTGCGATCGTCAGAGGAATCAGCACCAACACAACGGTCAAGCTGGTGACGATGGTGCGGCTCAGGACTTGGTTGACCGCATTGTTGATGATCGTCTCTTCGGTCTCCCGCCTCCGCATCCGGAGATTTTCCCTGATTCGATCGAACACGACGACCGTATCCGTCATCGAATAGCCGGCTAACGTCAGCAAGGCCGTCACAACGAGCAGGGTAATTTCCTTGTCCAGGATATAAAAAGCGCCCAACACCGCCAACACGTCATGAAAGGTCGCCAAGGCCGCGGCTATGCCGAAGCGAAATTCGAAACGCCCCGCCACATAGAGAATGATCCCGGCAAACGATATGACGATCGCAATGAGGGCATCTTCTTGAAGTTTCTTCCCGATGGTCGGTCCGACTTCCGTGCTGGAATCGACCACGAAATGGTTCGAGGCAAACTCCTTCGTAAAGATCGCTACGACCCGATCGGCGACTTTTTCCTCTATGGTCGTCGACGCCTTCAGGCGGATCAGGAGTTTGTTCTCCTGACCGAACTCTTGCAGCTCGGCGTTGCCCAGACCGTTCGCTTCTAAGATTTTTCTCGCTTCGTCGATCCTGACGGCCTGTTCGAATTTCAACTGCACCGCAGTTCCGCCGACGAAATCGATGCCGAGGTTTGCCGACCCTCTGGCAATCTGAACCAGCGCCACCATCCCCAGCACCACCATGACGCCGGAAAACAAAAAGGCCCAGCGGCGCTTCCCCATGAAGTCGATACTGGTTTTTCCGAGGATCTCCAACATGCAGGCTCCTTCGAACTAGATGCTTAACTGTTCTACTTTGTGTCGTTGATTCAAGAGGTCGAAGATGACTTTGGTGCCGATCAGCGCCGTAAACAAGTTGATCCCGATCCCGAGACACAAGGTCACAGCAAACCCTTTGATCGGTCCCGTGCCGAAGAGGAACAGCGCCATCCCCGTGATCAAGGTCGTCACGTGAGAGTCGACTATCGTCAGCAGCGCTTTGTCGTACCCTCCGTCTATCGCCAGGCGAACCCCTTTCCCCAGCCGCAGCTCTTCACGAATACGCTCGAAGATCAGGACGTTCGAATCGACGCCCATCCCGATCGTGAGCACGATCCCGGCGATCCCCGGCAACGTCAGGGTGGCGTTCAGGGCAGAAAGGGCTCCGATCAAACACAGGAGATTGAGCATGAGCGCAAAGTCCGCGATCACACCGGACATCCGGTAATACACGATCATGAACACCACCACCAAGGCGCCGGCAACCAGCGTGGCCTGCACGCCTTTCTCGATCGAATCCTTCCCCAGCGACGGTCCGACCGTGAGGTCTTGAATGATCTTGAGCGGAGCCGGCAAGGCGCCGGCCCGAAGCACGATGGCCAAGTCGTTCGCCTCTTGCATGGAGAACGTCCCGGTGATTTGCGCACGGCCCCCGGTAATGCGGTCCTGAATCACCGGCGCCGAGTAGATCGTGTTATCGAGCACGACGGCCATGCGCTTCTTGATATTGTCGCCCGTAATCCGTTCGAATTCCCGACCGCCCTTCCCGTCGAATTCGATCGAGACGTACGGATCGTTGAATTGACCGATCGAAACCCGTGCATCGCTCAACACATCGCCCGTCAACATGACCCGTTTTTTCACGAGATAGGGAATGCGGTATTCTCGGCCGGTGTCTTTATCGACGCCCCGCTCAAAGAGGATCTGATCGCCCTCGGGCAGCTTCGCCTCGGCCTGTTTCAAGACCTCCGCTTCTTTGTCTTTCGGAATACGGGCCGGCAGGTCGAGCTTCGACTGGTTGTCCTCGTCGAGCATCTTAAATTCGAGCAATGCCGTTTCTTTGATCAGATCCCTGGCGCGCTTGGGCTCTTTGACACCGGGCAGCTGCACGACGATCTGCTTCAACCCCTGCCGCTGCACCATCGGTTCTGTCACGCCAAACTGGTCGATCCGGTTCCGGATTGTTTCCAGCGCCTGGTTGATCGCGGAGTCCTTGATCCGCTTGGCCTCGGCCTCCCGCAGCTCCCACACCAGCCGGTTGGCCGATCCTGAAGATTCCGTCTCACTGAAGATCGGATAGTCGTCGATCACCTTCTGTATCTGTGCCTTGAGTTCAGCATTTTGAAACTGAATCGTGACCTGAGTCGGTCCCGTCCGCGTCACAGACTCCACGGGAATTTTCTTGTCGACGAACCCATCTTGAAGGGACACGATTGATCGATCGACGGCGATCTCGACTGCGCGATCTTCATCCACTTCCATGACGAGGTGAATCCCGCCTTGTAGATCCAACCCCAGTGTAATGCCTTTATTCGGCATCATGGTCTTCAGCCAACCAGGCAAGGCCTGATAGAACGGCTGATAGGTTGGGAGAAAGAAGATCAACGACAGCAACACCACCAACACCAACAATGTTAACCGCCCACCCACTCTTTTCATGTCGTCTGATACCTCATTATCCTGTATGCCCTACGAATCCTTGTCCTTGTCCTTGTCCTTGTCCTCGTCGTCGCCGCCGCGTAGTCGAGCAATCTGGTCCCGCTGTATCCGAATCTTCGTACTATCCGAAATTTGCAGCGTGACCGTCTCCTTCCCGAGGTTCGTCAGAGTACCCCAGATACCCGACGCCGTAACCACCTTGTCGCCCTTCTTCAGGGCCTCCAACAACGCCTTCTGCTGTTTCGTACGTTTTTGTTGCGGCAAAATGACCAAAAAATAGAAAATAACAAAGATCAACACGAACGGAATGAGAGACAGGATCGTGCCGGACGTAGAGCTCGGACCCGTCCCCCCTCCTCCGAACAACTGCGCCATCACGACCGATTGCATGACCATACACACTCCTTCTCAACTAGGTTAGTCCCCTGCGGCAGACCGAAGCCCATCGACGTCCGTCGCTAAACCGTCCGAAGCAGCCAAGTCGCGGGATCGGTAAAACTCGTCCCGAAATGACCGTAGCGTTCCCTGCGCGATCGCTGATCGCACCTGGCCCATCAGATCGGCAAAATACCAGAGATTGTGGATCGTATTGAGTCTCGACGACAACATCTCTTTGACCTGAAAGAGGTGATGCAAATAGGCACGCGAATAACGCGCGCAGACCGGACAGCCGCAGGCCGGATCGATCGGCTGCTCATCCCGAACGTACCGCGCTTGCTTAATCACCACTCGTCCGAAACTCGTAAAGAGCGAACCGGTCCGCCCATGGCGCGAGGGCACCACGCAATCGAACAGGTCGATCCCGCGCGTCGCGCCTTCAATCAAATCCTCCGGCATCCCTACACCCATCAGATATCGCGGCTTCGAAGCCGGCAACTCCGGTACGGTCACATCCAGCATGGCATACATCTCTGCCTTCGACTCTCCCACCGAGAGCCCCCCGACGGCATAGCCTTCGAACCCAAGCCCCACAAGGTCACGCGCTGAGGTTACACGGAGATCCACGTCCAAACCGCCTTGCACGATCCCAAAGAGGGCTTGATCCCTACGACGCCGGCTGTCCTGGCAACGTTGCGCCCAGAGGGTGGTCCGTCGCACCGCATCACGCACCACCTCTTTTTCTGCCGGCAGGGCTACGCAATGATCAAACGCCATCATAATATCGGCTCCCAGCGCTTCCTCGATCTCAATGGCCGTTTCCGGCGTGATGAAATGTGTGGACCCATCAAGATGCGATTGGAAACTTACCCCTTCGTCCGTCACCTTGCACAGCTTCGCGAGGCTGAAAATCTGAAATCCACCGCTGTCCGTCAAAATCGCACCAGGCCATCCGGTGAACCGATGCAACCCACCGATCTCAGCGATAACCTTATGCCCAGGCCGCAGATAGAGGTGATAGGCGTTGTTCAGCATGAGACCGAAGCCAAGCTGCTCGAGGTCGACCGGATCAATCCCCTTTACCGGCCCCAACGTCCCAACCGGCATGAAGGCCGGCGTGTCGATGGCACCATGGGCAGTGCTGAGTCTCCCCACCCGCGCGCCCGTCTCACGATCCACCTGCTGCACTGAATAGTCCACGGCCCCTCTTGCCCGCTACATCTGCTCTGGTGCAGAAATCCCGAGCACGGCGAGTCCATTCTTCAAGACTTGTTGGATTTCTCGCATCAGCGCCAATCTTGCCGCAGTCCGCTCAGGGGTCAGCACCTCTTTCGGCAGTCCCTCACTTGGAACCAATCCCTCCGGCGTCACGGCCAATAGGTCTCGATCCGCCGCAGGAGGCAGAATTCGATGCTTGTTATAAAACGTATGCAACAGCCCAGCCAATTGCTGGAGGTAATAGGTCATCCTGTGAGGCTCGTAGGCCATCGCACTACCCTGCAGGACAGAGGGATAGGCGGAGAGCTTGCGAATCAACCCCAGTTCATCCGGATCCGTCAATACCGTCAAGTCCGTCTCGCTCGGCAGGGGACAGGCGATCCCTCGTGTCGCCGCGACCCGCCAGAGGCTGGCGATTCTGGCGTGGGCATACTGCACATAGTACACGGGATTGTCGGATGACCGTTGCTTGGCCAGTTCCAAATCGAAGTCCAGATGCGAGTCGGAATCGCGCATCAAGAAAAAGAACTTGGCCGCATCGGCCCCGACTTCATCGATGACTTCCCGCATCGTGATGAACTCGCCGGCCCGCATCGACATTTCCACTTTTTTCCCGCCGCGCAACAGGTTCACCATCTGGACCAGCACGACCTGGAGGCGATCTTTCGGATGCCCATAGGCCTGCACGACCGCTTGCATGCGAGGGATGTAGCCATGGTGATCCGCACCCCAGACGTCGATGAGCAGATCATATCCGCGCTGAAGCTTATCCCGGTGGTAGGCGATATCGGAGGCGAGGTAGGTGTACTCGCCGTCCTGTTTCCGCACGACACGATCCTTCTCGTCGCCGAAGGCCGAGGATCGAAACCACCAGGCCCCTTCCTCCTCAAACAGGAACTGTTGCGATTTCAATTCATCCAACACCCGTTGAACGGCCCCTGAGTTCACGAGAGAGGCCTCGCTGAACCAGGACTCGAACTCGATCCCGAAGGATTTCAGATCCTCGCGAATCAGGCCCAGCAGTTCCTGGTAGGCGAAGGTTCGACAACGTTCCTCAACCTCTGTGGCGGCACGTCCGGCCAGCTCAGGCTCAAGCTGTTGCTTCACTCGTTCGGCCACGGCAGTGATGTAGGCTCCGTGATATCCCTCTGACGGAAACTCTACCGGCCGGTTCGACAACTCCTCATATCGTGCATAGACAGAGGCTCCCAACAATTTCATCTGCCGGCCTGCATCGTTGATGTAGTACTCACTCACAACATCATATCCGACCGCCTTGAGCATATTCGCGACAGCCTGCCCGACCGCCGCGCCACGCCCATGCCCTACATGTAACGGGCCGGTCGGATTCGCACTCACATACTCCACCAGGACGCGGCGGCGCTGTCCCATCTCAGCTCGCCCGTAGGCTGATCCTTGCATCTCGATTTCTCTCAGTACTTCCTGCCAGATGACGGGCTTGACCGTGAGGTTGAGAAACCCAGGCTTGACGATCTCGACTCGGTCGAAGAGCTGCTCGCACTGAGCAAGATTGTCGATGATAATTTGGGCAATGTCGTGGGGGGCTCGTTGCTCGGACACCGCAAGAGACATGGCGACCGTCGACGCTAAGTCTCCCCATTCAGGCCGCTTGGGAGCATCCAGACTCAGCTGAGGCCAGGCTTCCGTTTTCAGTTGGCCTTTTTTTTTGGCCCCATTGAGCGCTCCAAGAAGCGCGTTGGTGACCTTTTCCTGCACGACCCCGCTTGACAAGAAAAAAACTCCTAAGTCCACAGCAATGAAAGGAAAAACGAACTGGGCACTCTAGCATACGGGGTGGTCAGTGACAAGGCTGCCGGATGAAATTCTCTGTCGGATCGCGGCATCCTTGAGGTGCGCTAGACAGAGTGTCACGAGATGGTCCTGCGGAATTTCGAGACAAGGTTTGTTCTCGCACTGACTGACTTCACCCCATGATCGGCAAAGGCAGGGTATGCCCTGCACCACGGTCACGTGGGCGCCACGGGGAGCCCAGCGAGCGGGATCAGTCGGTCCAAACAGAGCAATCGTCTTCACTCCTATCAACCCCGCCATATGTGTGATTCCAGAATCCTGTCCGATAAAGAGCTGTGCCTGTGCGAGCAGTCCAGCGACGGTAAAAAGATCGAGTCCCTTCAGGAGAGTCGGTGGGTCCACGCATGACTGAAGCAGACGCTCAACCGGCTCCCGGTCTGCCGGCCCTTCTAGAACCATCGGAATCGCCCCGGAAATCTGCAGCGCAGTAATTACGGTCGCGAGGGTCTCAGGTGCCACACACTTATGGGCGCTCCCACTCCCAGGATGGATGACGACAAGAGGCTGTTCGGTTGAGAAACCTGCCACTTCAAGACAGGCTCGTCCGAGGTGCAGGAGCGGTTCCGATACCGTTAACAGAGCCTCTCCTTCCCCGTCAGACGGCACCGCATTGATCGTTTCAAAAAACCTGTCACGTTGATGTGTCGCCTGAATTTCTGTCGAGAACGGAGACTTCACGATCACCTCTCGGACCCCGACTGCCTTTAGCGTCTCGTTGAGCGTACCATCGGGGTCCTGCATCCAGGCAATGACCAAATCACTATTCTCCAACCAAGTCGGAACATGACCCCTGACCGAATCTAGACCGGAGAACAAGTCTGCACAGACTCGGCCTTGTACAGACATCCACGCATCCACGATGCGGCATGCCTGGAGCAACCTTGCAATCTGGTCCCCTGCACAGAGAACCAACTGATGGTTGGGAAATGAGGTCCGCAACCGCACCATAGCCGGGACCGCCAAAAGCACATCGCCAAGGCCGCCTGGATGGATCATCACGATCGTTCTTCTCGGGGCGCGCATGACGGCTATCCTGAGGGAGGGACCCGAGGCAGCAGGGACCGCGCCGTCTCAAGATCCGCCAGCGTATTCACGTTGTAAAAGGAACGCCAGGATGGGTCGATGGTGAGCAAATCCGCCTCGGTGACATAGTGCACCCGAAGGGAGGCTTTCGAGACAATCTCTTGAATTTTGAGCTGTCGTGCCCGAATCATCTGTTCCAAGACCGGCACGCATTGCTTGCCGTACAACGCATGCATCGGATGTAGACGCCCCTCAAGTTTCGCCATCACAATATCTGCGTTGTGCCTTCGGCTCGTGAACTGAGCAATGACCGCCTGATCCAAAAACGGCATGTCGCACGCGACTACGAATATGCGAGGTGTTGTTGCCTGCGTGAGACCAGTATACAGCCCTCCGAGACTGCCGCAATCAGGCACCAGGTCGCGCGCCACTCTGGCATCGACACTAAGCAGATCACTGTCCTGCGCAATCACGACTAGTACCTCCGTGAAAATTGAACGAAGCACCGCCAGTCCTCTTTCAAGGAGAGTCTGTTCCCCCACGACGAGATGCCGTTTATCTTCGCCCATTCTTCGGCTTTTCCCTCCGGCGAGAAGGATGCCGGTCACATCATTCGCCATTGTTCCTTACAGAAGGAGGTCAAAAAGAAAGAGGGGGCGGGTTCCCCCACCCCCTCTCTAATGCTTCAGACTCTCTCAGCTCAGATGAACCTTAGAGTGCTTTTGCCTTCCGCTTGTTCGATCGCCTCGTCAGCACCCAACCTTCCAGAAGGACCACGCCAAACGCAATCACGATCGGATAAATATAGGCTTCGCGCGGTGTTGGAGGCTCCAGGAAGGTATAATAAAAGGCCGAAACAGCCATTTTCCTCCCTGCGTCGCCATTGTGCCCGTCCCAAGCAAAGAACACCGTGGGAATGTATTGCCCCATTTCAAAGAAGGTATCTTCGTCGTAATCCTGATCCTTCTGGTTCCCCAAGGGCCGCTGAATGATCACCGTCCATTGGCCATTCTTCCACTCAGAAAAAAGTAATTTGCTGCTCTCTTGGTAGTCGTCCCGCTCTTCAAAATCCTGATCCCATCCTGTACCCTTGAAGGCGCGAAGCGACCCATCGGCTTCCCATTTCATAATGTCGACTGGGTACTGTTCGTTGCTGCCGAACAGATACCTCGGCTTAATCGGAGCGGGAAGATCCTTCCACTTCACAGCAGTTTGGATGGCGACCGCATCGTTGTAGACCGTGTAGTTATTCTGATGCATTGCAATAGAGCCTTCTTCTCCAGTCTTCGGATCTTGCTCCTTCACATCGATATTGACTGAGGTCGGAGGCCAGGGCAACTCTCCTTCTGCGACACTCTTCGTACGGTCGTCCCACTGGAACATGAATGCGATGTGCGTGTCGTTGTATAACGATTTCATCCAGATATCGTCGATCCGGTTCACGAAGTTTCTTGGCTTATGGGTGATCTGACCGCCCATCGCGATGATCCGCCTGGCCCGCCCCTGCCAGAGTTCATTTTCCGGATCTGCCGGAATCTCTCTCTCTCCCTCTCCCAGGATCACTCCTGAGGACAGCACAAAGTTGACCTTGGGCTTGTCTGTCAACGGATCAATCGAGAGGGGCGTTCCATCTGCCTCACGTTCACAGAGCGAATTCACAAAGTTGGCAATGTGCCACCGTTCCTCGACAGTGGTATTGTCGGCAAAGGAGGGCATTGGAGTGCCGTTGACTCCGGTCGAAAACGTTCGGAAGATGTTCTTAACGTTATAGGGATCTTGCCGGCTGCCTCTGAAGTTCCAACACTTGTGCCAATCGGCCGGCTGTATCGAAAAGCCCCAGTCATCTTTCAGGTTGAACGCATTGCCGTCGCCACGTCCATTAACACCGTGACACTCGACACACTTCTTCTCGACAACGAGCTCGGCTCCTCTTTTCAGACTCTCTTCTGTCGCAGGAATCGGCTTCAAATCGGCCAGCTGCAATATAGTCTGGTTCTCTGACTCCTTGTCCGTAAATTTTCGATCTTTCACAAGCTGGGTGGTGATGAATGACAACACTTGGAGTCGTTGCTCTTCCGTCAGAATACCTTCCCAGGATGGCATGGCGGAACCTGGCAGACCGTGCGTCACCGTATCAAATAGATCGTTCTGGCCGGCAACGGGCTTCTTGGCATCGAATAATGGCAACTCACCGCTGGCCGTGTGACGAATCTTGAACGTCCCCTGGTTGAAGTTGCGGGGGCGCGGCCAGAGACGATCGGCGCCGGGCCCATCACCTGCGCCATCGACCCCGTGACACCAGACACACTTGGTGAAGTAAACCCGCTTTCCTGCCTCGATCATGTCGGCAGGAGCCTCAGGCGCTAATTCGCCCTTTTTAAAGCCCGCGGGAATCGCATCTTCGGCAAAGGTTACACTTCCTGTGATTCCGGAGACCAGGATCACTCCGAAGGCAGTCGTGAGGAATGCCCCAGCCTTCAGCCTTAACGAATTCTTCATCGCTTCCCTCATGTCATAAATCCAGGTTTGCTATAAACTTGATGAATTCTAGTCCCAGGTTCTCGGGTAATACCCTGTGTGCCAATATTCAAACAATACGACTTTCCAGATTTCGTCCACAGTGAGATGCTGTTCCCAGGGTGGCATCACAGAGGCCCATGGAAACCCTTCGTTCGGCAAGCCGATTCCACCCTTGGACACACGCCAAAAGATGAATGTTTCCTGTAATTGAGCAATCGTACCTGGATCGGTGAAGTTCGCCGGGATCGGATTGAACGCAAAAGCATGGAGACCACGTCCGTTTAAGTTATCGCCATGGCAGAAATGGCAATTCTGATAAAAAATCTCTCCACCTTCCCGCACATACTTAAGGTACCCTTGAGCATCTTTGTCCCAAGGATTGGCATTCGGCTTCATCAAGCGACCCATACCCTGCTCAACGATATTGGCGTTACTATAATCTTGATCGTATTTTCCTTCTGGATTGACACGATAGGGATTCTGCGACGTTTGAAGCGTATAGGTCTTCCCATGCACCTTGGTACTGGCCGGCGGGGCAGGATGGACGGTCCGCAACTCGATCGGCTCCTCGGATTTAGGAACCATGGCGTTATATGTGAATCCCCCAATCAAGATTGGCAGAATGACCAGATATGCATAACGCAATATCCTGTTTCCTCCAGTCTTGGCATCCAAAACATTCATGATCGGCTGCTTGAACTTCTTCCAATCTTCTTCGTTCGCAGACACCCACATGAAAACGCACACAAGGGAGACTGCCCCATACATGGCGCGAACACTGAATGGAATCGGCGGATAGATGCGATACTTCAAATAGAGGAGAATGAACGCCCAAAAAAGAATCCCCTGCCAAAACCGTGGGAAGGCCATTCCCATGGCCGCCATCATATAGCTGATCCCTGTAAATCCCGCCACAAACAGCGTGAGCTCAAAGATCACTTGAGCCGGCATATACCCTTCGATCAGGCGCACGAAATTTGACGGAACGATACCCACCGTCATTCCGGCGAGCAGGAGTATTCCGGCTGCTCCCATAAGTGCCGCGACTGACATTAATGCTTTCATCGGTGAACTCCGTTTACTCGATAAAAGAGATAAATAGCCACGATCATGAAATCTTCGGTGGCGGCGCTCCCGCCTTTACCTGAGACAAATAATCGACAATTTTCTTCATGGCGCCTGCGCTCAACTTCTGGCCAAATATCTTTGGCATGGTATTGTCCGGAAACGGCTTCACTACGTAGGCGCTAGGATCGACGATCGACTCCATGATGTAATCCGGAACAGTCTTGGCCGATCCCTTATATTCTTTATCCTTCATACGAAGCAGAGCATTCGTGCCCTCTTCAAGCACAGGGCCAATCGTCCCCTTCGCTCCTGGAATGCCGGGAATCGTATGGCAGGCAACGCACGTCGCCTTTTGAAAAATCACATCCACAGTTTCGCTTCCATCTGCCATTAACGCACTAGCCACACCTGTCTCTTCTTCCTGTTGCTTGGGCCGGTCAGCTTCAGGAATAAACTTCTCATAGGATTTAATGATCTCTTCGTAGGATGGAGCATCAATCCCCTCGCGAAGATACAACCACGTATCGACGGCTGCCAATTCAGGAAGGCTCAGCGAGATTGGTGGCTTGTGAATGGCCGGCATCGGGCTTTCTTTGTCGTTTGACCCCTTCACGCCATAACCGACAACAACATAACAGCTCGGGCAGGCGTGGGACTCCGCAATATATTCTTGCCCATTCTCAGCCGTCCCAGCCCCAGGGAATGCTTCTTTCTCCGCAAAGTCTCTGCCGGCTGGCTTGCCCTTGCTATACTTAGGATCCTCTAATCGCTCCTTACCCGCCCGTCCTGGAAGGCCTTGTAAGTTGGGCGCACGTTCTCCCAACATCCCTGCGTGGAATGCATGACAGAGAGGACATTGCCCTTTGCCGACTGCCCCCTGTTCTTTGTTCTTTCCAACTCCACCAAAAATGATCTTCTCACCTTCATCGGCAAGTTGCTGGGAAGACATGGATGCTAAATCCAATTTCACTTCTGCAGGAGGGAATCCACCTTCTACCTGCGGCAACCAATTCCCATACCCTGATAGACCCGCTGCGACCAGGAACATAAAACCACCGATTTTCATCAGAGCTGCTTGGCTGGGGAAATAGATTCCCATCATGAAACATGTCACGGTGATGATAACTAAGGAGACCGGAAGCATCCGGTTCGCTTCGTAGAAACTTCCCTGATAGTGGGCGATCGCAACCATTAATAAAAAGGCACAGATTGTCCCGATAAAAACCTTGAATATTCCACTCTTCTTGGCAGCAGCATCCTTCACTGCCACCAATGAATACACGAAAAGACCGGCGAGAAGCGCGAATAACGGCCACCCTATCGTTAGAGCTTCCTTTACTAAATCGCCCACGGATGTATCCTCCTGCGGTTCAGGTAGAGTGGAGGCGCGTATCCCGTGCCTTCACTCCGCCAACCAAAATCCTTAAAGATGATTAGTGGCCCTCAGCCGGCTGCGGGGCGCCGCCCGGAACCCCTGCCTTCGCCTCAACAGGCGCCTTCTTCATCCCGAGGCTTCCCAGCCAGAAGACGAATAGGATGCTCACCCAGAAGAACAGTACATTGAATGAAATCATGTTCGCCGCGAAACCGACCGTATGCGTATAGGCCCATGGCGAGTTATCACGCATAATTTCATTCACGTGCCAGAATAACCGGACCGAAGAACGGATGTACCCCATCAAGCCCATCATCCACGTAAAGGCCGTTGCAAGCATGATCAACGCATATTGCGATCGAACAGAGATCTTTCCCCATTCAATCGCCCCCATCTGCTTGGCACCCTTCATCATGAAGGCATTGAGGGCAAACATGAAGAAGAGACAGGACAGTGTTGTGGCAACTTGTGGCACTGACAGACCCACCCGTACGTTTGCCGGAATGTAATAGCCATAGATAGCCAGCCATATAATGTTCACATAGGCGCACCCAAAGAAGACACCCATGAAAATGTTGCCGAATTTCGACCAGGATACCGTCGAGACTTTATTGCCTCGCATATACCAGACGAAACTGAGAATGGTGGTAGTGATAATCACGTTAATTCCACCGTTCTTAGCCGACATCACTCCGTAGTTTCCCAACACCGGATGCTGCTGTCCTCCCATGGCCTTGAGCTCAGCTGGAGTCATGACGATCGTGTGAGGTGTAATAAACACCAGAAAGCCGACGCAGAGAACGAATACGAGATATTTAATGTAGCGTTGATATTTCTCTGCACCGCGCATCCTGCCAAGCGCCTGCCAGAGATAATAGTTCGTGCTCAAGAAGAGAATGCCGATCATGGTGGCTTGAATAATGAAGAGCCAGGCCAGGAGCCCACCCATGAGCGTAAT
>JBBRRK010000017.1:0-29660 GCA_038200765.1 Nitrospirales bacterium
AAATGCCGTGGCCTGTTGGTGGCTGAACGCCACTTGGATTTCTACGGTCCCGCAGCCCGGTGGAAATGCATCAATTGCGGATGGTCTCGCACGGAGAACCAACATGCCCAGAACCTTGTGGAGCGAGCGACGAGCTGTCGCTCGCGCAAGCCTGGGCCCACATAATCGGAGGACACCATGCAACACATCGGCAAGCCCGCGCCCAGTTTTCGAGCACCGGCCCTGGTCGCAGGCACGCTCACCTATCTTGATTCGACGCAGTTCACAGGCCGCTGGATGGCCCTATGTTTCCTTCCCTATGTGGGAATAGTGAAACCAGATTTCTTAGACCATCAGGCCGACAATCTCGATCGGATCGACACGACCCTGCTGATCGTCAGCTCCGGTACCCGGCCGTTGCACCGGGTGTGGCTCGACCACCCGACAACACGACGCACGCCTCTTCTATACGATCCCTTGAGCCGGCTCCACTGGTCCTTCGGCGTACCGCCAGCACAGATACCGGTGAGGTGTCAGACGTTCCTGATCGACCGTGCGGGCCTCCTCCACTTTCACCTGATTCATAACTTCACTGAGCGTGGCCTGAGCGCCCTTCAAGAGATTGTCACGTTCAGCCAATCCCAAGACACAGGTGGCGTAGCAGCCACGAACACCATCGCGGACGCATGGGAGGAGGTCATGAACTCATAGCCTCACCTGTTCTTGTTGGACCTTTGAATACGAAAGGCTCCCGAGCACACCACCAACACCAAGGAGACACGAATATGGAGAATGTTATTCATGGCAATGGGCAAGCGGCATTGAACGTGTGCGGCTGCGACAGGCTGCATTTCACCTATGGCCCCATCACGTTGCATTTTGACCGGGAGGATTTCGTCGCCTTTGCCGACGCCGTGGCGCGACTCGCCTCTCAGTTCAGGCAGGCAGATGACAGCCGGAGCTTGGCGCCTTCCTCCGCCTACAGCGACCCGATATGCCACTAAGCAGGACCCCCATGAAGAGACAGACCTGTCCTCGTTGTCAACGGCAGAGCCCTCATCCCCACCGGAGCCTACTGGGCTGCAGGGTCTGCAGCTCTGCCATTACGCAGGCGGCGCTGTTCATCGACCCGGCCGATGCCCAAGTCAGGAACAGGCGCGGGCCGACCGACAGTCAGACCGGGGACAACACGACCTTGGAGCCTGTCCGACATTGACCTTTTTACTGCGGCGAACGGCAATGTGGGACAGGCTCCTTGTAACGACCACATGAGACGATCATGCCGCACCCTGGAAAACTTGACGGTGAGCTCGGTGTGCTCATCAGTCTGGTCGTTTCACTCAGAATGGTCATCCTGACCGTCACCGGCTGGTGGTTGTGGAAGATTCTGGCGGCGATCACGCTAGTCCTCTCCGGTGTCTCCTCGATCGAGCTGCCGTAGAAACGGAGGGACAGTTGAAAAGTTGGACGACCAGAGGCACGTGGGCTGCACTGCTTTGTTGTGTCGGTTTGGTGTGTTGTGTCGGCATGGCCTATGCCGACCGTCCAGACAACTCAGTGGAACCGGTTGACTGGGATGTTTCGCCGAAGGGCTTGCTCGTGTTCAGTACGACTCAACCGGCGACGGCGCCCCGGTCACGTCGCCTTGCACCAGATCACCTGGTCCGGCTAGGACCGCTCAGCCGATTTCGGAGATCGAAGCCCAGGCGCGGCAATACGATCAGTGGGTGTTTATCCCGGACTATGACCGTGACCGGTTTGTGTACTTTGCAGTGCGGGCCCCGTTATTCGCCGGCAATGATCCTCTTGCTCAGGTCCCTTTCCTGACAAAGGAACCTTAAATGGATCAGCATGGAATCGCGGTCGAATTGATCGGGCTTGGAAGCGTGGCTGGCATCATCCCTGTGTACCTCGGCATCGCCGTGGCTCTCATGACGCTCAAGGCGCTGAATCGAGGCCGGCAAATATTCCTCATCGGCCTCTCTGTCGGAATTCTCCTCTACCTCTTCTTCGACGTGATGCACGAGGCGGTCGAATTGACCAGCCCACGAGACTTCGGATCTTGGGTGGTGCTCCTCGGCAGCTTGTTCGTCGGCTTCATCGGTCTTGTGGTTGTTGAGCAACAAGGAAAGCGGCTCGGCAGAGGCGCCGGCACTCCACTGTTTCTGCCTTACACGATTGCAGTTGGGATGGGTCTGCACAATTTGGGGAGGGTTTGGCCATCGGCGCGAGCTATGCCCAGGGGCAATGGGTTATGAGCGGGCTGCTCGTCACTGGATTCGCCTTGCACAACGGGACGGAGAGCTTTGGAATCGTGGGATCGTCCGGCAACCACCCGCCCTCCATGAAAGACATCATCCTGTTGTGCATGCTGGCCGGCGGCCCCACATGCCTGGGAACAGTGGTCAGCGGCTACGGCGTCGCGCCCTATCTCTCTCTCAGTTGTTATGCGTTGGCGGCCGGCTCCCTGTTTATGTCATCGTCTCGTTGGTCGCATTGTACTACACTGAGGAACACGGGTTGCAAACCGCGACGGGCATGTTCGTAGGGATTGGGCTTATGTACACCACCGGCATGGTCCTGAGCCTCCTCATGGGCGCGAAGGCCTGAAGGAAAGCGCGCGCTCACGATGCTTGCCTCTCGCCCCGCGCCCAAGCTTTCTATGACCCTTCCTTCCTGATCTGTTCAGCCAGGTAATTCTCAAGCCCCACCTGCTTGATCGTTTCCAGTTGCGTTTCGATCCAATCGATATGTTGGTCCACGTCTTTGGCCATATCCTCAAGCATGTGCCGCGTGGTGAAGTCGGTCACCTTCGTACAATGCACCACGCCCTCGTTTAATAAGGCGAGCATTTCCTGTTCAGCTTTTAAATCCAGCTTGAACTGCTCAGGAACAGTTTCTCCTACTTGGACAGGGTTCATACGTTGTACGTTCGGCACGCCATCCAGATAAAGGATGTGGCCAATCAGCTCATCTGCGTCCTTCATCTCGTCTATACTGCGCTCCCGCACTTTGTGGTGGAGTCGTTCATAGCCCCAGTTCTCACACATCTTGGCATGGACGAAATATTGATTGATGGCTGTGAGATCGGCGGTCAGAATCTTGTTGAGAAGATTGACAACGCCTTCTTTCGCTTTCATATGTGTCCTCCCTTCTTCTAGACGGCAGGCCCTCACGTTCGGGGGCTCAAGGGTGAGTCATTCGTCCAACGATTTCTGTCACGAAACCTCGGTTCATTATCAACGCCTTGACGCTGTTCGTCAACCGAGCGGCACGAGACGACGATAGCGTCCTGTCGGCGCTGATGATATGCGATCTCAGATTCAATTGGATTGAGGAAGCGAAGAGGAAAAAATGAGAGCGGCGGGACGGCGAAGATGCGTACAGTATTCTTACCCTGCTTCGCGATAGCCACATTCTTCGCTACGGCATTGGACGCTGCGGCCAACTTGCTTACTCACCTTCTCGATGAGAAACGGAGCGCTACAGGTCGGGCAGGTCTTGTTGATAGGACGATCCCACAGGGCATATTCGCATGCCGGATACTTACTGCAGGCAAAGAACGAACGTCCTTTTTTTGTGCGCTTCTGGACAAGATCGCCGCCACAGCCTGGCTGGGGACACTTCACGCCCAACGAGAGCGGTTTGGTTGTCTTGCACTCCGGATAGGCGGAGCAGGCGATGAACTTTCCAAACCGCCCGGTCTTCACCACCATCGGGCTGCTGCATTTCTCGCACTTCTCATCCGTCGTCAATTCGATCTTCGGGACGATTTTTATGGTGCCGTCCTCCAGCTTCTCAAAATTCTGTGTGTTCTTGCAGGGAGGCTTGTCCTTGTACGCTGGACAGGCGAGAAACTTGCCGTTACGACCCCATTTAATCTCCATCATCTTGCCGCACTTCTCGCAAGGAACATCCGTCGGCGGCTCCACCGTGTCCTTGGGGCCAGGAATCGTCTTTGCCTTCTCCAGGTCTGTCGCGAAGGTCCCGTAAAACTCCCGCACCGCCGTCACCCACGGCTTATTGCCTTCTTCAACTTCGTCCAATTCCATTTCCATATGCGAGGTGAAATCGACGTTGATCAGGTCAGGAAATCCCTTCATCAGGAAATCGTTCACTGTTCGCCCAGTTTCGGTGGGAGCGAACCGCCCCTCCGTCTTCTCGGCATATTTGCGGTCCTGAATCGTCGAAATAATACTCGCATAGGTAGACGGCCGCCCGATGCCTTTTTCTTCCAATTCCTTGATCAGCAAGGCTTCATTATATCGAGGCGGAGGCTGGGTGAAGTGTTGTTTCGACAGCACGCCTGGGATCGTCTGCCCTTCCTCGGATACCAGTCGAAGCCGCTCCCCCTCGCTGAGCAGCGGTAGCTGGCGCTCAGCCTCATCTTCGATTTCCTGCTCGTTCTTTTGCTTCTGCGCAAAGAGTTCCTTGTCGATTCCCTCCATATAGACAATCGTATGGCCGGGAAACTTCACAACGGTGCCGGTTGAACGGAAAAGGAACTTCTCTTTTGTCGCGACAGGGCTTGACTCCACGCGAGTCACATCGAGAATTGCAGGAACCATCTGTGAGGCAATAAACCGGTTCCAAATCAACTGGTAGAGTTTATGGATATCCGGCTCTAAATACTGCCGGATCGACTCCGGGTCCCGCCCCGCTGACGTGGGGCGAATCGCTTCGTGGGCTTCTTGCGCCGCCTTCTGCGTCTTGTACACATTCGGCGTGGCGGGCAAGTATCCAGCCCCAAACCGTTCCTGAATCACCTGGCGCGCTTCCGTCATGGCCTCGTTCGAAATACGCGGGGAGTCGGTCCTCATGTAGGTAATGAGGCCGGTCTGACCTTCCGCTCCAATTTCTATCCCTTCGTACAGCTTCTGCGCCAGAGTCATCGTTTTCTTCGATGAGAAATGCAGCTTGCGCGCCGCCTCCTGTTGAAGCCGGCTGGTGATGAAGGGGGCAACGGGATTCCGTTTCTTTTCTTTTCGTTCAATCGAATCAACAACAAACTCTTTCCCTTGAATAGCCTCGACGATGTGCTGCGCATCGGTCTCGATCGCAATCGTGACATCCCGCCCATTGATGCTGTGCAGCCTCGCTTCGAACGGAGGAGGATTGGTCCCGGATAGCATCACCGCTATCGACCAGTACTCTTCTGCGCGAAACGCCTCACGTTCCTGCTCACGTTCGCAAATCAGTCGCATCGCCACAGACTGCACCCGGCCCATACTGAGCCCCCGGCGTACCTTGGTCCAGAGCAATTGGCTGCCTTGGTAGCCCACAATCCGGTCAAGCACCCGGCGGGCCTGCTGCGCATTCACCAACTTCATATCGACCTGCCCTGGCGACTGCAGTGCTCGCTTGATGGCCGATTCCGTGATTTCATTGAAGAGTACCCGGAAGACCTTGCCCTCGGTCTTTTTCTTAGACTTGGATTTTGATTTGCCCAGCAACTCCTGCTCAAGATGCCACGCAATGGCTTCGCCTTCTCGGTCAGGGTCCGGCGCAAGAAACACCTTGTCGACCTCTTCCGCCTTCTTCTTAATCTCCGCCAAGATCTTCGATTTTCCCTTGATCGTCACATACTGCGGCTCGAAATCATGCTCCAAGTCAACGCCCAGCTTGCTGGTCGGAAGGTCTTTAATATGGCCGACCGACGCCATGACGGTATAGCCACGCCCCAAATACTTCGTGATAGTGCGCGCTTTTGTCGGGGACTCGACGATAATGAGTGCCTTGGCCATAACAACTCCGGTTCGCTACGAGAATTACGCTCTCATCCGTATCAAATAATACACATCTGTGCAACTGTTCCTCGATTATGTTCGAAGATACCGCTGTCCCGGAAGCGGCCTGACTCGCTGTCGAAGTTCCAGGGACAGGAGCGTGGCCATCACAGTAGATACGGCCAACCCTGTGGCGACAACCACATCGTCAACTGTCAGCGGATCATACGACAAGGCATCATACACCAGCTGTTCCTCTTTGCCCAAATGATCGCTGTGTCCAACCTTCTGCCGAGAAGGCCGGAGGCGCAGGCGAAGCGCCGGTTCCAGCTGCGGCAGAACCGCATCGATGACATCCTGCGCGCGTTCGATTAAGGCTGCCCCCTCTTTGAGTAGTGCATTCGTTCCGCGGCTGGTCTCTTCCTTCACAAAGCCTGGAACAGCGAATACCTCTCGGCCCTGCTCAGCGGCCAATCTCGCGGTAATCAACGATCCGCTGCCGACCGCTGCCTCCGTCACAATTACGCCCAGGGACAACCCGCTGATGATGCGATTCCGTCGAGGAAAGTGATGGCTGTGGGGCGGCGCACCCATCGGCACCTCGGATATAATCGCCCCCCGCTCCTCAATCTGCCGGCGTAACCGCTCATGTTCCAGCGGATAGGTCCGATCGATCCCGCAGCCCAGCACCGCAATCGTGCGCCCCTGCGCGGCGAGCGCGCCTCGATGGGCCGCCGCGTCAATCCCGCGCGCCAGCCCACTCACCACCGTCATGCCTGCTCCCGCCAAGTCGTGGCTCAACTCTTCGGTTACGGCACGTCCGGCTGCCGTCGCACGCCGCGCACCCACGATGGCCACCGCCAACTCATCCTGCTCAGTCAATGTGCCTGTGATGTACAAGAGCGGTGGGGGATCCGCAATCGTCTTCAGTCGCGCGGGATATGCAGGATCCAAGAAGTTCCTGACGTCAACGCGCTCACGCTCGATCACCTTGAGTTCCCGTTCCAGTCTCCGATGTGCAGAACTATTCGGTCCGCGTCGTATCGCATCTGCCAATTGCGGGCTGCATCCACGCTGAATCAACTCATCGCGGGAGGCACACAGCACTGCCTCGGGAGAACACCAGGCACGTACTAATCGAAGTACCGTCAGGTCTCCCACTCCCTCGATCGCCTGCAGGCGGAGCCACGGTTCTAGCACCGGTCTTGTCATCGGCTGAACGGCGGAAGAACCCGCAACCTCAGCGGGGGATTCCGCACGTACAGGCTGGCTGAAGGGCTGCATAGGGCTCGTCGCGGAAGAACCAAAATCTTTAGTGGGATGCTCAAACAGTCCGCCTGAATCGTTCTCACGTCGCTCAGCGGCTCAACGTATCGAAGCGTATGCCTCGTCGCTTCACTTGTGCGGCCTTACCTGCGGAACGACGCGTCTCGGCGCGTCGGGGTTGGGAGGGTGAGACGTTTGGCCTGCCTGAGCATCCTGCATGAACTTCTCCTCTTGTGCCACACGAGCACATCTGTGACGTCTTGGCCTGCCTACAGAATTTTTCCGCAGCCTGTTAGAGCACCGCGAGATCGTACTGCTCCAGATGCAAATGTTCGTCAGGCATGACGATGATTTTTGCAGCACACTCACGCTCCACAGCTTCGAGCCCCTGCCGCTCTTCATCTTGCAGCAGTCCGACGACCGAGGGATGGGCACCGATGACGATCCGCTGCGGCTCAGGACTGCTTCCGATCCGACGGACATCACGGAATATCTCATAGGCCACCGTAGTGGCAGACTTCGTGTAGCCTCGCCCTTCACAATAGTGACAGGGTTCGGAGAGCGAACGTAGGAGATCTTCTCTCACCCGTTCACGCGAAATCTCGATCAGTCCCAAGTCGGAGATTCTGGACACTCTGGTGCGGGCCTTATCGGTCGACATGGCATCGAGCAACGCGTGATACACCTTGTCTCGATTCTTCTCTCGCTCCATATCGATAAAGTCGACGATGATGATGCCGCCGATCCCGCGCAACTTCATCTGGTACGCGACTTCTTTTGCGGCTTCCAGATTGTTGCGAAGGATGGTCTCCTCCTGATCGCGCTTTCCCACAAACCGTCCGGTATTGACGTCGATGACGGTCATCGCTTCTGTATGATCGATCACGAGATGCCCGCCTGACTTGAGCCAGACTTTACGGCTGAGAGCCCGCGCCATTTCCTGCTCCACTCCCAGATGGTCGAAGAGACTCTCCTCTTTGTCGTAGAAGTGGATGCGAGAGGTCTGCTCCGGAGAGAATCGCTGCACGAAGTCCCGGACCGCCTGGTACTCCTCACGCGAATCGATCCATAACCGATCGACTTTCTTTCCGAAAAGATCGCGCACCACGCGAAAACTCAAGCTCAGGTCGGCATGGAGCATGGCCGGCGCCCATTTTTGCTCACGTTTCGCCAAGATGTCCTGCCAGAGCACTTGCAAAAAGTCGACATCGGATCGCAGCTCGTCTTCCTTAACCCCTTCGCTCACCGTACGGACAATGTATCCGCAACCTGGATGCCGCACTCGCTTCATAATGTCCTTGAGTCGAGCCCGTTCCTCGTCTCGAGCGATGCGGCGGGACACACCGATATGTTCCACGTTGGGCATGAACACGAGATACCGGCCAGGGAGCGAGACATAGGTCGTCACCCGCGAGCCTTTCGTGCCGATCGGCCCTTTTGAAATCTGCACCATCAGCTCTTGTCCTTCACTGAGCAACTGCTCAATCGGCTTGGAGCTTTGTCGCCGAGGGCCAAGCATATCTCCGTCTTTATCGGCATCCTTGTCTTCCTCATCCGCATCGACGAGTGTGTCTCCCGGCTCGGAGTCCAAGGACAAATCAGACACGTGCATGAACGCCGCCTTCGCGAGACCGATATCCACAAATGCTGCCTGCATACCGGGCAACACCTTCGCCACTTTTCCCTTATAAATGTTCCCGACAAAGTCCTTGTGCTTCGCGCGATCCCCGAAGAGATCCGTAACAACTCCGCCGTCCAACACCGCTACGCGAGTTTCCTCGCGTGCGACTGTAATCGCAATTTCTACTCCCATACCGACTCCTTCCATTCAGCAGAGCCGCCGCACCGACGTGCAGGACGAACGCGGGGAATCCCCAGGTTTCAGTCACTACTCGACAGCTCGACGACCCGATGGTTCGCCCCCTCATACCTATGCCCTCTTGCCTTAATCCCGACTCATTCGAGACCGAGCAATGGCTCTACTCGCTAAAAGAAACTCAATCGCCGGCGTTTGACATTCAAGAGCAGGCCCAGAGACGCCATCGTCATAATCGTTGCACTCCCGCCGTAGCTCATGAGCGGGAGGGGAATTCCGACGATGGGGAACATGCCGGCCGTCATACCGATATTGATCACGACGCAAAAACACAGCATACAGAGAATCCCGACTGCCAGCAGCGCTCCGAGCTGATCCTTCGCACGCGCCACAACTTCTAGCGACAACCAGATCAACCCGACAAACAACAGCAAGAGGACCAGCACGCCGAGAAATCCCCATTCCTCTGCAAACACTGAAAAGACAAAGTCGGTATGCCCCTCGGGCAAAAACTTCAATTGGCTCTGTGTGCCTCCGTAGAGCCCCTTCCCCGTCAACTCTCCCGCCCCGATGGCAATCCGCGATTGGAGTGCATGGTATCCCTTACCTCCCGTATCGTAGACCGGGTCGACAAACGTCATAATGCGCTGCCGCTGATAATCATGCAATGCCCCCCACATGATCTCCCAGGCGAAGGGAAACAGCATCAATGAAAAGAGGAGGATGACACCCACCGCCTTCGACCGCATGCCCACCATCAGTAACATCGCGGCATAAATCGCCAGGAAGCTCAACCCGCTCCCGAGATCCGGCTGCTTCAGGATCAGGAGCAACCCCGGCAGCACCAACAGCCCCGGGAGCACAACTCGCTGGAGCCAGCCCACCCGCGGCGCCTGGGAATAGTAGTGCGCCAAGGTCAAAATGAGGATCAGCTTTGCGAATTCCGAAGGCTGGAACGCAAAGGGACCCATCGGAATCCATCGTTGCGCCCCACGGCTGCTCCTGCCTTCAAACAGCACGACGGTCAGCAAGATTAAGATAATCGCATAGGCAGGATACGCTAACCTCGCGATCCGATGATAGTCCGAGAGCCACATGACGAGAAACGCGACCGTGCCAAGCAAAATCCACACGACCTGTTTGGCATAAAAGGGGAACGCAACCCCTTGGTCATGCGTCACGCTATAAATCGACAGCACGCCGATTCCCAGAATGGCAAAGATCAGTCCGATAAAACGAACATCGAAATTGTCGAATCCTCGGCTCATGGATCCCCGTTCGATCATCTCGTTCCCTGTCCTCCGGCATCCCCTACTCGCAAGACGTCACCATTCTTCGTAGCGGAAGGAACGGAGAGATTCAGCTTCACATAGGTCTCAATCAGCTCTTTGGCGAGGGGCGCCGTGGCAGAACCTCCGTGGCCCATATGTTCACCCAGCACCGCAACGGCGATGGTCGGCGCTTCGACCGGAGCAAACGCCACAAACCAAGCATGGTCTCGAAATTTCTTGGGTATGTCCTTTTCCGCCTTCTTCTCTTTTCCCAAGGACCTCGTCTGAGCCGTTCCGGTCTTACCAGCGATTGTCACCAGTGCCGACTGCGCCTTCGTGCCAGTCCCCTCTTTGACCACCCCCGCCAGCGCCTCTTTAATCACCGGTAAAATTCCAGGCCTCAGCTTCAATGTGCGCTTGGGAACCGCTGGCCTTTGCTGTAATTCTCCAGTCGCGCGATCCATCACAGCTTGAACTAATCGCGGACGGAACATGACCCCGTCGTTTGCGACAGTGCCAATTAAGCTTGCCATCTGCAATGGAGTCACATTCACATAGCCCTGTCCGATTGATGCTGAGATCGTTTCGCCTGGGAACCATGCTTGATTCTTGGCCTTCCGTTTCCAGGCCTCGGAAGGCACGATCCCAACCCGTTCAGACGGCAGCTCAATCCCCGTCTCCTCTCCCAACCCAAACTCATGGGCAAAAGAAGCAATCGTCTCGATCCCCATCCGCTGCCCAACGGTATAGAAATAGACGTCGCACGATTGCACGAGCGCATGCCGGAGATCGACCGAACCATGTCCTCCGGCCTTCCAGTCACGATACAGGCGGCCACCAAACTGATACCCTCCATTGCAGAAGATAGAGGTCGACGGCGTCACGGTCTTGGTTTCCAAAGCGGCGGCGGCCATCATCACTTTGAAGACCGAGCCTGGCGGGTATTGCCCTTGCGAGGCTCGATTGGTCAAGGGGCGCCCCTCGTCTTGCACGATTTCGGCCCATTGTTTCGATGTGAGCTCTCGCGAGAGAATATTCGGATCGAAGCCCGGGCGGCTGGCCATTGCCAGCACGTCGCCTGTCCTCGGGTCAAGCGCGACAATCGCGCCAGTTTCCTCCCCCAATAGGTTCTCAGCCACTTTTTGCAGCCGTGCATCGATCGTGAGATACAAATTGTCCCCTGCATGGGGCTGCTCCACAACTACGGTTCGTTTTTCATGACCGACCGCATCGACTTCTATGCTTTTCTGACCGGCCTGACCACGCACAAGCTGATCAAAAAATTTCTCCACACCATATTGCCCAACAATGCTGCCTTGGTGCAGATCGGCAAATTCAGGTTTCTCTAACTGCTCGGGCGATACTTCGCCGACATAGCCCAACAGATGCGACGCCGTCATTCCGCCAGGATAGTTCCGTTGCGATTCGACTTGCACCATCACTCCTGGCAAGTCCAGCCGATGCGACTCAACCAACGTCGCTTCTCGAAGGGTTAAGCGATCTTTCACCTTGCGTGGCAGTTGTTTACTGCCGCGAGCCGTCAGCTTCTTCCTCACGAGTTCCGCATCGAGCCCCAGGAGCGTGCTCAACTGATCGATGAGCCGATCACGATCTGTGACGTCTTCAAGCGAAACATAGAGCGTGAAACTGGGAACATTATTCGCCAACAACACCCCGTTGCGATCGTAGATAAGCCCTCGAGCCGGCTCCATGATGACCGAACGTGTCCGATTGTTCTCTGAGAGATCGCGGTAGTACGGACCCTCACGAATCTGCAAGTTCCAAAGCTGCAGCCCCAGTAACGCCATGACGAGCAGCAAGCCGACGCGGAGGATGATCAGTCGGCGTTGGAGCTCCCCAAGCTCAGAATCGTGCAGACCAGCTGTTGCCATGCGTCACAATCACCATTCCGCCACACCCATGACGAACCAGTTATTCGGTCCTCAGGCGGGTGAGTTTAAATCGTCGAGAGAGAAGCCAATAACATCCTGCCCCCACCGCTCCGTCAAAACACGCCTGCGGAAAGACGATGGACTCGACCATCCACCCTATCTGAGACAAGTCGAAACTCGTAAGACTCATCGCGGCACACAGCCCGCTCACCAACGATACCAGAAGAATCCCTACCCCCAGTGAGAACGAGGTCACCTGCGACACCTGCCGCCCCAGAAATCCTGCCAACAGGCCAACGCCTCCGTTTGTGAGAAGACTCACCCACAGTTCGCCAGCTGAGAATAGACTCAGCACCCATCCGATCGCGCACCCCACGAGAAGACCTTCCAGTTCACCGGCAAAAAGCCCGACAAGTGCGGCAGCCACAAGTCCCACATCCGGCTTGATATTCCATGCGCTCACATGTGGCAACAGCGTCGTCTGCAAGGGGACGAGCAGCAGCACGAGAATCAGATAGAAGAGGAATTTCATGGCGCTGATTTCTCGAGCAGATCCGTTCCCACCCCAGCCTTCGTGGCCTGCCCATACGACGTCTGAATGACTAGCACTTCCTCTACACGACCGACTTCAACTTCCGGCGTCAGCTCGGCAGACTGGAAGAGGGCGCCTTCCTGTTTATCGATGTGCGTGATCGTACCGATCACCAGTCCTCGTGGAAAATCTCCGATAAGGCCCGAGGTCACGACCCGATCGCCATCTCGAAGCGTCGACAACAACGGAATATACTTCAGATGGGTCAACCCTTCTTGGGTCCCTTCCACAATGCCTTCATCTCTCGTCCGTTGAATGAGGCCAGCGATGGCACTGTACGGGTCAGTCACCAAGAGCACCACGGACGTCGCCCCTGTCGTTTTCACGACACGCCCAACGACACCGGCAGGCGTGACCACTCCCATATCCGGCTTGATCCCATCGCTCTCGCCCTTATTGAGAATAATGGCACGATACCGATTCGTGGCATCACGCCCGATGACTTGAGCGGCGACCATCGTGGGGAGCGCCTGCTCCTTAAAATGCAGCAAGGCCGTCAACCGTTCTGTCGCGGCGACGGCTTCGCGCAACTGGCTCTGTTGCCCGCGCAGCCACTCCATTTCTTTCCGCAGTTGTTGGTTCTCTTCCCGGACCCCTTGTAACGCCACATACTGTTCCCAACGATCAGCAATACCAGCATCGATGGACGCAATGGCTTCGAGTGGGACACTCACGGCGTATCCAACCGGCTCACCCAGATATCGTGAGAGTCCTTGGATTTGATTGGGGAACAGAAAAAGTGCCACCAGCAGGAGGGCAAAGCAGGCAAGCGCAATACGTCTGGCACCGTAGATAGAGCTAGAATAAGCCATCCGCATAAGGGAATTAGGGATGGTACCTTATCGGTAGGTATTGGCCTGGGACATCACCGACACTTTAGCAAGCAGATCCAATTCATCGAGAATTTTCCCCACTCCCAAGACGACGGAAGTCAGGGGATCGTCCACGGTGATGATCGGCAGATTCGTCTCCTCCCGAAAGCGCGTATCCATGCCCTTCAGCAAAGAACCCCCGCCCGTGAGGACGACGCCACGATCGATAATGTCGCCCGCCAACTCAGGCGGGGTATTCTCCAGTGCCACTTTAATCGCGTTGACGATTGTTCCGATCGGTTCCTGCAACGCTTCCCTGATTTCTGCGTCATCCACCACCAACGTACGGGGAATGCCGGAAATCAAGTCGCGCCCCTTGATCATCATGGTCTTGCGTTCTTCAAAGGGATAGGCAGATCCGATTTCGAGCTTGATCCGCTCCGCCATATGCTCACCGATAAGGAGGTTATACTTCTTCTTGATATAATTCATGATCGCATCGTCCATGCGATCGCCCGCGACCTTGACCGACTCGCTGTAGACGATGCCGCCGAGCGAAATGACGGCGATATCAGTCGTGCCGCCGCCGATATCAACCACCATGTTGCCGGAAGGTTCGGTGATGGGAAGACCGGCGCCGATGGCTGCGGCCACAGGTTCTTCGATCAGATACACTTCGCGGGCGCCGGCTAATTCGGCCGAGTCTCGGACTGCCCGCTGCTCCACTTGCGTAATGCGCGACGGCACACCGATAATGATGCGCGGACGCAAGAACGCGCTGCGATTGTGTGCTTTCTGAATAAACCGCTTCAACATCTGCTCTGCCATTTCGAAGTCGGCGATTACACCTTCTTTCATAGGCCGCACCGCAATGATGTTGCCCGGTGTGCGCCCCAACATCCGCTTCGCCTCTGTGCCAACCGCGAGCACTCGTCCGGACCTTTTCTCAACCGCCACGACCGAAGGCTCATTGAGCACGATCCCTTTCCCATGCACGTACACAAGGGTTGAGGCCGTTCCTAGATCAATGGCCAGATCGTTCGAGAACCATCCAAAGATATCACTCCCAAAGCCCACGATTGCTCCCCCCTTCCCCCCAGACTCAGGCGGCGCACTCAGTCAGGCGACGCCAGACGACCCACATCCAACACCTGGGTACCGGCCACCTCGTCACCAAGACGCCGCCCCTGCTCGTTCCCGAGAATCAATACGGCTTCGAATGCAATGATTGCTACCGATACAAGCCACCCCACATATGGGACAGCAAAAGCTACCTGAGCCACCGCAAAGGGAAGGTTACGGATAATGGATTCCCGAAATCCTGCTACCTCGCGCCGACTTGGAATTACCGTCTGAAGGCCGATCAACCCTTTACCGATGCTGCGCCCACCGGCAAACCCATCAGCGATCAGTATATACGCCAATCCTCCAAGAAAACCTACCGGCACAAACATATAACCGGCTGCCGCGACGATGAACAGATCGATCAGCTTGGCGATACCACGGTTCAGTATCTGCGCCTTAGGGTAAACCCCGGCACTGATTGAATGAACCCCGCTGCCCTCCTCCGCCAAAGGATCTCCTTACAATTAG
Source organism: Nitrospirales bacterium (assembly GCA_038200765.1). GTDB lineage: Bacteria > Nitrospirota > Nitrospiria > Nitrospirales > Nitrospiraceae > Palsa-1315. The sequence goes on from JBBRRK010000017.1 coordinate 14,948, forward strand.
TTGCAAAGTATAACAAATCGAACTACCTTGCACAAACAAAGACCGTTCTTTTGCAGATCACGCATTGGGAGTGGCATTTCTCATCTCCACGAACCTACCACACTACTCAATCATGGGATCGCGGGTTGAAGGAACAGGCGTCTCTTGCCTTTGCATAGATCCCTGAGTAGAATCCGTACATACCAGCTTTCCGAGAGGTTGTCATGCTCAAATTGATGCGCGACGCATCGCATAGTTATCCCTGGCTCCTCAAGTCCGTCATGGGCGTCATCGCCCTCGCCTTCGTCATCACCATGGGGTGGTGGGGATTCGGCGAACAGACCAGCGCGATCGTCGCCTCAGTTGGAGACCTCACCGTGTCCCGCGAAGAATTCCGGCGCGCCTATGAGAATAACTATCGCTTCTATAAGGACAAAGTGCCTGGAGAATTCAAAGACGAAACGATCAAGCAATTAGTGGTGGATCAACTCGTCGACAATCGGACCTGGCTCATCGCGGCAAAAAACATGGGCCTCACTGTGGCTGACGACGACCTGCGCGACGTCATCATGCAGATCCCGGATTTTCAAAAGAACGGCACATTCGACTCGGAAGTCTACCAACGGCTGCTGGCAGCGAATCATTTGACACCTGCGACATTCGAAGCGATGGAAGCGAATGAAGTACTGAGTAACAAAGCCCGGATGATCATCCGCGACGCCGTGGCCCTTACCCCTGCCGAACTGGCCGAGGCGCAAGCCCTCACACTACGGCAAACGGAATCAGATCCGGCGAAGGTCGCCGCAGCGAAGGACCGAGCCGTGCAGGACGTCCTCTTTCAAAAACAGCAACGCGCGCTGATAGCCTACACCGAATCGCTTAAAACAACCATCCCCATCAAGATCAACCGCGAGTTGCTGTAACAAACTGCAGAGAACTCGGTGTATACATAAAACGTCAATGGAATCTTCCATATGGCGCTGATGCCATAATAGTCTCAGGATGCTCAAAAAGGCTGTCCAGCAAGGCCGCAGCGAGTGAAGACCGGAGGCGTACCCTCTGGGGTACGTTGAGGATCTGAACGATGCGAGAACGCCGCTGGCGGACGTTTTGAGCATCCTGCTAGAGAATCAACATCGCATCGCCATAGCTATAGAAACGGTACCGCTCGCGAACCGCCTCTGCATAGGCCTGTCGAAGGCATTCCGTCCCGGCCAATGCAGAGACCAGCATCAGCAATGTGGTCCGTGGTAAGTGAAAATTCGTGAGGAGGGCATCGACCACCTTGAATGAAAACCCTGGCGTCATAAATATATCCGTCTCCCCACGATAGGGTCGAATCTGGCCATCCGCGCGAGCCGCAGTTTCGAGTGCGCGAACGACCGTCGTCCCGACAGCGACAATTCGTCTCTTTGTCACACGCACCTGCTCGATGGCACGCACCGCCTCTTCCCCGACCTCGATCCACTCGACGCCCATCCGATGGTTTTCGATCTGATCGACCATGACCGGTTTGAACGTCCCAACACCAACATGAAGCGTGACAGTTGTGAGACCGATCCCGCTCTGTTGCAGCCGTGCCAGCAGTTTCGGGGTGAAATGGAGCCCGGCGGTTGGTGCCGCAATCGCGCCCTCATGCTGCGCGAACAGGGTTTGATACCATTCTCGATCCTGGTCTGTCGGTGCCCGTTTCATGTAGGGCGGAAGCGGCATTCGACCATGTTGCCGCAACCATTCAGACCAGGGAATAGGACTCTCAACCCGGACTGTCGTTCTGGTGGCGCCATGCTCCACCACCACCGCTACAGTCTCTGCACCCATCTCAATCATCTGTCCTGGGCGAAATGTTCCCTTGATCAGTACTTCCCAGATTGCATCGCCAAGATCCTTCACAAAGAGGATCTCGACTTCCGCGCCGGAGGAACGCTTCCGCCCATTCACGCGAGCAGCCAACACCTTTGTGTTATTGACCACGAGGAGATCGCCGGGCTGAAGAAGATCGGGCAATTCGTCGACGCGGCGGTGGGCGAGTGAGCGGTCGAGGCGCTGTAGAACGAGTAGCCTGGCGTGATCGCGCGGGAGACGTGGGTGAGCGGCAATCAGCGAGGAGTCGAACGGAAAGTCGAATTCTGAAAGCTTCATGAGGAGGACGGTGGGGTCGGAGCTTTGGTCAACGTCATATTCTGCAGTTCGGTACCTGGATAATAATACCGAAGAATCGTAGAGAAGGGATACCCCAACTCAGCCAGTTCTTTCGCACCCCACTGGCACATGCCGACAGCATGGCCCGCGCCGAAGCCGGAAAGGACCACCTCTTGGCCGATCGACTCGATGGCAAACTGCGTGCTGGGGATGATGGTGTAGCCGACCGCTTTCCGCAACTCTTCTCCGCGAAGAATTAACTCTCCACCGGAATGGAGAATGCGCAGCGTCGCGACACGCCCCCCGCGGCTCAACGATAACGGCGTCATCGTCGCGATCGTCCCAACGGAGAAACCCTGCTGCCGCAAATTCTGCTCGAGGGCGTCGATTTTGAAGGAGGACTTCCATTGATAGTAGGGCGACATCAAGTCGAAGGGACACTCGACGCCCTTGAGATAGGGATACTCTTTCGACCACACTGTCATCGCATCTTCCGTCAACCCGGCTGCCGTCGATGAAAACGCCGCGTAGATCGGCGCATCCTGATAGGTCACGACTAACCCACGCGTCTCGTCGACCGCGCGCAAAATACCGGCATCAACTCCCTGCTTCCCACGATAGACTTGGTCTTGCACTGTCGCCGCCACGTCGTACTCCCGCGTGGCGCTCAACATCTGCTGATAGAGGGCATAGGTTCTCGCCGCGACCGCCTGGGCTTTCAACATCTCCGGATGCCACGTTGAACTGACCTCGGCGGGAACCACTCCTTTGACGTATTCTTCGATATCCACCCGATTAATGACCAGAAACCCCTTGCCTCTTCGCACGAGATCGATGAAGCCGCTCACCGAGACCACTGTGCCGGAATCACCCGATAACACCGCCGACCCCTTGGACTTCCGAGTGGGTCGTGGAAAGTTCAGTGTGAGGCCTTGCTCTCCGCCATCCAGCGTCAATTGCTCCGTCGGCATGCGGACGCCATTCAGTAGAAATCCCTTTTCAGTGGCTGTGATGTGAGCAGACGTGCGCAGAGTCCGACCACGGCCTTTTGCATCCATCACCCGCAGTGGACTGACTGCACGAACATCAAATCGGAGCACGTCGGACGACAGCAGGACTCGGATCGACTCGGCCGCCTCGGCTCCCGAGGATAGGCTGAGCAGGCATGCACCTGCCACAACGGCTCGATACACCCCACCCCTTATCTGGCTTATCGTCGAAAGATCCATGTGATGAGATAGAATACCAGACTCAGGATGACACTGAGGAGCAGGCTGGTGACGATGGGAAACGAAAAACTGAAGTTATCTCGTCGAATGGAGATGTCGCCAGGAAGCTTGCCGAACCATCCCAGGAGATTCCCGATTCCTGGAACGCGGTCTGCGAGCAGCAGCAAGAGGCCGACCACTACTACGCAGAGCCCGACTCCGATGAAGACCCTTCCAAGATTTCCCCACTCAGCCATCAGCCTTGAACTAAATGTTCTACGATTTGCACCGCATTGAGCGCGGCCCCCTTGCGAAGATTATCGGATACGACCCAGAGGTTCAGTCCATTCGTGATCGATTCGTCTTCCCTGATACGACCGACGTACACCTCGTCCCTGCCGGTCACATCCAACGGCATGGGGTAGAGCTTCTTGCCTGGATCATCGTACACGATCACCCCCGGCATCGCCGCCAATGCCGCACGGGCTTCATTCGGCCTGAGCGGCCGTCCCAACTCCACGTTGATGGCTTCGGAATGGCAGCGCAACACCGGAACACGTACGGTCGTCGCCGTCAGGCGAAGCGTCGGAGCTTCAAGAATTTTCCTTGTCTCATGTGCAATCTTCACCTCCTCGGAACAATCCCCCCCGTCGTTAAAGGACCCGATATGCGGCAGGAGGTTGAAGGCGATCTGATAGGGATACACTTCGGCCTTTGTCTCGCGAAAGGACATCAGATCTTTTGTCTGCGTCATCAGTTCATCCATAGCCGCGGCACCGGTCCCGGAGACCGATTGAAAGGTCGTCACGACAACGCGTTTCACCCCCACGGCATCCTGTAACGGCTTGAGCGCCATGACGAGCGGGGTCGTTGTGCAATTGGGAATCGACACAATGCCACGGGGCATCATCATCAATGCATGCGCGTTGACTTCCGGTACCACCAACGGAACATCGGCCTCCATCCGAAAAACACCGCTGTCGTCAATGACCACAACCCCGGCCGCTCCGAGCCGTTGACCATACTCACGACTGATGGCGTCGGTCGCTGAAATAAGTGCAAAGTCGACCCCGGCGAAGGATGACTCCGGCGTCAATTCCTCAACCTTCCACTCTTTACCCTGGCAGGACATCACCTCTCCGGCCGAACGCTTTGAGGCAAACAGACGTAGCGAGGCCAACGGAAACTTTCGCTCCTCTAGAATTTCGAGCGTTTCTTTCCCAACCGCGCCCGTGGCACCGAGGATAGCCACCACATACCCTGATTTCTTTTTCAACATGATCCGTGATCCTACCTACAGCACGATCTCGCGAATGCGATGATTAAATGTATCGGCTACGAGTAAATGCCCTGCACGACCCATCACGATTCCAAATGGGTAGCTTAAGCCGGCTTCGATGGCCGCGCCTCCGTCACCCCCGTAGTTGGCTACCCCCACCCCGGCAATGCACTCAATCAGTCCAGTGCTCCGATCCCATCGCCGCACCAGATGATTGTCCGAGTCGGTAAAAAAAAGATTCCCCTCCTCATCTAACGTAACCCCCGACGGACGAGAAAGACTGCGACTGGGTGCATCATCCGGCCCTTGGTACTTATACTCCCCTCCGTCGCCCACCACAGTTCGTATAAAACCGGTGATGGGATCGACCGCGCGAATCCTTCCGTTGAAGCTATCGGCAATGAACAACGTGCCATCTGCCGCGAGCGCCAAACCGCTGGGCCCTGCCAGACCGGTTTCCGTGGCAGCTACGTCATCTCCATTATATACAGCCGTTCCAGTCCCTGCGACTGTGCGAATCGTTTCGGTGGCCAAATCCACCGCCCTCACGCGATTGTTACTCTGGTCGGCAATATAGAGAACACCCTCGTCGCTCAAGGCTAACGCAGCCGGTTCGTTTAACCCGGCCTCCACAGCTAATCCCCCGTCGCCACCGTACCGAGGCTTCCCCAGCCCGGCGACCGTCGTGATCACCTCGGTTACCGCATCCACACGCCGCACCCGATGGTTCAGCGTGTCCGCAATGTAGACATGCCCTGCCCGATCGACCACTACCGCGGTCGGAAAATTCAACAGGGCTTGCTCGGCAGGCCCCCCGTCGCCACTGAAGCGTGAGGCTGGCGCTATACCGGTCGCAATATAACGCACGGTCCCACTCAGGTCAGTCTGTTGGGTAACGGCGTGTAAGTTACCCCTGCCGGTTTCGGCAAGAGGATCATCATCCACTTCCTCAGCCGCTGGAACGGGGGAGACAGTCTTCCCGCCTGATTCAATCCTCTGTGTGCGGCCTGCTACCGTCCTGATACATCGGGTCTGCACATCGATCTTCCGAACGACGTGGTTTTCAGAATCGGCGATGAAGAGATTTCCCTCTACATCGAGAGTAAGACTCTTGGGCTCATTCAAACGAGCCATACAGGCCACCGCTCCATCACCGGACCAGCCTGACTCTCCGGTACCGGCAACAGTCTTGATCAATCGAGTGTTGAGATCTGCCTTCATTGGTATCGAGCGTCTCACTTAGTTCAGGTTTCGCAGGATGGCCTCGCCCATTTCTGTTGTACTGACCAGGCGCGTGCCAGGGCTATGAATATCTTTCGTGCGATAGCCGAGATCGAGGGTTTTCACGATCGCCTGCTCGATGGCTTCCGCTTCTGTATCCAACGTGAACCCATAGGACAACATCATCGCCGCCGAAGCAATCGTAGCAATAGGATTCGCCACATTCTTCCCGGCAATGTCTGGCGCGCTGCCATGAATCGGCTCGAACAAGCCGACCTGCGCGCCAATACTGGCCGACGGCAACATACCGATCGACCCGGTCAACATCGCCGCTTCATCGCTCAGAATATCACCGAATATATTGTTGCAAAGCATCACATCAAACTGCCTCGGGTTGCGCACAAGTTGCATCGCCGCATTGTCGACATAGATATGGCTCAGTTCCACATCCTGATAACCCCGATGGGTCTCGATGACGACCCGACGCCAGAGTTCAGACGACTCCAGCACGTTCGCCTTGTCGACGGACATCACTTTCTTCCGACGCTTTCTCGCCGCCTCGAAGGCCACTTTCGCAATACGTTGGATTTCTTCCGTGGTATACACCTCGGTATTAAATCCTCGCTCGCTCCCATTCGGCAGCTTCTCAATCCCCTTGGGCTTCCCGAAATAGATGCCGCCGGTCAGCTCCCGAATGACAAGGATATCGATCCCCTCAATCACTTCGCGTTTCAGCGTGGAAGCATCCGTCAACATCGGATATAACTTCGCCGGGCGTAAGTTCGCATAGAGACCCAGGTGCTCACGCAATCCCAGCAGCGCACGTTCCGGACGCAGGCTATACTCCAACCCTTCCCACTTGGGTCCGCCCACCGCGCCGAGCAAGACGGCATCGCTTTGCTTCGCCAGGGACAACGTCTCTTGAGGGAGCGGCACACCCACTTTGTCGATGGCATGGCCGCCGACATCGCCGGACATGAATTCGAACTGGTGCTGGAACTTCTCGGCCACAGCCTTCAGCACCTTCACCGCCTCAGGAACGATCTCCCGGCCCACTCCATCACCAGCTAATACGGCAATCTTCGCCTTCACAGAACACTCTCCCCCTTATGAGTGATGAATACCCACGTTCCTACTCCAGGACTTCCTCATCCTCTGGCCGCCAAGCGGGATCAACCAAGCAAAGGAACTCGATGGCGGCGGGCCCGCTACTCTCCAGAGACTGCTTGCATCCTGGAGGCACATAGACGACGGAGCCGGCCTCCACTGCAACGACCGAATCGTCTACGGTCAATCGTCCACGACCGGCGATAATATAGTAGACCTCTGAGGACGTCAGCCTGTGCCATTTCGACCGACCGCCAGGGGCCAATGTCCCGTGTGCCAGACTATACCTGAGCGCGATCGATTGTTTGGCCGGATGCAGCAGTTCCCGCAGAACATTATGATCGCCAGCCAAAAACTCCGGTCGATCCGCCAGGGTGACATGAACCACAGCGCACCTCACAGCTATCGATACCTTCCAGGTCTCAAGCCTGAGTGAGTGACTGTATCGTGGTCACTTTCCTTAAATCAAGTTGACCTTCTGCTCGCCCTGCGCCTGTCTTCCCGCCAAGTACGATAGCTTGTTCAGTGCATTGAGATAGGCCCGCGCCGAGGCCTCGATGATGTCCGTATCCGCTCCATGACCCGAGACGGTGCGCCCATCTTCTTGAACGCGGACCGAGACTTCGCCTTGAGCATCGGTCCCCCCCGTGATCGCTTTCACAACGTACATGAGGAGCGTGCTCTTCGTCTGCGTGATCGCGGCAATCGTCCGATAGACGGCATCGACCGGCCCATCGCCCGTCCCGGTCTGCGAAATCGTTTGTCCATCGAACTCGAGTTCGACCGTAGCGGTCGGCACCTGATCGGTCCCGCTGGTCACATGAAACGATTTCAAAGCAATCCGATCAGCCATTTTGACCAACTCTTCGGAGACAATGACTTCGAGATCCTCTTCATAGATATCCTTCTTCTGATCGGCCAACTTCTTGAATCGCTCAAACGCGTGGTTGACCTCCTCGTCAGAAAGCGAATAGCCCAACTCCACGAGCCGCTGCCGAAACGCATGGCGACCTGAGAGTTTCCCCATGACCATCTTGCTCTCGACCAGCCCAATCGTCTCCGGTCGCATGATTTCATAGGTTGTCTTGTCTTTCAGCACTCCGTCTTGGTGAATGCCGGATGTATGGGCAAAGGCATTCGCCCCGACGATCGCTTTGTTCGGCTGCACCACCATGCCGGTAATCTTGCTGACTAATCTACTGGTCTTCGAAATTTCTTCGGTGCGAATCTTCGTGTCGGCTTGATAGAAATCCTTCCTGGTTCGGAGCCCCATAACAATTTCTTCCAATGCTGTGTTCCCTGCCCGCTCGCCGATTCCGTTGATCGTGCACTCGACTTGGCCCGCCCCTTCGAACACTGCAGCCAGGCTGTTCCCTACGGCCATGCCCAGGTCATTGTGGCAATGAACAGAGATCACTGCCTTCGCACTGTTGGGCACCTGCTCGCGAATGCCACGAATGAGCCGGCCGAATTCTTGTGGTACCGCATAGCCGACCGTATCAGGGATATTGATCGTCCCGGCTCCTGCGGCAATCACCGCCTCGATCACTTCATAGAGATAGGCTGGATCGGAGCGACTGGCATCCATGGGCGAAAACTCCACATCGTCCACATAGCCCCTCGCCCGTTGCACCATCTCGACCGCGCGTTGCTTCGCCTCGTCGCGCGTCATTCTGAACTGGTGTTTTAAATGGATGTCCGAGGTCGAGAGAAACGTATGGATGCGGACCTTCGGAGCCCCCTTCAAGGCCTCCCAGGCTCGATCGATATCCTCGGGACGCGCCCGTGCCAGGCTACAAATCGTCGGTCCCTCGACTTCCTGTGCAATCCGCCGAACCGCCTCAAAATCTCCTTGCGAACTATAGGCAAACCCTGCCTCGATGATATCGACCCCCAGGCGAGCCAGCTGCTTCGCCACCATGATTTTCTCCTCCACATTCATACTGGCCCCTGGAGATTGCTCGCCGTCCCGCAAGGTTGTATCGAAAATTTTGATCATCCGTGTCATGGCTTCCCCCTTCTCTCTATCCTCTCTCTCGCATTGATGCTACTCAAAGCGGTTGTCCAGCAAGGCCGCAGGCGAGGAAAACACCGCAGGCGTACCCTCCGGGGTACATTGAGGATGCTTTCGAGCCGAGAACGAAGCTGGCGACCGCTTTCAGGAGCCAACAAATAAAAAAGCCTCCATCCCCTCAGCCCAGGGACGGAAGCTTGAGAAGCTCCGTGGTACCACCCTGATTTAGCCATGAACAACGTACGCCGTCCACAGCCCTTCATTACGCCCTGTCACGGGGGCGAGGCGGAATCCATAACTCGGGTGTCGTGGATTCTGGCTCAGAGGCGAGTTCGGCGCCGCGCAGACTGGTTTGCACCATTCACCAGCTCTCTTACTGCTGTGCGAATCGCGTACTACTCCTCGTCGTAGCCACTAGCAAGATGCTGAAAAATTCCGCCAGCGTCGTTCTCGCATCGTTCAGATCCTCAACGTACCCCGGAGGGTACGCCTCGGCCCTTCACTCGCTGCGGCCTTGCTGGACGACCTTTTTGAGCATCCCGCGGGAGCATGCTCCCCTACACACACTCACAGCGCGCTAAAACTTTGATTCAGTTACCGATTGCTCGGGCTTGGCCAGCGGACGCTTCACGAACATTTTCGTCACCAACCCGACAAGCCGTTCTGCCGGACCAAGCAACGCATACCCGGCAAAGACCACAAATAACATGACCTGTGGCCATGCGGCCAACAGCATGACTGCCAAAATTCCCCACACGAGATAGGTAATGTGCCGACCGCCGCGGAACTTCATGTCTTTAAAACTCCGATACTTGATCGTGCTCACCATCAAGAACGAAAGCGTCAGCGTAATAATCAAGACGAGGAAGGGCTTCACTTCCGTTCCAATTCTGACACTATAGTGGTCGAGAATCACGAGCGACGCCACGACCCCTGCTGCGGCAGGAATAGCCAGCCCGGTAAAGTACTTGCCGTCCGGCACGGCCGCGGTCGAATTAAAGCGGGCCAACCGAACCGCACCCATCGCGACGTAGGCGAACATTACCGCCATACCGAACATGCCCTGTCCACTCAACGCCCAGGAATAAATCAAGAGGCCGGGAGCAACCCCGAACGACACCACGTCGGACAACGAGTCGTATTCGAGGCCGAAATGGCTGGTACTATTCGTCAGCCGTGCGGACTTTCCATCGAGCACATCGAAGATCATCGCCACTAGGATGGCGACCGCTGCAACCATATAGTCTGCTTTAAACACAGACAGCATCGAAAACACGCCGCACAAGAGATTCCCTGTCGTAAAAAGGTTGGGGATCAAGTGCATGGCGGCTTTGCGCCGCTTCCCATCCCTTCCGAATGATTGGCGAAGTCCAATGGTTTTCATGGTAATTCCCCCAGGATGGTTTCCCCACCGATGACTCGATCGCCGACGGCAACTTTGACAGCCGTTCCGATAGGAAGAAACGTATCCATCCGTGACCCAAATCGAATCAAGCCGAATCGTTCACCGCATACAGCCTGATCTCCCGGCGAGATCCAACAGACAATCCGTCGGGCAATCAACCCGGCCACCTGCACACAGAGCACCTTCGCCCCCTGCACCGTCCGAATCATCAGGGCATTTTGCTCGTTCCTCAACGTCGCATCCGGCTTGCTGGCAACCAGAAACAAACCTGGTTGGTACTGCACATCCTCAATGACCCCTGCACAGGGCACCCGGTTAATGTGCACATCGAATACATTCAAGAAGATGGTGATCCTGATACTAGGATCCTTGATGAATCTCGGCTCGAACTCTTTTTCTATGGCAAGAACCTTCCCATCGCCTGGTGCCACGACAAGACGAGGCCCCTGAGGGATCACCCGGGATGGATTGCGAAAGAACCAGGAGACAAAGAGCGTCAGGATCGCCGCCCCGACAGCCACAATGATCCAACCCAGCCATCCTGCTAGCAGTGTAACGCCGACAGCAGCCCCGATGAAGGGCACCCCTTCTTTGGCAAACGGGATGCCGACGGCACGATCCGCCACAGAGTCCTCACTCCTCAGTTTTTGTTCTTATCGACCAGTTGGTCCTTCTTCAGCCAGGGCATCATCGCCCGGAGCCGCCCCCCGACCTCTTCGATGGGATGGGCTTCACCCTTCGCCAGCAACGCGTTGTAGACCGGACGGTTCGCCTGATTCTCCAACACCCATTCTTTGGCAAACTGCCCTTGCTGAATTTCGCTCAGAATTTTCTTCATTTCCTGCTTTGTCTGCTCCGTCACAATCCGAGGGCCGCGAGTGATGTCACCATACTTGGCCGTCGTACTGATAGAATACCGCATATTGGCAATACCGCCCTGATAGATCAAATCCACAATCAATTTTACTTCATGCAGGCACTCGAAATAGGCCATCTCCGGGGAGTAGCCAGCTTCCACAAGAGTCTCGTACCCGGCCTGGATCAGAGACGTGAGTCCTCCACAGAGCACGACCTGTTCGCCGAAGAGATCCGTCTCGGTTTCTTCCCGAAAGTTTGTTTCTATCACACCAGCCCGCCCACCCCCAATCGCACTGGCATAGGCCAGGCCTACCTGCTTGGTCGTTCCGCTTGGGTCCTGATGGGTCGCAAGCAGGCACGGCACCCCGCTGCCTTTCGTATATTCCGATCGAACAAGATGGCCCGGTCCTTTAGGCGCAACCATGAACACATTGATCGTGGGCGGTGGCACAATTTGTCCAAAATGAATGTTGAAGCCATGGCCAAATGCGAGAGAGGCACCCGGCTTCAGATTCAGAGCGATATCCTGCCGATAAATCGCCGCTTGCGCTTCATCAGGCGCGAGAATCATGACGACATCAGATACTTTGACGGCATCGGCCACCGGCATGACCTTCAGTCCGCTTTGCTCCGCCTTCTTCCACGAGGCGCCTTCACGCAGGCCAATGACCACGCTCACACCGCTCTCCTTCATGTTGAGCGCATGAGCATGCCCCTGACTGCCGTAGCCGATCACCGCCACTTTCTTATTCCTGATCTGTTGAATGTCGGCGTCCTTGTCGTAGTAAATCTTCATCGATCGCTCCTGGGGTATTAGCCGTGTTAAGAAACTGATTGGACGATGAGTTCGAAATGACGTCTATTCGCGGACAGCCTTTTTCGCCTGTATACCCGTCGACCGGATCGACTCGCGGGCAACCGCAACCCGTCCTGTACGGGTGAGTTCTTTGATCCCAAGGGGCTGAAGCAGGTTGATGATCGCTTCGATCTTTCGTGGATCCCCGGTCACCTCGATGGTGTATGTCGCCGGCGTGGAGTCGATGACGTTGGCCCGGAAAATGTCGGCGATCCGCAACGCTTCCGCTCGATCTTCCGGCCGCGTATGCACCTTGATGAGCGCCGTTTCCCGCGAGACAAAATCACTCTCGTTCAGATCCACAACTTTAATAACGTCGATAAGTTTATTGAGCTGTTTCACGATCTGCTCGATAATCCGCTCGTCTCCTGACGTCACGATGGTCATCTGCGACATGGAGAGATCAAGCGTCGGCGCCACAGAGAGACTTTCGATGTTGAATCCCCGACCACTGAAGAGGCCAGCAACCCGAGACAACGAACCAAACTTGTTCTCAACGGTCACCGAAATAATGTGTTCCATCCTTGATGACTCCCGACGCCGTCGGTTATGCGGTGAGGATTGTGTCTGAATCTTTCGGAGCCACCTGCCCCCCTCCGGACTGCTTACTTTTCAAAGCCGGAGGATCTTCCAAAATCATCTCATGGTTGCAGCCACCGGCGGGAATCATGGGATAGACGTTTTCATAGGGATACGTCGGCACATCGACGATGACTGGTTTATTGACCGCAATCGCTTCCTTAAGAACGGCTTCGATCTCGGATGGCTTCTTGGCCCTGAGCCCGACCGCTCCATACGCTTCCGCCAACTTGACAAAGTCCGGTGTGGTTTCTAGATAGCTCGATGCATACCGCCCTTCGTAGAAGAGGTCCTGCCATTGACGCACCATTCCATGGAATCGGTTGTTCAGAATGATGACCTTCACCGGCAACTTATGCACCACCGCCGTCGCCATTTCTTGCATGTTCATCTGAATACTACCGTCGCCTGCGATGCAGAGGACCAACCGGCCTGGAAATGCGGCCTGCGCCCCCATGGCGGCAGGAAATCCGAACCCCATGGTCCCAAGGCCCCCCGAAGTCAACCAGCGATTCGGCTTCGCCAGCTTAAAATATTGAGCGGCCCACATCTGGTGCTGCCCAACATCGGTTGACACGATCGGATCTCGATCCTTCGTAAGTTCATACAGTCGCTGAATAACATGTTGCGGCTTGATCGGCCCATCGGCTTCTTGTTGATAGGCGAGAGGGTTCGCCTGTTGCCATTCGCGAATCTGATTCCACCAGGGCTTGCGCAATTCCCGTTGATCGCCGTTCACCGTGACACGAAGAATCTGAATCAACTCACGGAGCACCAATTTGCAGTCGCCGACGATCGGAATGTCGACATTGACATTCTTCCGAATCGAGGTCGGATCGATATCGATGTGGATCACCTTGGCATGTGGACAAAACTCGGAGACCTTTCCGGTGACACGATCATCAAACCGTGCCCCGATGGCCACGACAAGATCGGAATAATGCATGACCATATTCGCCCAATAGGTCCCATGCATCCCCAACATGCCCATCGACTGGGGATGCTCGCCAGGGAAAGCCCCAAGTCCCATCAAGGTCATGTCGACTGGCATATGAGTCAGCTCGGCCAGCTCCAATAATTCTTGTGATGCGCCCGAGAAGATGACGCCGCCGCCGACATACAGCACCGGCTTCTTTGCCTTCGTCATGGCTTCGGCTGCTTGCTTGATCTTCCACTTATTCCCTTCATACACCGGGTTGTAGCTACGGATGGAGACGGAGTTCGGATAAGTAAATTCCGCCTTATCCATCGACACGTCCTTCGGAATATCCACCAATACCGGCCCTGGCCGCCCAGTCGTCGCAATGTAGAAGGCTTCCTTAATTGTGACCGCTAGATCTTTCACATCTTTCACCAGGAAGTTGTATTTGGTGCAGGGACGACTCAATCCCATGTTATCCGCTTCCTGGAACGCATCATTCCCAATCAAGCTCGTGGGAACTTGTCCGCTAAAACAGACCACCGGCACGGAGTCCATGTAGGCATCCGCCAACGCCGTGATCACGTTCGTCATGCCGGGGCCAGAGGTCACAAGGCACACTCCGGCTTTTCCGGTCGCCTTGGCGTAGCCTTCCGCCATATGGCCCGCGCCCTGCTCATGGCGAGTCAGAACCACTTCAATATCCTTCTGTTGATGGAGCATGTCGAAAATCTTCAACACGACACCACCAGGAAGCGCAAAAATCGTCTTCACGCCTTCCCGTTTGAGGCATTCGATGAGGATCTCAGCACCTGTGAGCTTCATGACGGAACCTCCCTCCATCCCGCCAGCAAGAACAAGGCAGAGGAGTCAGCATAAAATAGGGTGCGCTGCAGCCAGTCCAATTTAGACTAGACACGACCCACACAATGGCTCAGAACATTCTGAAAAATCAGGAGGAATAATGTTTAATCCTATCACCACGTGTTTCCACGCGTCAATAGTAACCCAAATCCAGAGATAGAAATTCCGTAGGTCTCTGTTCACAGGGCTGCACGCCTCGCCTTGGGCTCCTGGCGCTCTTTTTCCCGGGAACCGGATGCCGCAATCCCCGTTGGTGGGCTCACAAGGGTAACTCTCTCTGCA